>CAUWNL010000011.1:0-53432 GCA_963559995.1 uncultured Sarcina sp.
AGGCATATTAGATGAAGCAATAACTCCCATAGTAGCCACTATAGCAATTATTCCTCCCCTCATTCCTCCTGTTAACTTTCCTCCTGAACTTCCTATCATAATTGGTAAAACAACTATTGATAAGGCTCTTACAATCTTAGCTAAACCATCATTTGGTATCCATCCAAAAGGCATAAAAAGCGTAGCCATTATTCCCCAAGCCATAAAAACTCCTATATTAGGCATAATCATACTACTTAAAAATTTTCCACATTTTTGAACCCTTTCTCTAATTATCATTACTTAAATCACCTAAACTCTTCTCTATTTCTTTCTTGTAGAGATTAACCAGTATTTCCTCTATCTCGCTTATAATATCCTCTTCATCTTTTTCTTTTAATATTTTTATAAATTTTTCCCTTTCTATCAAGCTTTCATTTATTTCTCCCATAATTTGAGTATGAACATTATTAAATTTATCAGATACTAACTCAATAACTCCACCTTCAATAAGCTTGTCCTCCTCTTTTAAAGGTTTATCTAATCTTATATATCCAAATTTTAAATCCTCTATACAAGAAACTCTACAATGCAGTAACATAACATTTAATTTAGATAAATAAGTACTAGCAATTAATTCTCTTTCTAATAGTCTTTTTTCTTTTTAATTTGCACTCTCATTATCATGTGCTAATATAAAGCTTCCTTCCTGTATTAATTTATTTATTGTATACACCATTTTTATTTTTTTTAAAGTTATTGTATCAATAAATGAAATGATATTTGCCCCTAAATTTGTTATTTCTCCTATCTGCTTTTTATTTAATTTAGAGTTTTCTTTAACACTTTTTATATAATCCTTTTTAACTACTTTTTCATATTTCTTTTTCTTTAATACACGTCGTATATTATCTTCTATAAGCATCTTATCTTGCTCAGTAATTATTGTATTTACTCTAATATATTTATAATCTACCTTTAATTCCACAGTTGAAATTATAAAGTCAACCCCATCATCTTTTAACTTTTTAATATCTATATTTATAGATGATATAGTACCTATAACCTCTATATTTTTAAACTCTTTTTCTATAATTGACATAAGTAGCCTAGAAGTCCCTATACCAGTGTGACAAGCTATTACAATATTTACTTTTTCATCTAATATATTTTTTTCTAGTGCTGCTGCAATATGCATAGTAATATATGCAATTTCTGATTCTGGTATTTCAGATAAATTAGTCATAACTTTTAATATATCACAAGCTTTTGAACATACTTCAAATTCCCTAAAATAATTTTCCTTTATATTTTCTAATAATGGATTTCTTATATTAAGTTTCATTTTTAATCTACTTATTGCAGGGACTAAATGATTTGTTAAATCTATTATTAATCTTCCATCTTCCCTTAAATAAACACCGAATTCTTTCTCTGCTGTAGATATAATATGATATGCTACTTGCTTTACATCTAAATTAGATAAATTAAAATCCTCTGCTTTACTGTTTAATCTTAACTTTGCTCCTTTTAAGTGCATGGTTATATATCCAATCTCATCCTTTGGAATATCTATGTTAAATTCTTTTTCTATTGCCTTAACAATTTTTTCTGCCATTGAAAACTCAGATAGTTTTGATAACTCCTTTAATGTTTCTTCATCAATAGAAATCTTTTCATTGTTTTCTATCCTTTGTATTGCTAATGACAAATGAACTACTAAGCCTATGTATGCATTATCAGCTAATTTAATATCCAATGCATCTTCTAAATCCCCCACAGTTTTTTCAACTGATTTTATTATGTCTCTATCAATAAATTTAAGGAGCTTATTTTCAACAGAAAGCTCTATTACATCTTTACTTTTTTCTGATTCTCCTACTTCTTTTACCGCATCTATCAATTCGTTTTCATCTATAGTATCATAAAACAAATTAACTAAAGCTTTTCTAAAATCACTTTCTTCCCCTTGAACATATATACCAAGCCCTGGCTTTCTTATTAATTTTATATTAAACTTTGTAAGCCATATCTCTATAGCATCCAAATCTCCGCTTAATGTTCCCTCTGATATCTTTAACTGTGATGTAAAATAAAAAAATTTCAAAGGTTCTTTTGCAATTAACAACTCACCTACTATTATTTTTTTTCTTTCTTCTTTGCTATACTGTTTCTTTATTTTTTCAATTTCTAGTAACTCTAATATTAACTGTTGATTATCTAAATCTTCATCAATAATTAATCCAACACCTGGCTTTTTTATAAACTTAAACTCATTTTCATCTAACCAGGCTTCTATTTTAGGCATTTCTCGTAGTACTGTTCTAGAGCTTAAAGATAACTCTTTTGCAATCATAGATGTTGTAATAGGTTTATTAATTGTAGATCTTGTAAGTATCTTTATTATTTCTTTTTGCCTAGAATTTAATTTATTGTTCTTCATCCTATTCTTTCCTTAACTCCTATTCCTATTTATATATAATATTATTTATAAATTTAACCTTAGCAATACTTTATAAAATGTGAATAGTTACTTAAAGATGATCTTAAATATACACAATTTATTCTTATTTTAAGGTTTATAATTATAAAACACTTACTAACAAAATACCCTGTACTCTATATTTAATTAATAAGTGCCTATAAAAGTGTATATTTATATCTTTTTTTCTTCTTCTAGCACTTTTTTAAAAGCCTTCTCTTCATCATCCTCGTAACCTTTAAAAATAATTCTATCTATATCTTTATGGTTAAAAATAAATTTATAGTTATCTCCTATATCCCCTTCAGGATATAAACATCCTAAATAATCATAAAGTTTTTCATTTTCTCCTTGAAGTATTTTTCTTCCTATAATCATTAACTTCTTAAACCCATTGTTTAAAATTACTATTGAGCCAAGAGGTAATAATTCCATACAATCACTTCCTTAAAATAATATTATTAGTGAAATATACATATAATTATACTCAATTTATATAAACTGTTAAAGTCATAAATGTAAACAATGTTGTTTTATTAAAGGTTTTATTTTAATAAAGTAATCCTCGAGCTCAATAATATACTACCTTAATATTTTCTCTCTCCTATAAAACTAAACAACTATCTTACTTTTTTAATTACAACCTATCTAAGATAAAATTATATAAAAAAAGTGGATTAAAAAATCCACTTTTAAATATTATTCAACTGTAACTGATTTTGCTAAATTTCTTGGCTTATCCACATCTAGTCCTCTTGCCTTAGAAACATAATAAGCAAATAGCTGTAATGGCACTACACTTAGAATTGGTGTTAATATATCTAATGTATCTGGTATTGTTATTTTTGATTTTATTGAATCTTTACTATGTGAATCTTTTTCACACATAACACCTAAAACCTCAGCACCCCTTGTAACAACTTCTTGTATATTACTAATCATTTTATCTATTAATTGACTTTGTGTAAATAAAGCAACGACAACAATACCTTTTTCAATTAATGCTATTGTTCCATGCTTTAACTCTCCCCCTGCATAGGCTTCTGAATGAATATAACTTATCTCTTTAAGCTTAAGGGCAGCTTCCATTGCAACTCCATAATCCATACCTCTTCCTAAGAAATACATATCTTTTTCAGTGTAATGTTTAGATGCAAACCTTTGTATTTCTTCTTTGTTATCTAATATTTTTTGAACCTTATTTGGCAATAACAACATTTCTTTCTTTATTTTTTCAACTTCTTCATTAGAAATTGCTTCCCTTAAATGTGCAAGATGTAATGCTATTGAGTATAAAGTAATTAATTGTGTCACATATGCCTTTGTTGATGCAACAGCTATCTCTGGTCCTGCCCAAGTATATAGTACATTATGTGCTTCTCTAGCTATTGAACTTCCAACAACATTAGTAACAGCTATAGTTCTTGCCCCTTTAGCTTTTCCATCTCTCAATACTGCTAAAGTATCTGCTGTTTCTCCTGATTGACTTAATACTATAATTAATGTATTTTTAGTTATTATAGAGTCTTTATATCTAAACTCTGATGCTATATCAGTTTCAACAGATATCCTTGCAAGTTTTTCTATAACATTTTTCCCAATAACTCCAGCGTTATATGCTGTACCACAAGCTACTATATAGATTCTATCTATTTTGTCTAAGTCTTCCTTACTTAATTTAATATTATCTAAATTAATTGGACTATTTAACATTACTCTTGATTTTATGGTATCTCTTATAGCCTTTGGTTGTTCATGTATTTCCTTTAACATAAAATCCTCATAACCATCTTTTTCAGCAGCATCAACACTCCAAGTTATATGAGATATTTCTTTATTAATTTCTTCTTTATCTTCACTATATAAATTAACACCATCTTTATCTAATACAACAAACTCTTTATCATTTAAATAATAAACATCCCTAGTATAATTTAATATGGCTGGGATATCTGATGCTATAAAAAACTCATCTTTTCCAAGACCAACTATTAACGGACTATCTTTTCTAACCGCTACTATTTTATCTGGTTCATTATTACATACAACTCCAATTGCATAGGAACCCTCTAATTTCTTAGTAGTCTTTATAACAGCATCTAATAAGTCCCCTTCATAATAGTAATCTACAAGATTTGGAATAACCTCTGTATCTGTTTCTGATGAAAATTTATATCCTTTTTCTCCAAGCCACTCTCTTAATTTAGCATAATTTTCTATTATTCCATTATGAACTACGCTAATATTAATTGTTCCAGTACTATGTGGATGCGAATTTACATCTGATGGTTCTCCGTGAGTTGCCCATCTTGTATGTCCTATTCCTATATTCCCCTTTAAAGGCTCTTGTTCTAGTTTTGTTTCAAGGTTTTTAAGTCTTCCCTTGCATTTTCTAACTTTAATATGTTTATCTTCAATTACTGCAACTCCCGCTGAATCATAACCTCTATATTCTAATTTTGATAAACCACTAACTAAAACTTCTGTTGCCCCTCTTTGTCCTACATATCCAACTATTCCACACATGTTCTTATTCCCCCATTTAATTATTTTATAAATTAAATAAGAAACTTAAGGTTAAATTTACACCTAATTGGCTTTGTCCTTAAAATCACTCTTAAGTTTTGTCCAATGTTTTCGGTAGTGTAAATACCGTAGGGTATCCGCCGAATTTTCGATACTCCCTATCCTCGTCAACTTAACTACTATTTAAAAATTAATTTATACTTTAATATAATGCTAATTTATAAAATCAACAAAAATCTCAGAACAAAACTAAAATTTAAATTTTTAAGTTCTGGCGCTTTATTTATTCTTTTATTTACCTTAATTATAACTTATTTAACTTTTCATTAGATAGAAATTAAAATAATTATTAGCTTTACCTATCTATCTTTAACTTTATTTATAATGCTATCTAAATTAAAAATATTTAAACTTAAATTGCTTAAATATTCCATAATCTAATTATATTTTATTAATACTATATTTCAATTTTTATAAACCTCTATTTTGTCACTATTATTCATGACAAAAATCAATTAAGTAATTATTTACTAACACAATTTTTAATCTATATTTTAAATTATTAATTATTTTACAAATAAAACTTTTATGCTATTATCTACTTAAAGTTATATATATTTATACAACTTCGTATTGTAAGGAGGGTTTCAATTATGAAGAAAACCTGTATTAATTGTGGAAAAGAAATAGAAGAAAACTCTAAAATTTATTACACATTAGATAAAAATCTTTTGTCCAAGCCTTGTTGCTGCCTTAAATGTGCTAAATCATTCAAAAGAAATACCATTTTAAATCTTGAAAAAATAATAACTTATATTAAAGAAGAAGAGATTGTAAAAAGCTTTAGTTAATCATATTTTTAATATATTATTTATTGTTTTACATGTTTATTTTAAAATAATATAAAATGCAAAAAATAATAGCAGCTCCTAAATTAATAGAAACTGCTATTTAAACTTAAAAATTATACTAAAGTCATAAGACTTTCTTCTATTCTTTGAATTTCTTCTATTTTTTCTTTAAAGTTTGGTAAATGCTTTTTATGTGCTACTAACATCTCATTTAATAAAGTTTTAGCTATCTCTCCAGATGGAACTAATGGATTAATTGTAAAAGCTTGAAGTGCTTTTCCATAATTACCTGTAATGGCCGCCTCTATTGTTGTCTCTTCCATAGACTTCATGGATTGAACTAATCCCCTTGCTTCAGGCTCAAATTTCCCCCAAGTTATTGGCTGTGGTCCATTTCCTGTAATAATACTTGAAATTTCTACTACAGAATCATAAGGAAGGTCAGTTAATACTCCATTATTTTTAGTGCTAACTACCATGATAGTTTTTTTATCATTATGAATCGATGCTATTAATTCACAAGCTGCATCACTGTAATGTGTTCCCCCTCTTTTTGTTAATTGCTCAGGTTTATAGTCTAAGTTTGGGTCTTTATATAATTCAAAAAGTTCAGCTTCAGTTCTCTTTACTACTTCTGCCCTTGTTTCACCTTTTTTAAATTCCTCAACTTCATCTTTTAACATATCATCTGTACTATAATAATATCTATGATATGGACAAGGTAAAAGCCCTAAATCTTGTATTTGGTCATAATTAAACTTGATATCTTTAATATTAGCTACTCCGGCATTCTCTTGCTCCTTTTGATTTTCAGGATCATATATTTTTTCTATTAATTCTTTTGTTAATTCATCTCCTGATTTATTCCACACCCTATGCCAATGGAAATGGTTTAATCCTGCAAATTTAAATGTCAATTCATCTATGTTCTTACCTAAAGCCTCAGCATCCTGATGAATACAATTTATTGGAACATTACATAATCCAACTGTTCTTTCCCATCCACCATATTTTATAGCAGCTTCTGTAACCATACCTGATGGGTTTGTAAAGTTTACAAGCCATGCATTTGGGCATAACTCTTTCATATCTTCAATTATTTCTAATATAACAGGTATTGTTCTAAAAGCTTTAAATATTCCTCCTGCGCCATTAGTTTCTTGTCCTATTATTCCATGAGATAATGGAATTCTTTCATCTTTAATTCTTGCATCCAAAAGCCCAACTCTAAACTGTGTTGATACATAATCAGCATCCTTTAAAGCTTCACGTCTATCTAATGTTAAATTTACCTTCCAATTAAGCCCTGCTGCTTTAACCATCCTTTGAGCCATAGCTCCAACTATCTCAAGTTTTTCTTTTCCTTCTTCAATATCAACTAGCCATATTTCTTTTATTGGAAGTTCATCTTTTCTCTTTATAAAACCTTCTATAAGCTCTGGTGTATAGCTTGACCCACCACCAATTGTGACTATTTTTATACCATCTTTTCTCATAATATCCCCCTAAATTTATTAATTTTTATTTTAATTGTAAATTTAACACTATGTTATTTTTAAGTAAGTAATATATTACTATTCTTTATTTTAAAATAAATTAATTACCCTAAATTTTTTAATTTATAATTTTATAAAAAACTAATTTACACTAAAGCTAAATTTTCTTCAAAAATAAATTTTTCAATTAATTCTGCTACAACACCTTCATTATTATTTGCATTAGTAGTATAGTCACAAGCCTTTTTAACATCATCAACTGCATTATTTGCAGCTACTGAAAGACCTGCAACTTTAAGCATTGCCATATCATTAAAATTATCTCCAACTGCAATAGTTTCTTTAATATCTATATTTAATATTTTTGCTAAATCCTTTAATCCTCTTCCCTTATCTACTCCTATAGAATTAAATTCAATATAACGATTAGATGAATAACTAACACTACAAAATCCATCTGTAATTATTTTCATCTTTGACTCTAAAGTTCTTAAATATGACATATCTGCATTTTGATACAAAATCTTTGATATTGGCTCATATTCTAAAAAATCAACAGTATTTTCCTTCATAATAGTGCATTTTCGCTTTTCATGTTCTATTCTTTCTCTCTCACTTTCTGATAGATTATAAACATATAGCTTGTCTATTGTATATATAATAATACAAACATCTTGTTTAAGACCAAACTCAAAAATTTCTTTCATTTTAGAAAAAGTCATACCATTAAATTCTAACAATCTATTATTTTTATTTTCAGTTAAAGCCCCACCATTAAAGGAAATAACATATTCTCCTTCTTTATCATATAAATCTAAAAGCTTTAAATCTCTTTCTAAGGAAGCATAACCTCTCCCTGTAGTTGGAACAAACTTAATACCAAATTCTTTCTTTGCTCTTTTTATTGCATCTATATTCCTTTGGCAAATCATATGATCACTATTTAATAGTGTTTCATCCATATCGCAAGCTATTAATTTATATGTCATATCATCAAGTTCCCCCTTCTAATATTATTTCTTCAATCAATCAGTTATTTTGCCTTTGTAATCTTTATTGTAATATAACTATTATTTTAAGTTTATATTCCTTATTTACAATTATATTCTAATATATACTATCTAAAAATAATATACTTTTTACTACTATTAAAATGTAATTTTAAAATAATTTCTATATATTATAAATTTTTGTAAATATTATTTCTTTTTTAAATAAAAAAATTATGTTTTAAATAAATACTAATTTAAAATGAATATATAATAATCTAAAATTCACTTAAAACTAATAATAATTAAAACATAACATGTTAATTTTAATTATCTATTTTTAATTCATATCTTCATAATATTCTTCTTTTTGTTTTTCCCAATACTCTTTATCTAAGTCTGTAATTTTTCTTAATACTCTACATGGATTTCCAACTGCAATCACGTTATCTGGTATATCTTTAGTAACAACAGATCCTGAACCAATTATAACATTATTTCCAATGGTTACCCCTGGATTTATTACAGTATTTCCTCCTACCCATACACTGTTTCCAATGGTAATGGATTTTCCAAACTCTAACATTGTGTTTCTAACACCTGCATCTACAGGATGGCCTGCTGTAAATATATTTACCCTAGGGCCAAAAAACACATTATTTCCAATATTAACATTACATACATCAACTATTATACAATCATAATTTGCATAAAAACTTTCCCCTATAGAAATATTACATCCATAATCACACCTAAAAGGTGGTTCTATATATATTTTTTCCCCAGTGGACTTAAATAACTCCTTTAAAAGTTCAGTACGGTAGTTAATTTGTTCTTCTGTTGTAGCATTAAATAATCTAGTTAACTTTCTAGATTTTTTAATATCCCTTGCCAATTCCTCTCCTTGTGCTATATATAATTTTCCTTGTAACATTCTTTCTTTTTCTCTCATCATATTTCTCCCATTTATTAATCTGTCTAAACTATATTTTAAAATAGTAATAATTACTCAATTAATAATTTTATTCTACTAATATATTTAAATATCCTTTTTCCTACTATTGACTAAATAACTTCTTATCATTACCACTTGGTATTTTATAAAATACTACGACTATTAGCCCTATTACTGAAGCTATCATAAGAACCAAAAACATTTTTTCAAAACTGTAATTATCTAAAATAAATCCTGACACATTCTGAAATATAACAGTACTTAAATTCTTAGAAATAGTTGCAACTAAAGCTAATGCTGTAATTTGATATCTTACACTAACTATAGTTGATATAACCTTTAAGTTAATCATTACAAATAACATTCCTGCAACGTGCTTAGCTAAAAACGTGGCAAAAACTTTAAATGATATTAAAGGACTTATACTATAACAAAAATATTGAGTTATTATTAATAAAAAAGCAATAATTAATAATTTCTTATTAGATACCTTATCCATAAAAATACCGCAAAAAAATACAATGGGAGCCTCACAGATAACTGCTAAAAATAATATAAATGATATAGCACCCATTTCTAAACCTTGTTCTTGAAGCATTGCAGGAATATAAGAATTAGAAACGTTAGTTGTTCCAAAAAATATTCCAGCTATAATAAGATAAATTAAGTATTCTTTATTCTTTAAAATTTTAATAAAACTATTTTCTTTGTTTACATCCTCAACAGCTAATTCACTCTCTAAGTTTACTTCCTTTAATTCTTCTGTTCCATATATACCTATCACAATTAAAATAATAGATAATACAAAAAATATAAATATAGCCTTAGGAAATATATTCTCATAAATTAACCCAGCTACTTGAGAACCTGTAGCATAACCAATAGTTCCCCATATTCTTATTTTTCCATAAGAGAATCTACTAGTCGTAGCCATTTTTTCAATTACAGGATTAGTTCCATTAATCATACCTATAACTAACCCATAAAAAAATACCAAAGATATTAAATCCTTAGATAACATAAAAGCTACTGCTCCCATTCCCCCTATTAATAACGTTATGGAATTAACCTTCTTTATAGAGAATCTATCACTTAAATAACCAATTACAGGCTGCACTATCATAGAAAATATAAATGATACTGATAAAAGAAATGACACCTCAGTAGCACTATACCCTAAATCTAATAGATATACAGATATTAATGCTGCAAATAATGCCCAAGAAAAATAATAGAAGTGATACATTAATAAGTAGCTTAAATAGCTATTCTTTAATTTAAATTTTTCCTTATTTTCTATAATCATAAATCCCTTTTCCTTCTTAAATAACCACACTATAAACTTTTTATTATAAAATTACAACTTATACTAATATTTTTCCTGTTTATATATTAATACATTATGCTTTATAATCACATAGTTTTTATATTAATTAAAACGTTATTTTAATATATATTTAGTTTTACCATAAAAACTTAAAATAACGTTTTTTAGTTTATTATACAAGTAAATTATATCTATACTCTTAACTAATTAGACCTTGAACTTTTTTAATGCTTTATCATATTCAAATATGTTTATATGATCTTATCTTAAACTCTTTTATTTTTATATATAGTATTATATTAAAATTCTAATATTTGTTTAATATCTAATGAATTAAGTTTAAAATTGGAATTTAAAAATTCAAATTTACTAGGAATAACTTTTATCATATTTATATTTAAACTATTCATACTTTCTATATTTATTTTTTTGTATCTCATAACATTTGCATATTCTTCACTATTTGTATCTATAATATTAGCTTTACCCATTACTTGAAGGCCTTTTATATTACTCATAGTAGTATAATTTTCATATATACATATAGATACATTATGGTTTTGTAATATACCATAAAATTTTAAACCACCTTCTGTTAAAAAGTAAAAACATTCCTCCATATATACATACTCTATAGGTGTAGCCCTTATAAGACTTCCTACTCCTGTAGCTAATGTACATGTATTATGTTCCACAATAAACTTATCAATACACTTTTTTAATTTTGTCTCTTCTAATTGTATAAAAGGTTTATTTATAATATCTTTATACTCTCTTGCCCTTTCACATGCATCTTCTATTTTGAATACTCCCATATCCATAAGCTTTATATTATGTTTTTCTAGAAACTGCTCTAGTACTTCTTTATCTTTCTTAGTTAATATATTAACCCTAAGCTCACCTTGTATAAATTCTGTAATATCCGAAGTTTTTCCAATAATCTCATATATAGATTTACAATAACTTTGTAAATCATTTTTAGACAAACCTACCCCAATAATAGTTATAAACTTTTCTTTAATATTATCCTTCTTTTCTTTTAAATATTTCTTAATATTTTGCGCTGTACTATAACCATGAAAAGCAAATACTAAAATTAAATTATCATAACCCTCTATTTTTTCTGGAGCATATTTAATATCATATACTTTAGAATTTGATAGTATAAGAGATAATATATTAGCAGTTCTTTTAGCTGTTCCATAATAACTTTCATAAATAACAAGATTTTTCTTCATCTTTACCTCAAAAATAAATATTCTAATGGATTATATTTCTTTTATGTTTAAATTATATCCAAGTATTAATTCATATACATTTTTTATTTTCACTTGGAAAAGCTATTATCATTATTAAGTAAAGTAGGTGAAAAACATGGCTAAAAACAGACCAACAAAAAAGCAAAAACAAAGTAAAACTCCATCAATGCCATCAAATCAAGGCTAAAATAATTTAAAAGCACTACTTAAAATTTTAAGCAGTGCTTTTTATTTAAAAAATAATAATATGACCTCTTCACACGCAATTTTAAAAATGCTAATGCATTGTTCATATTTACTCAAACTAATAACTATTTCAAATCAACTATAGAAACATTTCCAAATATACCTTCCCAATCATTTCTAAAATCATTTACTGCTTTTTGTATTGCCACCATATTTAGTGAGTCTAAAAGTATATCTGGTGCCATTGTTGCAGTTTGTGCTCCACATATAAATGCATCATTTACTTGTCCCATATTTTTAAAACTTGCTGCAAGTATCTTTGTTTTATAGTTATATTTTTCTATCATATCTGCAAAAGTTTTTATAATCTTTTTGGGGTCTATATTCATATTTTCCATACGATTAAAATATGGTGCTATAAAGTCTGCCCCAGCTTCCATAGCAAGCAATCCTTGTGCCGTTGTATAAATTGCTGTAGCTGTTACTAAAACTCCTTGGGCTTTAAGAATTTTTATAGCCTTTAACCCCTCCTTATTAACTGGTATCTTAATACATACTTTATCATCTACATTCTCTAAAATAGCCTTTGCTTCTTTTAAAATCCCATCTAAGTCCTCAGAAACTACTTGAATGTGAAGTGTTTTATCTACTCCTATGCTCTCTCTTATTTTTCTAAAGTGATTAAAAAAATCTATTTTCCCTTCTTTTTTTATTATACTTGGATTACTTGTAACTCCTGTTATAGGAAATATCTCATTACATTTTTTAATTAAATCAATGTTTGCTGTATCTAACATATATTCCATAGTTCTCGTCTCCTTACCATATAGATTTGTATTACTTAACTAATGGGATTTTATAAAACTTGTTCTGTTCTTTCGATTATATCATCCTGAGTTTGCTTAGATAATACATTAAAGAAAGCACTATATCCTGCTACTCTAACTATTAAATCTCTATAATTTTCTGGATGTTTTTGAGCATCGAGTAATGTGTTTCTTGATACTACATTGTACTGCACATGAAATCCTTCTAGGCGGTTAAAGAATGTCCTCATTAATAATATTAATTTTTCTCTATCATTTTCTTTTGCTAGCATTTGAGGAGTGACTTTTTGATTTAATAATACTCCTCCTGTTATATCGTGAGTTGGCAACTTAGATACTGATTTAAATACTGCTGTTGGACCATTTTTATCCATAGCATGGGATGGGGAACAACCTTCTGCTAAAGGTTCACCAGCTTTTCTTCCATCAGGAGTTGCTAAAGTTCCTGCTCCTTGCGGTACATTAGCTGAAATTGATGATGTTCCAGCATAATAGCATCCACCAATTGGGCCCCTTCCATATCTAGTATTTTTATATTTTTTTATTTCATCAATATATATGTCATAGGCTTCTCTTAACAATAAGTCTATATAATCATTATCATTTCCATACTTAGGTACATCATTAATTAATATATCTTGAATTCTTTCCCCTTCTTCTCCTTCAAAATTATTAGCTAAAGCATTCCATAATTCTTCTGTAGTTATACTCTTATCTTCAAATACACACTTTTTAATAGCAGCAAGAGAATCTCCAAGATTTGCGATACCTACTTGAAGGTCACTTATAAAATCATATACAGCTCCACCTTCTTTTAAATTTAATCCTCTTTCAATACAATCGTCTGTTAAAGCTGAGCAAAGCACATCTGCTGTAACCTCTTCAATAGCCATGTCACAACAGCTATCTATTATAACGCTGTGCCTTGTAAATTCACGAATAATTTTATCCCAAGCCTTCATAACTTCGTCAAAGCTCTTCATATCCTTAAAATGTCCAACACCTTCACAAAGCTTTGTCTTTGATTCTGGATCAACTCCATTATTTAAAGCAATTAATAATGATTTTGGGAAGTTTAAGAAACTCATACCAGTGCATCTATATCCCCATTTACCTGGAACTGCTACTTCAACACAGCCAATTGCACTATAATTATATGCATCCTCCTCTGATACCCCTTTCTCTATAAATGATGGAATTATAACCTCATCACTATTAAAAGCCGGCATACCAAATCCAAGTCTTACAACTTCTATACATTCTTTCATAAAATCATCTGATAGCCCTCTATGATAACGGACTGTTAAGTTAGGCTGTGGCAATTTCGTTTGTGCAACACTCTTTAAAATCAAATAACTTAAAGGATTTACTGCATCCTTTTTATGAGGAGTTTGTCCACCAATTGTAACATTTTGATATAATGGACTACCTGCACTAAAACGTGTATGGGACCAACTTCTTATTTTATTTATTGTAAATGTTTTAAGCCATAAGTTAGTTAATAACTCACAAGCACTTTCCTCTGTTATTATTCCATCTCTTAAATCTTTTTCATAAAATGGATTTAAATACTGATCCATTCTTCCATAAGATAATGAATGTCCGTTTGATTCAATTTGTAAAACTAAATGTATCATCCATAAAGATTGAACAGCTTCTTTAAAAGTCTCTGCCCTGTTATATGGAACCTTATTAAGTATTCTAGACATCTCTAAAAGTTCTTCTTTTCTATCCTCATTAGATTCATTTTTTGAAAGTTGTAAGGCTAAATCTGCATAACGCTTTGCAAAAGCTACAACTGCATCAATAACAATTAAAATTCCTCTATAAAAATATGATTTGTTTAAATTTTTATAATTTGTAAGATCTAATTCTTCTAATTTTTCCTCTGTTCTCTTTTTATAATCAACTAATCCAAGATTTAATACCTTTTCATAATTTACTGCTATATGAGCATCACCTGAAGTAATATTACCCTCAGCTTTTATAATACCTAAATCATAAAAAACTTTAGTTTCTTTAGGCATTCTTGAAAGACCTTTATCTTTTAATGTATTTTTCTCCCAAAAAGGTGCTATTTGTCTTAAATCCTCTTTATTCTCCTCAGTTATATAGAATATATCTCCATCACGTTTTTCAAATTTATCTAGTTCATCAATAACCCAATCCATTGCATACTCAGGAAAAATTGGTGCTGATCTATTAGATGATGCCTGATTTCCTGCAATTATAGTATCATCTTCAATAAATATACTCATATTTTTTAATATATTTTCTAAACATAAAGCCCTTTTTAAAACCATAGGCTTGTCAGCATGTTCTTTATAACTTTTTGTAGTAAGCTTTGCTCTTTCTGTACATACCATTGCCTTAGCATTTAATAATTCTTCACGAAAACTATGCATTCTATCTGTTAAATTCCCAAAATAACTCATAAAATTTTCCTCCCATATATTTATCTCTCTTATCAAAACATTCCAATCTCTTTCTTTTATCTATCCCTTATATTTGTATTATAAACAATTATATTTCTATCGTCAATATTTTATTTTCATTCATAAGTTATATTTTTTTATTTGAAATAAAAATAACCTATAGTAATTACCTAATTAATAATTACTATAGGTTATCTTAAAAACTTATTACTGATTTAATGAATCTTATATTTAGCTTACACAATGATTAAATAATATAAAAGTAAAACTACTCTGCATTAGCTATTTCTACATTAATTTGTTTTTCCCTTAAGCTTTCTAAGACTTCCTTAGAAATATTGCTATCTGTTATTACATAATCTACTTCTTCTTCTTTAAACTGTGCTACTACCCCACGTTCTGAAAACTTTGATGATTCTGTTAGTATTAATAGCTTATTAGAATTTTCAGCCATAGCTTTTACAGTTTCTGTTCTCATTAAATTTTTTCCTGTAAAACCTATTTTGTCATTATACCCATCTGTTCCAACAAATAGTTTATCAACAAAAAAATCTTTAACACATCTTCTTGTAAGTGGTCCTACTAAAACTTGAGATTCACTTTGATAATCTCCTCCAAGTACCACTATTTTTGCATTTCCTCCTCTTATATATGAGGCTATAAAAGTAGAATTAGTTATTATTGTTATATCTTTTTTATTATAAGCAAGTTCTTCTGCAAGTAATGCACAGCAAGAACCTGATTCAATCATAATAGTTTCCCCATCCCTTACAAATTCAGCTGCTACACGTGCTATTTTACGTTTTATATCATAATTGAAAGCCAATCTGCTATTAATATCATCACTAGTTGAACTTATAACAGCATATCCATGCTCACGCTTTAACAATCCTCTTTCCTCTAACACATCTAAATCCTTACGTGTAGTTACTTGAGATACATTTAAAAGCTCTGCTAATTTACTAACTTCTATACGTTTCTTTTCATTGACTATGTCAAGAAGTTTTGTATATCTACTTATCATAGACTTTTTCCTTTCTTGTGCTTATTTTTCTAAATTTCTAGGCTAATTATAACATAAACTACTTATAATCTAAACTAATTATATTTCAAATAAAAGTAATATTTCATTTTATTACTTTTCATACATTTAAATTATTGCAACAATTTATTTTCATATGAAATATTTATATCTTTATATGAAAATAATATATTTACATTTTATGAGATAAATGTTATTATTAAATTACAAAACATGTAAGGAGAGATTTCTATGAGCCATACAGAAGCCTGTATATTTAATATTCAAAAATATAGCATCCATGATGGACCTGGAATTAGAACTGTGGTCTTCTTTAAAGGTTGTCCTTTAAGTTGTTTATGGTGTGCAAATCCTGAATCCCAACACTGTAATATTGAAATTTTATGTGATAAAACAAAATGTACTAACTGCTTAAATTGTATAAATATTTGCCCTAAAGGTGCTATCTCTTTAAATAATAAAAATATAAAATTTAATTATAATAAATGTATTTCTTGTTTTTCCTGTACTAATAATTGCTCAAACAAAGCTCTTTCAGTGGAAGGAAAGTTTTTAACTTTATCTCATGTTATAAAAGAAGTTATGAAAGATGAACTGTTTTATGAAGAGTCAAAAGGTGGCGTTACTTTATCTGGTGGAGAAGTATTAATGCAATATGAATTTGCGTCTGCTCTTTTAAAATGGTTAAAAGAACATAATATACACACAGCTATTGAAACTACAGGGTATGCAAAAAAAGATATATTTTTAAAGGTTATAGAAAACGTGGACTTGCTATTATTTGATGTAAAACATTATGATAGGGAAAAACACCTTAAAGCTACTAACGTTTATAATGACTTAATTATAGAAAATCTAAAACTTGCTATATCTATAGGAAAAGAAGTTATTATTCGTATACCTGTTATTCCTAATATAAATTCTAGTTTAAAAGATGCTCAAGGTTTTTGTAAATTACTAAAAACAATTAATGCAAAAAACGTAAACTTACTTCCTTTTCATCAATTTGGACAAAAAAAATATGACCTACTAAATAAGTCATATGATTTTCAAAACATTAAGCAACTCCATGAAGAAGACTTACTAGATTATAAAAACATATTTATAGAAAATGGCTTTAATTGCTACTTTTAATAAATAAATTAACTATTATTATATATCTATCTTCTTATTTTAAAACAGGAATTCCAATATACTTTTCAATTCCTACAGCTACTCCATTGTTTGTTACTGTATCTGTAATTTCTTTAGCATAACTTTTAACTTTAGCTGAGGCATTTCCCATAGCAATTCCACAACCTACAGTTTCAAGCATTTCTATGTCATTATCTCCATCTCCAAAGGCATAACTATTTTCAAGGGGTATATCTAAATACTCTAACGCTTTTAATATTCCTGTTGCCTTGTGGTTTTTCTTTAGATATATTTCAAAAAATTTTGCATCTATACTATTAAAATATCCATAATCAGTATTTTCATCAACTAGGTCTATACATATATTCCTATGTGCTTTATCAGTGCAAAAAGCTTCTATTTTATAAATATCTGTGTTTTCTATATCACAATCACTTAAAATCAACTTACTTGAAATTCCAATACTTTCATAAAAGTCAACTAAAGCTTTGTTATCTTTATTCATATATGAGTAAGGTTGTCCCTCTAAAATATATTGAATATTATTCTTTTCAAATTTTTTTATTATTTCTTTTATAAAATTTTTATCCATAGGTTCACTGTAAATAGTCTTATTATTTATCTGAACATATGCTCCATTACATAAAACAAATCCATCAAAACCAAAATCTAATATAGTTTTACTTAAAAATGCATAAGGTCTTCCTGATGCAATAAAAACATAATCCCCATTTTCTTGAAGAGAACGAATAGCCTCCTTAACCTTTGGTGATATGTCTATTAATCCATTAACACAATCTAAAAGTGTTCCATCTATATCAAAAAATACAGCTCTTTTCATACTAATCCCCCTATTTACTATTTATTCTCGTTTTATTATTTTTATTATCATTTTATGCTCTTTATTATTATTTGTCAATTGTACTTTAATTTATTTCATATTATAATGAGAATAAATAAGAATTTTTAAGGAGACTAATAAATGTTTATTGAGGAACGTTATAAATACATTTTAAATTTACTTGAGGAAAAGGGAAAAGTATTGGTAAAAGATTTAAGTAAAGAATTTAATGTAAGTGAAAGTATGATTAGAAAAGACCTTCAATATTTAGAAAAAAAGAACCTACTACAACGTACATATGGTGGTGCTATAAATATAAAGCATACTCTTACTAATGCTGAAAGTTTTAGTAAACGTGTAGAAAAAAATATTGATTTAAAAGAGATTATAGCTAAAAAAGCCTTTGAAAAAATACAGGATAATGAGACTATATTCTTAGACGCTTCAACTACTTCCTATATGATTGCTAAATTAATAGTACAAAATAATAAACCGATAACTTTAATAACAAATATGTATGAAATATCCTCATTGATTCCTGTGAATTCAAAAGCTAAGTTTATATTTATTGGTGGAGATTACAATGCTATTGTAGGTGGAAGTGTAGGCTCTTATGCTATTTCTCAAATACAAAAATATAGATGTGACAAGGGTTTTTTAGGATGTAGTGGCATTGATCTTAGAGATGGCAGTGTATGTACGACTTTATCTGAGGATGCCTCAACTAAAAATGCTATTATAAGTATCTCAAAAGAATTATTTTTAATAACTCTAAATGAAAAATTCGAAACAACTGGAAGCTTTATCTTCTCAAATATAATAGATTTTAATACTGTTATTACAGAAACTCTTCCTAATAAATCCATAATAGGCTTACTTAAAGAATATTATGTTAACTTAATATAATATTTAAAAGTATATATTTTATTATTCTTGTGTAGAAAATATAAAAACTCAAAAACAAAAAATTATATTATGATTATAATATAATTTCTTTAACCAATTAACTTACAAGTAAAAATATATACAAATAAAAAACTCCATTAAAATATATCTCTGTATTTTAATGAAGTTTTTTATTCAACTTAAATATAATAAATCTATTAAAATTTTAGCTGTTTCCTTAAATAATATATGGTAATGAAACTGTTGCTAATCCTAAGAAGAAGAAAAACCCTAAAACATCAGTAAAAGTTGTAACAAAAACTGATGATGCTAAAGCTGGGTCTACTTTAATCTTCTTTAAAAATAATGGGACAAAATATCCTGAAATTGTTGCAACTACCATGTTTAAAATCATGGCTATTCCTATTATTACTCCAAAAATAATTTTCCCTTCCCATATATATCCTAAGATTGCAATAGTTAATCCTATAACTGTTCCTGTTAAAAGACCTACTCCTACTTCTTTTAAAAAAACTTTCTTCATATTCTTAAAGTTAAGTTCTCCAAGGGCTATTCCTCTAACTATAATAGTTAAAGTTTGAGTTCCAGCATTTCCACCCATACCAGCAACTATTGGCATAAATGTAGCTAAAGACACGACTTGCTCTATAGCTCCTTCGAATACTCCAACTACAGATGAAGCTAAAATAGCTGTAAGCAAGTTTATAAGAAGCCAAGGAAGCCTACTTTTTACAGATGCCTTTAGTGTTCCATCAACCTTTTCTTCTTCATCAATTCCTCCTAAACGGTGAATGTCTTCTGTATTTTCATCTCTCATAATTTGCATAACATCATCAACTGTAACTATACCTAAAAGTCTATTAGAGTTATCAACTACAGGCATAGTTAAATATCCATACTTTTCAAATCTGTGCCCAACCTCTTCTTGGTCAGTATTAAATAATATACCTTCAATTTTAGTATGAATTATCTCTGAAATCCTAGAATCAAAATCTTTAGTAACAAGTTCTTTTAAAAAAATTACTCCTTTAAGTTTATCAAACTTATCTATAACGTATAAATCATTAATATTTTCATTTTCTTTATGATGCTCTTGCAAATATTTAAGAGTTTCCTTTACTGTCATATTTGCATTAAGTGCTACAAACTCTGTAGCCATAATACCTGCCGCAGTATCTGGAGCATAACTTAAAAGCTGACGAACTACCCTTGCATCTTCATCTGCCATCTGTTCTAAAATTTTATCAGCTTGTTCCTTATCTATTTTTCCAAGTAAATCAGTTAATTCATCTGAGGACATTTCCTCTATTATATTTTTTTGCTTATTCTCTGAAAACTCCATTAATATTTCGTATTTTTCGCGAACTTCTGCCTCATCAATAATATCAGCAACAATGTTTTCAGGTAATCTATAAAGTATATCCCTCTTATCACCTGGATTTTCACGTAGTATATCAAGAATATCTACTGGATGAATATTCTCCATATACGCAATAATCTTACTTTGAGGTGCATGTAATAAGAATTTTCTTAATTCTTCCTTACTCATATTTAATTTCATAGCTTTTCCCCTTACTTTCTTTGCATGGAAAAAAGCCACTGATTTCTATAATCTCTTATACCTTTAATGTAGCTATACTAAAGATATTTTTCCCTTGTGGTATTAATGGCTAATTTCCTGTATGATAGATATTTAATTTTTATATAACTTAAATTTCCCTCCGGATACGAGTCCACAATACCACCTCCAAACTTTTCCTTATTTATTAGTTACTTTTATAGTATTAAACCATTTTCTACTTGTAAACATATTTTGAAATAATATATTTAAAAGTATTTAATTTCAATTATGATAAACATTTAGAATTTTTTAATTCACCTATATCTTAAATAAAAACTTCGTGGACTTAATAAAATAAATTAAATTTATTTAAAACTAATTTTTTCTTAAAATAGTCTAGCATAATATACAAAAAGAACCGTATTAAAAATACGATTCTTTTAACATAATATTATAGGTAGTTTCTTTTTCTTAAAGTGTTTAGTATATTTCTACCTTCTTGTACACCTTCTATTATTCTTCTCGCACGAACACTATCACCAATATTTACTATTTCAACTTTAGAAGAATCAAAGTTTTCTCTTAAACTCTCTAAAATTTCTGCATTTGCTCTCATTCCAAGGCATACAAATCCATAATCAAATTCTAATTCTTCTTCCTTACCATTACGTTTTACAACAAATGAATTTTCTTTAACTTCTAAAAGAGCTGTATTAGTTAACTCCAAAACATTGTGTTTTTCAATTAATGTTGAAGTTTGAACCTTAGTTACTGGGTCTAAATCCTTACCTATTACAGGTTGCATTTCAACTATACTAACATTAGCATTTCTTGGTGCAAAGAATTCAACTACATCAAGACCAACTGCTCCTCCACCTATTACTATAACTTTCTTACCAGTCATATCTTCTTCATAGTTTGGAATATTTTCAATCATTTCTTTAATTGAAGCAACTCTTGAATTTTCTTTCTCCATAACTTCTTTTAAGCCTTTTATTGGTGGTAATAATGGATTTGAACCTGTTGCATTTACTATTATATTAGGATTTAAACTATTTATAAATTCAATATCAGCTTCTCTATTTTTAAATATGAAAAGATTATTTAACTTACTTGCTCTAATTATTAAATAGTTTGGAAAATCTGCTAAACGGTTTTTATCTGGTATTTTAGATATTTCATGAGCTAGTCCTCCTAAAACATCTTTCTTTTCAAGTAAGAATGTTGTGCATCCAACTTCAGCAGCAGTACATGCAGCTTCAAGACCTGCTGTTCCACCACCTATTACTACTACATTACAAGGAGTTTTAATCTTTTCATTTTTATAACCTTCGCCAATGTTTATAGCTGGGTTTATCGTACAACGTATTGGTCTATTTATTCCTATACGATTTCCTGCACATCCTATATTACAAGATATACATTTACGAAGTTCATCTTCTCTTCCTGACTCTACCTTGTTTACCCATTCTGGTTCTGCTATAAGTCCACGTCCCATACCAATTAAATCAGCATCACCATTTTTTAATATTTTTTCTGCAACTTTAGGGTTTCTTATATTACCAGTTGTCATAACTATTTTATTAAATTTTTCTCTAACAGCCTTAGCCATGAATGATCTCCATCCATCTTTTAAGTAGTTAGCATCTATTTGATAATGTATTGAACCTGTAAGCCCTGCTGAAACATCAATTATATCTGCTTCTTCTGCAAAATATTCTAAAAGCTCTAATGTATCTTCTAAAGTATTACCACCTTCAACAAGTTCATCAGCACTTATACGAATCATTATTGGAAACATTGGTCCAACTTGACTTCTAACTTCGTCCATAACCATTTTTGCAAAACGTGCTCTATTCTCTTTACTTCCACCAAATTCATCTTTTCTGTTATTAGTAGTTGGTGATAAAAACTGGCTTATTAAATATGAATGCCCTGCATGAATTTCAACTGCATCAAAGCCTGCTATTTGAGCTCTTCTAGCTGCCTCACCATATTTTTTTGCAATAGCTATTATTTCCTCTTTTTCTAAAGGTCTTGGAATTTCCCCACCTTTTTTTGAAGGTAAATTAGATGCAGAAACTGGTTGCATATTTATTCTAGATGATAAAGCTGAGGCCCCTGCATGGTTTATTTGAACTGCAATACATGTTCCATGGCTATGAACTGTTTCACATAATTTAAATAATCTTGGAATATAGTTATCATGGTCTATTCTAAGTTGGGTTGTTCCATTTGAGCCTTGTGGTGAATCTACACTTGCATTTTCAACTATTATTAAACCTGTTCCACCCTTTGCACGTTGCTCATAATAATTCATATGAAGAAAACTCATTTCACCATTTTGCTCACCATAATTAGTTCCCATAGGTGTCATTACTATTCTATTTTTAATAGTCATATTTTTTATTGTTAATGGACTAAAAATACTTTCATAATTTTTTATAACTTAAAATTCCCCCATATATTTAATTGCTCTTTAGTAATATTATCTATTTTAACTTAGCTTTTAATCTTGATAATTGATTGTATCTTACATTAACTACTATAGAAAGTAAAACTCCAACTGCTGTTACTATAGCTGCTAATAAAAGAGTATCTTCTGTTCCCATAGTTTGAGTAACAACTCCCGCAATTGCTGTAACACTAAATGTTGCTATACTAGATGCCATCATTACCATACTTGTTATTTTCCCCTTAGAAACCGGGAATAAATCTGACATTGTTGATACTGCAAGTTGTAAAACTCCTCCTGCTGCTGAGAATCCTACTACAAATCCTCCAATAGTACAAATAGCTTCTGTTCTTAACATAAACATTGCAACTAAAGTTATTAGTGATATAAGTGGATATATAAATAAAAATCTAACTGGTTTTATTAGTTTTTTAACAAGTACTGCTGTTAAAAGTACTGCACATATTGAACCTAATGCATAATTAGATTGTATCTTTCCTGCCGCAACTTCACTCATTCCAACTACATCTATACCAAATGTTTTATTAACATTTAAGAAAATTTGAAATGTTGCAGTTGATGTAAATCCTATTGCAATTAGTGCTATTCCTTCTATAAAGAAGTTCGATTTTACAGTTTCCTCAACCTTTACTTCTTCTTTCTTAGAAGATTTTTTTGTACCTTCCATTTGTGGGAATGGCATTCTTAATAAGAATAATGAATTTATAACTAATATTGCTATACATAGAATAAATGAATATCCAAAGTACATGTTATTTCCAACTAAGAATCCAATTATTAGTGGAAGAGCATATTGTCCAACTGATATAAATAACTTTGTTAAGATACTTGCAAAACCTGTTGATTCAGTTAATATCTCCATTACAGCTGGTATACAACCAGAATCTAAAAATGAGTTTGCAACACCTGCAAGTAATGCTACCATAAATCCTATTTGAGCATTAGGTGCTAAAAGTATTCCTCCAAAGAAAGCAATATAAAATACTACTCCAACTAATATAGCCTTTTTTCTACCTAATTTATCTGACATTACCCCTGAAAAAGGAAGTGCTATGAAACGTCCTATTCCAAGAGCTGATATTACATAAAGCACTGCTGCTGCATCTGTATGCCATAAAGATTGTAATGAACTTGAATTTTGCGCAAGTATAGATGCTCCCATACCATGGACAAAGTAGTTTATATACACACAAAAAGCAGTTAAATAAAAGTACTTGCTTGGATTCTTTTTTGTATTAATCGCTGTATTCATAATTTAATTTACCCCTAATCTTTAGCTATTTTTTAATATTTAATATCTAATTTTTCTTTCATATATTCTATTGGCATTTCTTTTCCTGTCCAAAGTTCAAAAGCTGCCGCTCCTTGGAATAACATCATTCCTAAACCATTTAAAGTTTTACATCCAACTTCTTTAGCCATTTTTAAAAGTGCAGTTTCTCTTGGAGAGTACACAACATCTGATACTATTAAATCTGGTCTTAAAAAGCTTGAATCTGGTATATAAGTTTGTCCTTCTAATGGTTTCATTCCCATACCTGTTGCATTTGTAAATATATAACTTGTAGCTATTTCTTCCTTTAACTTATCTAAATCTGCTAAATCATAAAGAGTTGCTTTGCAAGATGTTTTTTCATTTATATCTCTTACTGTTTGCTCAGCTCTCTTATAAAAATCATCTTTTATATTAAAGATAGAAATTTCTTTAACTCCATCTAAAGCTGCTTGAATTTCTATTGCAGTTGCAGCTCCACCTGCACCTACTATAGTCATCTTTTTGCCTATTACATCAACTCCAGCATCTTTTAATGCTCTCATATATCCAATACCATCTGTTATATGTCCTGTTAAAACACCATTATCATTTACTATAGTGTTTACTGCTCCACAAAGCTCTGCCGCCTTTGATAAGCCATCTAAATATTTGTGAACAACTGTTTTGTTAGGCATAGATACATTACTTCCTCTAACATTCATTGCTCTAAATCCTTTAATTGTATCTTCTAACTCTTCATTACCAACTTCAAATGCTAAATAAGCGTAGTCTAAACCTAATTTTGCAAATGCTTCATTATGCATTGCAGGTGAGCTTGAATGTCTTATTGGTGTTGCTATTAGTCCTATAAGTTCAGTGTGTCCTGTTATTCTTTCTGCCATTTTTTATTTCCCCCTTAAATTAACCTTTTAAAATTTTTTATATTGTTTTAACATTGCTTAAAAACTAATTTAATTTAAAATAAATTTTTATTTTATTATTTGTTACATATATTTTAATAACTACTTGCTTTCATGAAGAAGATTTAATACTTTATATAACTCGTCAACTGCAACTTGTCCTGGTGCAGAAGCTTCTTTTGCAGCCCCAAAAGTTAATGCTGAACCAAAAGTTTCTCCAGCTAGACGGCTTATAACTCCAAGACCTGCCATAGACATTGTTATAATTGGGCTTTTTGCATGTTTTGTTACCATCTCATCTGTTGCACATAAAAGTGTAAGTACATCTGTTGTGCTTTGTGGCATAACTGCTATTTTAGGCAAATCTGCCCCTAACTCTTGCATTTTGCATAATCTACTTACTATCTCTTCTTTTTCTGGAGTCTTAAAGAAATCATGATTTGACATTACAACTTTTACATCATTGTCATGTGCAACTTCAACAATTTCTCTTACTATTTCATCTCCTGTAAATAGCTCTACATCTATTAAATCAGCATTTTTAGTTGCTGAAATTTCTTTATTTAATTTAGCATAAAATTCAGTAGATATTTCTTTTTCTCCACCTTCTTTTAAACTTCTAAAAGTAAATAAGATTGGTGTATTTCCTAAAACTTCTCTAAGTTCTACTAAAGTTTCTTTAACTTTTTCTATATCTATAACATCTACATAGTGGTCAACACGCCATTCTACTAAATCAAGTTTAATATCTTGTAACTCTTTTGCACCATTTATAATATCTTCTCTTGTTTTACCTACAAGAGGTACACATATTTTAGGAATTCCTTCACCTAATTTTAAATCTCTAACAACAACAGTATTTTTCATTATTCTATCTCCTTATTTTCAGATAAACTCTAATAATCATATATAAATTTATTGTGTCACAGTTTAATAAAGTATTGATTTTAAATATAAAAATTAACCAATATAAAATCAATAAATATTTAAAACATATCACACTTTAGATGTTAATTTTTTAACATTTTTTGTAATAAAATACTAATACTTTTTTCTACAGCTAGATTATATAACTATTTTAAGGATAAATATAATACTTATTTTTATTAATTTTGATAGATAGATTCTATCATTTATAGTATAATAAGTAAAAATATCATAAATATTAAAAATATGTTCTTTGGAGGTAACGACATAAATGAACTTAAATCAACTTTATTACTTTAAAACTGTAGCTAAACTTGAACATTTTAGAAATGCTGCTAAAGAGCTTCATATCTCCCAACCTAGTCTTAGCTATTCTATATCAGCCCTTGAAGAAGAGCTAGGAACAAAACTATTTGAAAAACAAGGTAGATGCACTAAATTGACTAAATATGGAAAAATATTTTTAAATTATGTTGAAAAGTCTTTAGATACTCTAGAACTTGGAGAAGAAAAACTAAGACGATTCACAAATGCTACTAGGGGGAATGTTGATATAGCCTATGTTGCACCCGTATCCTCTTACTATATTCCAAAAGCAGTTAGAAATTTTTTAGATAAAGATAAAAATAAAGATATTACCTTTACTTTTAAACAAGAGTTAACTACTGAGGTAATAGAAGGTCTAAAATCTTCAAAATATGATATAGGCTTTTGCTCTTTTGTAAAGGACGAGCCCTCCATTGTTTTTGAACCAATACTAAAACAAGAGCTTGTTTTAATAGTGCCAAATAATCATAAACTATCTAGTTTAAAATCTATTAATATTGAAGAAGTACAAAATTATCCTTTAGTTGCCTACAATAAAAATAGTGGTCTTGGGAAATTCACCTTAAAGCTTTTTCAAGAATCTAATATTTATCCTAATGTTATTTTTGAAGGAGAAGATGAAAATGCTATAGCTGGATTAGTAGCTGAAAACTTTGGAATAGCTATAGTTGCTAAAATTCCTCAACTTAATAATTTTAATATCAAACAAATCCCTATAAATAACATAAAGCAAAATAGATATATATATATTTAGCATATATGAAAGATAGATACTTTCCTCCTGCTGTTAATACTTTTATAGAATATATAAAGGGTTTAAAACTGTCCATTTAAAGAATAGCTTATCTTGACATAAAATATTTTCTCATATATTATAAATCTGCTGTAATTTTATTATATATTTTGTAAATTAATATATTTTTATCATTAAATACATTTATATTGATTATTTATAATTTTTTATAGGAGGTATCTATGAATATAGCTTTTAAATCAGAAACATTAAAAAAGAAATATAACAATTTAGGTTTTAAAATGACTATTTCACTTCTATTTGGAGTAGTTTTTGGTATGTTAATTCTTCTTTTAAAAAGTAATTTAATATCTAGTGGTAACAGTAATATATGGAATATAATAAATAGTATATTCTTTCAAGATATAAGCGTAGATGAGGGGAAAAATGCTATTGGACTATTTTACATAATAGGACAATTATTTTTAAATTCATTGCAACTAATAATAGTTCCTATGATTTTTTCATCAATAGCACTTTCTATGTGCCATATAAGTGACACTAAAAAGCTTGGTAGAATATCTAAAAAAACCTTATTAAACTTTCTTACTACCTCAATTCTTGCATTAATGGTTGCTATAATCTTTGGTTATATAGCAAATATTTTAGGATTATTTACTGTAAATATAGCTAATATATCATCAGTACAAACTGCAAGTTCATCTAATCCACTTCTTGTAATAATAGATGCTGTTCCAAATAATATTACAGCCATATTTTCAACTAACTCAAGGGTACTAGCTGTTGTTGTTCTAGCAGTTTGTACAGGCCTTTGCATAAATACTTTAGGAGATAAAATACAAATCCTAAAGAAATTACTTGAAGATGTTAACAACATAATTACTGTGTTTTTAAATTTTATAATAAATAAATTTGGCCCTATTGCAGTTTTTATTCTTATCTCAAGAACCTTTGCAGTATATGGATTAGACCATTTAAGCTCTGCACTTTCTTATATGTTAGTTGTTGCCCTTGCCTCTATTTTATTTTTGCTTATTGGTTATCCTTTGTTTATATATGTAAAAACAGGCTTAAATCCTCTTATATTTATGAGAAAAATGTCCAAGGTTGCATTACTTGGCTTTTCAGCTGCATCATCTGCTGCTGCATTATCCCTAAATCAAAAAACTTCTATTGAGGAACTTGGAATTAGTGAAGATATATCTTCATTTACCCTTCCTCTTGGAATGACAATAAATATGAATGGAACTGCTATAATGCAAGTTATAGCAACAGTATTTATAGCAAGTAGCTCAGGATACACTATTACACTACAAAACATGATTGTAATTTCAGCTCTTGCACTTATTGCATCGGTTGGAACACCATCTGCTCCTGGCTCTTCCTCAATTATACTATTTTCAATACTAACAGGAATGGGATACAATAATCCATCTACACTAATTACGTATTCACTTATTCTTGCTATTAATAGACCAATAGATATGCTAATTACATCTCTTAATGTAATTGGAGATGCTGCAACTGCCTTAGTGGTTGCAAAATCTGAAAATTCTTTAGATGAGGAAATTTATTATTCTTAAACAAAAAAGTCATGGAAAAACCATGACTTTTTATTTAACATATTTTTAAAGTAATTATGACTTAAGTTCAATATTGGTTTTAAATAAAGATGAGTTAATCTAATAATTAAGTCTTTCTAAAAACAATTCACGTTAAAAATTTTTTAGTTTATATAAGCTAGTTTATACACCAAAAATCTATCCCTACTATCATTTTTAAAATTATCTAGTCTTATATCTTTTTCTAGGATAAAAAATGTGTAATTTTCTAAGAAAAATATATAGTCGTCTGATGGGTAAAACAAAATAATCTCTATATCTCTTTGTCTGTCATACACTGAACCTATTATATTATTTATAACCTTCATAAATATTTCTACTGAAAAGGGATTAAAAAAATAAAACTTATTATCTGTTGATTTAATAGGATATTTTTCTGCAAAAGTACAAATAAAATTTATCTTTTCTTTATCTTCTCTATGTTTTTCTAAGTAAGATTTTTTATTATTTAAAGCTTGTTTATAAAAATAATTATTCATTTCAATGCCCGTTACTGTACATTTATAAAAGTAATTTAAATAAAAGTTAAGCCTTCCTTTTCCACAACCAAAATCAACTATAAAGTCTTCGCTATTTATTTTATACTCTTCAAATAATTTATTTAAAGCTTCATAATCTGTAGGTTCATATCTGTTATAATGGATAGTTGTTTCATCTAAATCTTGCTTTCCTGATGTTTTTATATTTAATAAATTTTCATAATCTTGTTCTTTCATGTATCTTTCCTCTTAGCTATCTACAAACTTTTTAATATATTTTATCTATCCATTATACACAATTTAATCTTTTATAATACTATAAAAACTATGTAAATCAATTAAAATAACTCTTTTGCATTCTTTAAAATATTTAATAGTTTTTATTCATAACAAAAACTATTTTTCCTGAGGATTAACATAAGTTATTTCACTTGTTGGTATAAACCCTGTTTTAGAACCCAATTTAACAGAAGCCCAACCATCACCTTCCATACTTACATAGAAACTTTCTCCTGCTGTTAATGTAGCAACTACAGTAGAGTCTTTACTCTCTTTAGACATCATATAGACCTTACCAGTAACTGTTGAAGGTATATATCCAGTTCTACCAACTAAGATATCATCTCCTTGTCCATTACTATCTGCTACATGTGTGGTTTGAAGCTCATTTGAAGAAACATATCCTTTAATTCCATTGTAATCTATATAAGACCAGCCATTAGATGTACTATATACATAAACTTTAGTTTGGCTTATTAGAGTCTTTAATACAGTACTTGTACTACTAGGCTTGCTTAAAATAGGAACATTGTTGCAATCAGTTGCAATATACTCATAACTATTAATAATTACATGTGTTGGTGCTGAACTTTGTGGTTTGCTAGGTGAACTAGCTATTTTATATCCTGGATCTTCACCTTCTATCACTTTATCTTGATTTGTAAAACTTACAACATCAGATAAAATATAGCCATGAATTCCATCTACTTCAATGTACACCCAATCACCTGTTTGGCTTATATCTAGAAAACTTTCTCCTTTTGTCATAGTAGCAACTTGTGTACCTATTCCACTTGGTGTCTTCATTACATTTACTGTGTTAAATGCAGAATCTACATAAGCTGTTCTATTTACCATTATGGTATTATTACCACTAGTGGATGAGTCACTACTATTAGAACTTGTTGTTCCTGTTGTTTTTAAAGTCTTTGATGAATTACTTGTTGAGTTTGTATTTGCTACTGCTATGTACTCTCCATAAATATATCCTGTTGTTCCATTATCATTAACCTTATACCAATCACCTTGTTTTCCTAGAAGCTCTACTGATGTATTATTCTTTAATTTTGCAAGCGCCTCTGAATTCATTGTTGCTTCTTCTCTTAAATTAACGGCAGTTGAAACATTTGTTGTATAAGCTGTTCCACTTAATGAAGTTAAGTCATATCCAACTCCACTTACTATTTTTTGCATATTAGATGATGCAATATATCCTGTTGCCCCTGTTTCTTGAACTGTAACATTATAGTAGCCGTTACTATAACTATTTATTGTTAACATTTCTCCAACTGATATGTATGATTGTATACTTGAATTACTTGCTGATGTATAGAGAACTAGGCTATCATTTCCATTTATTACGCAAGCCTTATTACCATCATTATTTAATGTTGCCGCTAACACCGTTTTGTTAATCCCTATAGTGTTATTTGAAATAGTGGCATTACTTGATAAAAATACTCCTCCGGCCCCAATTAAAGAAACTGCTAAAATTCCAACTAACATCTTATTTCTCACTGAATATTCTAAGATTGAAACTATCTTATTTCTTTTCATTTCATTAACCTCCACTTATTTAGTGAACATTGTTTTTCTATAATAAAATAATATATTTATTTATAAGTACAGTACCTAAAAATTCAGAAAAATAATGTCCAATCCATAGACTTATTTATATTATTTCTTTCAACTAAGATGAAGTATATACCTAAAATTAACCATTATCAAGATAAATTTTACAATAAATCCATTAATTTTTTATATAAGTTAACACTTTATTCATAAATATAATTAATATATAGCTTTTTTATAAGCTTTACGCTAAAATTTATATTCTTTAAAATTTAAGTAAACTTTATCAAATCCAAGATGGATTTATATGAAAAATTCTAACTATAAGTATGAAAATAATGCTTTATCTATTATAATATTATATTATGGATAAAGCATTGATTTTAATTTTATACATAGACTTAACAATCAATGTATATATCTTTTAATTATTTTGTTAAACTATTTTATTATTTATAATACTCATAATTAAAAAGAAGACTAATAAGGTATTTTAATAAAAGTTCATTAGCAAACTCTTCTTCTCTTAATTAGTTCTCATGTATGCTCTATACATAGATTGCCTATTATAAAATATACCTAAAACCTTTATATTAGCTACAGTTATATTTCACCACAAATCTTTATTTATTATTTTATTTAACTTTGAAAAAGGTATTTTAAATGTAACAAATCCCGCAGCATATGGTGCTATATCATAAGGTTTAAAATAAACATATAAGTTATTTTCATCAATATAAAAATTCTGATTATCTTCTATTCCTTTAAAAGAATCTTTAAATACATAATCATATTTTTTATCAAAATTTATCATAGATTTAATTAATCTATTTAAATACTCTTTCCATGAAGAGTTTTTTATAAATAAATCTTCTATAGTGTAAAATTTTCCTGTCTTTAAATTTATATTTTCCGTTTTCCTAACTGGCATAGGATGTGCTGCACCTAGAACATAATAACTTCCATTAAGATCTAAGCTTATGAAATCCTTTTTAAAAAACTTAATATCAAAAGTTCCATAATAGTCATATTCTAAAACATCATCCTTAGTTATTTCTTTATTATTTCCTTCACTATAGGGGCTAAAATAAGAATCCTTATCTAACCTTTTATTTACTTCCTCTATTTCTTTATTTTCAACATCTAAAATATTAGGAATATAAATTAAATAATTAATATTTGGTTTATATTTTTTTATAAAGATAGAATAATTATCATTTAACTTTATAGTATCATTTGGTTTGTATACTACGCTATTATACTTTCCTATATAGTAAGGCATGTAATCAATATTTGCATAAATCAAACTTTCTTTTTTTAAAAGTTCACCACTTCCCTTAACTTTAGGAAGATTTTTATCTATTTCTCCATTTGTATCTATAAAGAATGTATATTCTTCATCACTTCCATAAGCCAGTCCATCCTTATAGTTTTCAACCTTTAAATATATAAAATTAGTAAGTATTTTTCCTTTTATATTTCCTATAGCATAAATATTTCTATTAGTAAAAATATTATCTCCAAGAGGCAGACCTAAAGCCACCATACCTTCCCCTAAATTTAATATATCACTAAATATAGGCTGAAAAATATACTTTTCCTCTAAGTCAATTAAACCATAATGTTTTTCATAATTTTCATCATAACTTACAACTGCTACGCCATCCTTAAAAGCTGTTGCTTCACTATATTTTGCTTTAATTATTTCTTTTCCTTTACTATTTATATATCCATAAGGACCTTGAAAATTATCTGCAAAAGCCATGACTCCATTATTATATCCATAAATAAACACATGATTGTACGTATTTAAAATTTCTCTCTCCTTATTAATAAGTGCATATGTTGTGTAATCTAGTTTTACTAAAGCTACACCATCCTTAAAGTCATAACCCATTATAAATTTAATGGGAATTACCTCTTCTCCTTTTAAATTAATATAACCATACCTATAATCTCCATTTTTATAACCCATTGCAACAAGAGCTAAACCATCACTAAATTCACCTATAAAATTATAACTTCTTTTAGTTATAATATTCCCTTTATCATCTATAACCCCAACATTATTATTTAAGTTAAATACTGCTCTTCTTTCTTTAAACTCTCCTATATTATCATAAATTGGCTCTACAATATACTCACCCTTAGTATTAATAACTCCAAACTTATCATTTTCTAAAACCACAGCAATACCATATTTAAAATCATAAGCCATCTGAAATTTAGGTTTAATTACAAACAATCCTTTATCATTAATATATCCAAATATTCTTCCATTTAGAGCATTTTTCATCGCTGGATATAGTATCACTTTTTCTTCTTTTCTTTCATTAATTACTATACTTTCTCCATTTAAATCCACTTAAAAACTCTCCATAAATCCTGCTTATTAATATTCTATGTAGCTTTTAATAAATTCTATCTTAATCATTAATTTTTATTTTATTTCTATTTTGGATAACTATAATTTTTAGTAAAAAATTAACAAATCTATATTTTAGTATAGTGCTGATTTTAAGTTATTAAAAGAATATCTTAATTAGTATAATGAATAATAAATAATTTATTATTTTTTAATATTTAGATTTATAAAGTTTTTAAATTTGATAACTTTTATATTATTGTTCCCCATACTTTTTTATATATTTTACCTTTACATCTATATTAGGATGCCTTGTACAAAACTGATTAATTACAAAATAACAGCTTGGACATGGCTCCAACTTACTATATAATATAAGACTTCCTTCGTCTTTAAGGTACTTTTCCTCTATTTGTTTATGTATCTCTTCAAATATCTTTTTTTCACTATCATTTACCCTATCATAGCCTGTACCTATTTTCCCTAGCCTATTAACCTTATTGCTTTTAAAAACAGCCTTATTTGTTGGCGGTGCTGTACAGTAATTTTCTATTTCATTTCCCCCACTTATAGCCTTAAACTCTTTACTGTTAAAAGTTGCTACTGCTATATTTATGGAATCTTGAAGTAATTTACTCTGGTCTATATTAAATGCTCTTTTTTCTTCTTTATAAGGTTTCATGTATCTATCTATATTTTTTATTAATCTTTTCATCCTTGGTATAGCAATATTTAAATGAGCATGATATTCTACACTTCCTTCCTTAGGCTTAATATAATCTGTATTTATATCCTTAGGTACCTTTATAAATAAAGTTTTGACCTTAGTTTCTACATCATATTTTTCTTCTACATTATGATTTTTACTAGAAATTATTTTTTTAAGTAGTTCTATATCCTTTGAGTAAAGATACTTTTTTTCTATCTCTTTCTCTAAAGTATCTATCCTTTTTATATCCTCTCTACATATGACACTACCTACATTTCTCTTTACCTCTTCTACAATTTTTATAATATCTTTAACATCTTCTTGCTTACCCTTTTCCCTGTCATATTCTAATCTATCTATATATAAGTTTTTTATTCCACTTATCTTTTCACATAACCTTTTATGCTGATTCTCAAACTCCATAATCTTTTTCATATAATCTATAAAGTCTTTAACACTATCTGCTCTATAAGTAATATTATTTTTTATAATACATTCATTTAATTTTTCTATTAAAGAACTATCTAATTTTAAAAAACTTATAATTTCTTTGTTTATAACTTTACCACTTAATTTATCTACATTATGCCCCTCTCCCTTTAATGCATCTTTAAAATCATTTATATTATTAATTTTTAATCTATCCTTTTTTCTATCTTTTAACTTTATATTTATTTCTGGCATCTTTACCTCTTATTTTCTCATCTATAGTTCCTACATATTATAATATACTAAATTTAGATTCTATTTATATATGTATTATAATGAAACATAGCATCTATAACAATTTTATCTTATAAAAAAATTTAGATGAAGACACATCTCCATCTAAATTTAAAACTTATTTTACTGCTTTTATAATCTTTTCACCTGAAATTATTGATTTATTAGTTATAGGCAATATACTTTCATATTCACCGCTATTTGTTATTATTATTGGTATAATGCAGTCATATCCCTCTTTCTTTACTGCATCTATATCAAACTCTACTAATAGTGTTCCAACATTAACTTTATCTCCTTGTTTAACATAGCTTTTAAAATATTTTCCTCCTAATTTTACTGTATCTAAACCTATATGAATCAAAATTTCTTCTCCATTTTCACCTAAAATACCTATTGCATGTTTTGTGTCAAATAACATAGATACTGTTCCATTAATAGGAGAAACAATTTTCCCTTCATTAGGAATAATAGCTATACCCTTTCCCATAATCTCTTCTGAAAAAGTTGGGTCATTAACTTCTTTTAAAGAAACTGCTTTTCCTGATACTGGGGAGCAAAGTGTTGATACTTTTTCATTTTGTTTACTATTATTATTCACAGTAGTTTCTTTTACCTCAGATTCATTATCTGAATCCTCTTTAGCATCTTTATAAATAAGCATACAAACTACAAATGAAACTACTAAACTTATTACAGCTCCAATAGATGCATATACAAAATTATTCATAGAATCTCCACCAATATAGCTTGGTAATGTTAAAAATCCTGGTGAACCACCTGAATAGTTAACAACTTTAAATATCCCTAAGAATAATCCACCTATTGCTCCTCCAATCATTGATGAATATAAGGGAGTTTTAAATCTTAAATTAACACCATATAATGCAGGTTCTGTAATTCCACATACTGCTGTAATACCTGCTGATGAAGCTAATTGTTTCACATCTGCCTTTTTGCTTTTAAATGCTACAGCTAAACATGCTCCACCTTGAGAAATATTTGAAGCTAACATTCCTGGGTAAAAAATAGAATCATATCCTAATGTCATACGATTGTTTATTCCTATTGGAACAAGACCATAATGAGTTCCTGTCATAACTAATAATGGAGATAAAGCCCCAAGTATAGTTGGTACTATCCAGCTACCATATTGTTCTATAGTTTTTATAGCTAAACCAACTTTATCAGATACAAGGTAACCTATTGGTCCAATTACAACTAATAATACTATTCCTGAAACCACTGCTGTAATTAATGGCTTTGTAAAGAATTTAACTGCCTTTGGTGAAATCTTATCTGCAATTGGTTCAACATAAGACATAAACCAAATACCTAATATAATTGGAAGTACCGATGAACTGTATGACGCTAATGATATTGGAAGCCCAAACACACTTATTGCCCCTCCAGTTTCCTTAGCTGTTGCAACCATCGAAACAAAATTAGGGTGCAGAAGCATTCCCCCAAGCATCATTGCTAAATATTGATTACATTTAAACTTTTTAGCTGCTGAACTTGCTAAAAGTATTGGTAGAAAATAAAATGCTGCATCTGCCATAAAATTAATAACCTGATAACTTTGCGATTCTGAAGTTATAGCTTTAGTTGCAATTAAAACTGCTAAAACTGCCTTCATCATACCAGCAGCTGTTATGGCAGGTAAAATTGGAGCAAATATTCCAGAAATAGTATCAATAACTTTTGCTATAGGTTTTCTATCATCTTTTTCTTTCATTTCTTTAGCATTATCTAAATTAGTCATATTCATAATCTCTTTATAAACATTACTAACATCACTGCCTATAATGACTTGATACTGCCCTCCTTTGCTTACCACTCCCATAACACCACTGGTTTCTTTCAATTTTTTAGTATTAGCCTTGCCTTCATCTTTTAAATTAAAACGTAGCCTTGTTGCACAGTGGACTAATGAGTTAATATTTTTTTCGCCACCTACTAAACCAATTATAATCTTTGCTAAATTCTTATAATCCATTTTTTATATCCCCCTTACTTATTTTTATATAAAAAAATACCTAAACAAAAATTAATTAGATTAAACTAATTAACATTTATTTAGGTATAGCCTACTAAAAGTAACAATCCAATATCTATATAGATGTAATTCTATTTATATGCATAGTTAAATAAATCATCTCGTCTTCAGTTAACTCACAATTACACTCACTCTTTATATAATCCTTTATTTTTAAAGTGCATTCATATTCTTTTTTATACTTTTCTTTTAATATTTCAATAAATTGATTATCTTGATCATCAATAACAGTTCCCATATAAATTCTTTGAATGAAAAACTTAAGATGAGTTATGAGTCTTTCATAATGAATAGAATACTCATCTAACTCTAAATTAAAATGATATTTTATAATGTTAAGTATTTTTTGAATTATTTTAGTCATATCAGTTGTTTTATTCATAGACATATCATCCATTAAAGAATTTACTAAATGTAACGCTATAAATCCTGCTTCATCTTCTGGCAAATCAACATTTAGTCTACGCTTTATAATATTTAGTGCTTCTTTTCCTACTAAAAACTCATGATTATAAAGCTTTTTTATCTCCCAGAGCAAAGCATTTTTTATAGGCATTTTATTATTATAACGCTCTATAGCAAAATTAATATGATCGCTTAAAGATATATAAATATTTTCATTTAATTTTTTTCCTAAGGACATTTTAGCAAAACTAACAATTTCATTAGTAACTTGTATTTGTTCAAGTGGTATGTTTTCTAAAAGATTGATTAACTTATTATAACTTGTTTCTCCACTTAATTTGTAAACCTTATCAATAAGCTTATCATCAATTTCATCACCAATTGTCCTTTTAAAGCCTAATCCACACCCCATAACTAATATTTCATTATCTTTTTCATCAATAGATTTTACTAAATTATTATTAATTGCTTTAATAACTTTCATAATTTATCATTATCGTCCTTTTCTTATTTAATAATTAAAAACTATATATCTTGTTATAAATTAATAATTATCATATACTCTAAATTAACAATATGGTATAGCCTGTTTATAAGTAACTACCCTATTATGTATATGTTTACATTATATAGTAATTAATATTTACTGTCAACGTTTAACTTATATTTTTTAATATAATATCTATAACAAAAAGAAATTTTATTATTTATTATTACTAAAGTTTTTTCTTAAATACACTTGCTGGGGGGTGTTGTCTAAATACAATAAAAGGCCCCTTAACTGGCGACCTTTTACATAAATATCTATTTCCAAACGAATCCACAAATCAATTCAAAAGGGTCTAACAAATTCTTTGGATTTTTTCCTGTTAATTCAGTTATTCTTTCTAGTCTATAATTTAATGTATTTCTGTGTATTTTTAGTTTATTAGCTACACTATTAATATCACCATTTTCTTCTATATAAACTTGAATGGTTTCAATTAATTCTAATATCTTTCCTGATTTATCCAAGCTAGAGATTAGAGATGTAAACATTTCTTTATTTTCATGAGCCAATGATATGAATAACCTACATTCATCATAGCTATATATTAAATTCGATGGTTTTATCTTTTTTCCAATCTCTAAAGTAAGTTCTGCTTTCTCAAGAGAAATAGCAACAAAATCTTCCTTTGGCCCAATACTTATCTTGTAAATATCTTTAGTATCCTTTAATCTTTTTATTAAAGTATTATACTCATCTTTATAAGTAATAAAGAAAACTAATCTATCCCCTATCTCACTATAATGATGATATTTACTACACAATAATTTTATATCTTTTGATTTAATATTTCCATCTACAAGAACTGCTTGGCATCCCTTAGTAAGGTCCATACCATAACTTTTAGCCGTTTCATAAAAACTATTATCATAATCTATTTTTCTATATGTAAGTTCATAATAAAACTTCTGTTTATTTAGCTTTTTGTTATGAACCTCCTCATCTATTTTAGATTGTTCAATTAACAAAGTAGCTGCTACACGAACTAATTTACTAAAGGGCCTAACCTCATCAGGATTTCCTGTAATCCCTATTACCCCTATTAATTTATCATTAATTATTATAGGCTCATTAACTCCAGGTTTTACGCTAGTTGATTCTTCATATATCTCTATTATATGTTTTTTATTTATAGCCTTTACTGCACCTTCATGAATAGTTCCAATTCTTCTTATATCCCCGCTACCTATTATCACTCCATTTTCATCCATTACATTTATATTGTATGGTACTACATTCATCATCTCTATAACTATTCTTTGTGATATGGTTCTTGATAACCACATAATATCTACTTCCTTTTAATAAGTTTAATATACCTTTATACAGCATTATTACTATATATCTTCATGGCTAACTTTTTTATATTAACCTATTAGACTCGCCTAAAGTAATTACAATTTAAAATAAGTGTTATTTTAATACTAGAAATGATTTAATTATAGTACTGCCATAAGCCTTATTATATTTTCAGATGTTTTTTCAATATTTTCTTTTCCCTTTATTAATGCTTCTTCAATAGTTGTTACACCTTTCATAATTCCAAATATAGAATCTATACCTTTTTCATATAAAATTTCTATATCATCTCCAACCCTTCCTGCTAAAGCTATAGCTTATTATATTTTTTAGCAACTGTAGCAACTCCTAAAGGCGTCTTTCCATACTGGGTTTGAAAATCTATGCTTCCTTCTCCTGTCCAAACCATATCACAGTTCTTTATTTTTTCCTCAAGACCAGAATATTCAATTACTATTTCAATTCCTTTTCTTAAATTTCCATTTAAAAATGCCATAAGCCCTGCTCCAAGACCACCTGCAGCCCCTGCACCTTCTTTTTCTAAAACATCTATATTAAGTTGTTCTTTAATAACTTTTGCATAATGTTTTAAATTATTATCTAAAATTTTAACCATTTCAATGTTTGCTCCCTTTTGTGGACCAAATACATAAGATGCTCCAGTGTCTCCACAAAGAGGATTAGTAACATCACAAGCAACCTCTATTACTACATCTTTTAAACGTAAGTCAAAATTAGTTAAGTCTATTTTTTCTAAAGCTTCTAATTCTCCTCCACCAAATCCTAATTCATTACCATCTTTATCTAATAACCTTCCACCAAGGGCTTGTACAACTCCAGCGCCCCCATCATTAGTGGCACTTCCACCAATACCTATTAATAATTTTTTAACTCCTTTATCTAAGCAAGCTTTTATAAGTTCACCTGTTCCATAAGTAGTTGTTATTAATGGATTTCTTTCTTCAAGTGATACTAAATGTATACCACTTGCACTAGCCATCTCTAATACTCCAATTTCTCCATTTCCTAGAATTCCATATTCAGCCTTAACTTTATTTCCAAGGGGCCCAACTACTTCTAAAGAATAGACTTCTCCACCTGTCGCATCTACTAAAGACTGCATAGTTCCTTCTCCACCATCTGCCATAGGAACATGTATACATTCTATATTGGGATTTACCTTTTTTATCCCTCTTTCCATAGCTTCACAAGCTTCTTTAGCAGTCATACTTTCTTTAAAAGAATCTGGTGCTAATACAAATTTCATTTCTTCTCCTCCTATCTTTATTACTTTAATATTACTCCAAAAATTATTGTTGATACTATAGCCATTGTTAATCCTATTAATGATTCAAAGGGAATAAGCGCAAGCCTTTCTTGCATTTCTGTTCCAACACTTCCACCTGTTGAATGAAAGAAACTTCCATGTGGTAAATGATCTAATACAGTAGCTCCTGAATGAATCATAGCAGCTCCACTAAGTGGACTAACTCCTAAACCTAATATAGCTGGTCCAAAAACTGAACTTGCTACTGCTGTACCAGATGTTGTTGAAGCTGTTGCTGCTGACATTAATATACCTGAAATTGGTGCTAAAGCAAAGCTTGGTAAACCTAAAACTGTTATTCCTTGAATTATTAAATCCTTAAGCCCAGAATTTGTAATAATTCCTGCTAAAGTCCCTGTTCCTATCAAAAGTATTGCTACTCCACTCATTTTTGCTAACCCAAAAGTAGCATAGTGATTAATTTTCTTTATTTTTCCCATAGCTAAAGCTCCTGCAATTCCCCCAACTGGAAGAGCTATTAACGGATCTATTGCTATTCCTGCAATTGGTCTTAACATCAATAAAAATATAGCTACAAGAGGTCCTACTAAAGCTGGTAAGAATTTAGGCATGTCCTCTTGCTCAATAGAATTCTCGTCTCCTTTTACAATAGTTCCTTTAGTTTTAAGCCTTTGTGCAAGTAAACATGTAACTGTTACTCCAAATAGTGCTGGAATTATACCTGCCATCATAACATTTGTTAAGGAAACTCCTAAATTTTCAGCTGCTGCAATGGAATTTGGATTAGGTGACATTATATTTCCAGCTTTTCCTCCACCTATCATAGCTAATAAAATTGCAGACCTACTTAAACCAATTCTACTTGCAATAGCTAATGCTATTGGTGCAACTGTAATTACTGCAACATCCACAAATACTCCAACCATAGTTAAAACCATAGTTGCAATAGCTAGTGCTATAAGTGCCCTAGACTCTCCTATTTTACTTACAATTGTTTCAGCTATTTTTGAGGCTGCTCCTGATTCTATAAGTACACCAGCTAAAACACCAGCAGTTAAAATTCTTAAAATAGCTGGCATCATCCCCTTTGCGCCATCCATCATAATTGAAACTGTACCTGTAAGAGAAGCTCCACCTGCTAATCCACCTATTATAGCTCCTATTATTAGACTATAAGCTGGGTGAACCTTCCTTATAATTAATACTATAGCAATTACTAACGCAATAATTGCTCCAATCCAATGAATACTCTCCATTTTTGTCCCCCTTAAAAGTTTGTAATTTGTTAATTATAATCTTTAGTTAACGTTTACTTTATTTCCCACATAATTTTTATATCCATATATTAATATATTACTATATATTTTTCTAGTGTTTATTTAACATTTTTTATTGTTCATTTGCACAAATTATTAATAATTTAAGTCTATTTTTCTATATTATTTTAGTTATTATGTATATTTTTTACAAATTTATTTAAAATAAATTTGTTATTTTAAAATTATATTTCTTAAATCTCTTTTTTTATAATATATATAATTGATTATTTCTTTAAATTAACTTTATATTTCAATTGAAAATGATTCTTGATTATTTAACATTTATATAGTATACTCTTAAGTGTTTATTTCCATTTATTAATTTTTATTGGATTAAAACCTAAATAGGTTAAAAAATATATATTAAGGAGATTTTTTAAATTATGAAAAAAAGAAGTAAATTATTTTTATCAACAATTATGGCTGTATCTTTAATGTCATCATTTGTTGCATGCGGAACTACAGATACTAAAACTGAGGATAGTTCACAAGTATCTGCCAATTCCTCAACTGATGAAAATACAACATATGTTTATGGATATGCTCCTTTAAGCTACGCAGAGTATTGGGCTGGAGAACTTGATGAATCAGTTGAAACTTTAAGTAAATCATCAGATGAAACAGATAAAGAAGGGGTAAATGACTCTGGTATGTTTGATACTGTTACTCGTGCAACTGCAAAACACGGTATATACCGTCAACAATTCCAATACACAGTTGAAGTAACTGGAGAAAAGATAACAGGTAGTGAAACTGTTGAACAAAACGGAAAAGAAACAACAAAATACACTACTGACTCTAATGATACAGAAACTATAACTGTACAAGCTTCCTTTGAAGGTGTTGATTCAGAAGGTGCCATTACAGCTACTGCTATAGGTGATAATGCTGTATTTGAAGATGTTTCATCAATCTTTACTATTGGTGAAGGTGACTCAGCTGCTGAATATAAAGTTACAGAGTACAAAGTTTTAGGATTTAATAGTGTTCCTGTTGCTATACCATCTGACATGGTAGACTCTGCTAAAGAAAATGGTTTTATTGAAGATAGTACTGTTTCATCTGATACTTACGGCTTAAAAGTTATGAATTCTGATGGAACTTATAAAGAAAGACAAACTACAGGCACTGTATCTTCTAAAGTTACAGTTGTAGCTGATGAAGATAATATTAAATATGCTTATAACACTAAATATGGCTCTGATGCAGAAGCTTATGTTTACTTAAAAAATAAAAATGGAGAAGATTTAACAGATGCAGAGTTTTTAGAATACTGCGCAAACTTTATAACAGCAAAATATGAGTACTACGGTGATGATGAAACTTACTCTAAATTAGTTGCTACTTATGGAACTAAACACGCTTCAGATTCTTGGTGGAGTACAAACCATGGAAGTCGTATAGACCTTGGAATAAATTATGATTTTGACCGTTTTGAAGGTTCTGGTAGTGGATATTATAAAATTACTTTAATTGCAAATGGTTATGAAGATGTTGAAGCCTTTGTTTGCTTTAAAGATCCGTATCCAAACAAAACATCAGGAACTATTAAAGATAATACATTTACTCTTGATGGAATAAGTGAAGATGAACTTAAAGATTCTAAAATTACTATAACTTCAGGTGTTGGTCGTGAGACAGTAACTGTTGTTGATGGAGAGGATTTATCAGGATTAACATATACAAGTAATGCTGACCTTGAAAAAGGAACAGAATATAATGTTTCAATAACTCTTAATGACTATCAACCATTAACATTTTCAATAATGGCTGAATAATTTAAAAGGCACTAAATCATATAATGTTTTATTTGATGTAGTGCCTAATTTAATAAGGAGGATAATATGAATTTTTTAATTTCTTTATGTATTGTATCGTTCTTGATTTTTATAGGACGAGATTTTATAAAAAAACATTCAAATCTTTGCTATATAATAGCATCTCTAATTTCTATAACATTAATTGTTACTACATTCTCTGGAATAATTTCAAATGCACCGTCTTGGCTTAAAGATTATATACTTCCTATATTTACAAAGAGTAGTTTAGCAACATCAGTTTTTGTTGTAGTAATGTATACTGGGGCTTTTAAAAATGGTAGTAAGCCTATTAAATTTTTAATGCCAATTAGAGCACAGTTATCTATAATTGGATGTATTCTAGCTTTATCCCATAATATTATTTATGGAAAGACACATTTTGTTAAGCTATTTACAAATCCAAGTTCTATGGCTACAAATATGGTTATAGCTGCAATTATAAGTATTATACTTATTTTAATTATGCTTCCACTTATGGTTACTTCTTTTCCTAAGGTTAGAAAAAAAATGAAACCTAAATCATGGAAAAAACTTCAGCAATTAGCTTATGTCTTCTATGGTCTTATTTATGTTCATGTTATGATTGCAATATTCCCTCTAGCTAAAAAAGGTATGACTCAATGTATAATTAATATTTTAGTTTATAGTATAGTATTTTTAACCTATGGTGCAATGCGTGTTCGTAAAGCACTTTTAAAAAATAAAGTTCCAAAAAGAAAAGCATCTTCACCACTTCTTGCATCTACTATAATTTTTGCTTTAGTTTGTATTTCTGTTTTTTATACACCAAGTACAGACAAAGAAGCTTCAGCTTCTCTACCACAAGAACAATCTGATTCTAAAGAAGTTTTAAATGATTCTAATGAAAATGTTAGTGATGAAATAGTTTCACAGGTTATAACCGAAGTTGCCCCTCCTTCTTCTGCTACTTATATAGATGGAACTTATACAGGAAGTGCTTCTGGATATAATGGCTCTATTAGTGTTGAAGTTACTGTTTCTAACGGTTCTATTTCAGACATTAAAATCACTAAATATGTAGATGATGAACCTTTTATAGATGAGGCAATTTCAGGAGTTACAGAAAACATTATAAATGCTCAAAATACAGATGTAGATACAGTATCTGGTGCAACCTTTAGTTCTAAAGGAATAATAAATGCAGTAAAGGCAGCTCTTATAGATGCTAAAAACTAATTTTAGAAAAATAACTATAGTTATAACCTTATTAATTTTATTATTTATAACTATTTATAAAAGTGTTCCACTGTTTTTAACAACTACATCTGCTTCAAAAAATATAGAAAAACTATCTACTGAAATCTTTGCTATGGATACAGTTATGAATATCACTACCTATAATTCTAATGAGGATGTTCTTAAACTTTGTAAGGAACGTATCTTAGAACTTGAAGATCTCTTTTCTGTAACAGATACAAATAGTGAAATTTCATCTTTAAATACTAACAAAGAATTAATTCCATCTAAAGATACTTACTCATTAGTAAAAAGAGCTACTGAAATATCTCATGAAACTAATGGTGCTTTAGATATTTCTATCTACCCAATTTTAAAATCTTGGGGATTTACTACAGGAGATTATAAAGTTCTAAATGCTAATGAAATCAATAACTTATTAAGTGCAGTTAACTACAAAAAAATTAATCTTAGTGAAGATAAAATAACTATACCTTCTAATATGGAAATAGATTTAGGGAGTGTTGCTAAGGGATACACTAGCAACGAAATTATTAAACTCTTAAAAGAAAATGGCACTCAATCTGCCTTAATTAATTTAGGAGGAAATGTCCACACCCTAGGCTCTAAATTAGATGGATCTCCTTGGAAAGTTGCCGTTAAAAGCCCAACAGATAATTCAAATGTATTAGCTGTAAGTGTTATAGACAAAGCTGTTATAACCTCTGGTGCTTATGAAAGATATTTTACAGATGATTTAGGTAACAAATATGCTCATATAATTGACCCTAAAACAGGAACCTCTGCTGAAAGTGACCTTTTATCTGTAACTATAATCGGTGATGATGGAGTTTTGTGCGATGCTTTATCTACATCACTTTTTGTCCTTGGATTAGATGAAGCTATTAACTTTTATAAAAATCATGATAATTTTGAAGCTGTCTTTATAACTAAAGATAATGAACTATATATTACAGAAAGGATAAAGGATGATATTACTCTTTTAGATAACTATAGTAATATTTCTCCTAATATAATTAATCGATGAAAAATACAAAAGTTTGGATATTTATAATAGGAATAGTTTTTTTTGTATCACTAACCTTTAGTTTTATAATACTTAAAGCTCCTGCTAAAGGTACTGTTGCAAATATTTATGAAGATGGTATTTGTATAAAATCTATTGATTTATCAAATGTTATAGAGCCTTTTGAATTTACTATAGAAACTGAACATGGAACAAATATAATTTCTGTGGAAAAAGATAAAATTTCTATTAGTGAAGCTGACTGTTCTGACCAAGTTTGTGTAAATCAAGGATGGATTTCAAACTCAGTAACTCCTATAGTATGCTTGCCTCACAAAATCACAATAAAACTTGAAGATACTTCAAAAAATATAGAAACAGAATTTGACACTTTGTCACAGTAAAGGAGGAAGATTTTTTTGAATACTAAACGTCTTACAACAATGTCTCTTTTAACTAGTATGGCTCTTATAATTTTTATTATAGAAGCTACCCTTCCTTCCCTTACTCCTGTACCTGGAATAAAACTTGGACTTGCAAATATTATAACTGTTTATGCTATGTTTATCCTTGGACCTTTAGATACTCTACTTATACTTCTTAGTAGAATTATTCTTGGAAGTATATTTTCAGGGAATATGTCAGTTCTTTTATATAGCCTTGCTGGGGGAATCCTTTGCTATTTATCTATGCTAATTATGAGAAAGTTTTTAACACTAAAACAAATTTGGATTTGTAGTGTTATTGGTGCTATCTCTCATAATATTGGTCAAATAACTGTAGCAATTTTTATCACCCATACAACAGCCTTAATCTACTACCTTCCTATCCTTATGGTATCAGCTATAGTCTCTGGTACATTTACAGGACTTTGTGCTCAATATCTTATAAATAGATTAAATGTTTTAGAATATAAATAAGATCACTTAAAGAGGTGATAGTTTACAATAAAACTATATTACCTCTTGTAGTATCTTCTATGTATTTAATATTTAAAGGATATTTTTCATATAATTTCATATAATTTCATATAATTTTTATAAACTGTATAATCTTAGTAATAGAAATTTATTATACTAATCATTAATTTGATATATTTTCTAAATATAGTGATTTATTTACTAATATTTTAAAAGAAACCTTTTAACATTCTCACCATTTTCAACTGGCTCTCCATGTGCTGGGCAAAGCCACTTAAAATCTAACTCTTTTAATATTGAAATTGATTTTTTAACCTCGTCTTCATTCCAGTTCATAATCTTTGGCATTAACTTAATATCACCATCTTTAACCTTTAAAAGGTCCCCAGCAAATATCACATCTTTATACTGAAAAACTGTATGTCCCTCTGTATGTCCTGGTGTTAAAATGGGCTGTATTTCATTTATATATTCACCACTTTTATAAAACTTAAAATTTGCAGGATTTTCTGATTTTATAATTTTATTTATTATTATTTTTATACCAGAACGCTTTTTTGTATTTTCTATGTATGGATATTCTTCTTTAGAACACCACACAGTAGCCCCTGTAATATCTTGAAGTTTTTTTGCATTACCAATATGGTCAATATCAGAATGGGTTAATAAAATATTTTTAATACTTTTAAGCTCCACACCTAAACTTTTGATTTCATCTAATATCTTATCTACATTCCTTGGCATACCTGTATCAATTAATGAACTTTCTTCTTCCTTAATTAAATACATATGGCTTCCCTTTGATGATTCTAACATATATACATTATCTGTAATCTTCAACTTTTTCACCTTCTCTTTTGTTTTATTAATTACTTAAATTATAATATATTTAACTTTATATGTGATTATAGAAACTAATAGTTCTACAAAATTATTCCCTATAAAATCGCTATAAGGTCATAACATTCCAATTTATAAAGTTATAAAAGTTTATAAGCTTATAAAAAAGCACTAAAAATTTTTCAATCACTTAAATTATTTACTAGAAATTTTTAAAATCAATACTGATTTTTAATAACATTTAAATAAAAAAGCCATGGAAAATCCATGGCCCTCTATCTACTTTATTAAACTATTTATATATATTTTTAAAATTTCTTCTTCGGTTATATTTTCTGGATGATTTTTAAGTTTTGCTTTATTTCCTGCAAAATCTTTGCTCCATGTATTTAACTCTTCTTCTGTAACTTCTATATCTATTTTAGTTAATCTATCTATTATGTTTTCAAATTCTTCATAAGACTTTAACCCTAGGCATTTATAAATATTATTCACTTTTTCTCTATTTTTAAATACTTTTAAATATTCCTTATAAAGACAACCATTAGCTAATCCATGGGAAACACCTTTAAAATAAGTCAGTGGATATCCCATTCCATGTGGAAGTGAAGTTCCTGTTTGTGCAATTATTGTTCCTGCCATATTTGAAGCTAACATAAGCTTTTCTCTATCTAAAAGTGTAAATTCTCCTTTTAAAAGACTAGGTATACACTCTCCCCAAACACTTAAAGCTTTCTCACAAAGACCATCTGTTATTAAATTAGCGTTAGTATTTAAGTATCCCTCTACTATATGAGATAAAGCATCAAAAGCTGTATTTCTTGTTATACTAGAGTTCATTCCCATCATATAACTAGCATCAACTAATGCAAGTTTTGCAAATATACTTTGTCCTAGATTTCTCTTTGTTCTATTTTTATGGTCTGTAATTATTGCATATTGAGTTGTTTCTGTTCCTGTTCCTGCTGTTGTTGGTACTGCAACTATATCAATTGATTCTAAAACCTCTGTTGAGAATAAAGTTTCTCCAGTTAAATCTTTATTTTTAATCATAACACCTATAGCCTTTGAGGCATCAATTGGGGAACCTCCACCTATTCCAACTATAAAATCTACATTTTTTTGTTTTCCAAGTTCAGCTGCCTTAACTACAGATTCAACACTTGGATTTTCTTCTATTTCATCAAAAATAACATATCCTATATTTTCTTTTTCTAAAGCTGAAGTTACATCTTTTAAAGAACCATTTTTCTTTGATGAATGTTTTCCTGTAACTATAAGAGCCTTTTTACCAAAATCTTTTAAAAGATTTGAATTATTTAAAACAACACCTTTTCCCATTAAAACCTTAGTTGGCATAAAAAATTTTAATTCCATGAATTATCACTCCTTATTATATCAAGTGATTTAAGCCACTCAATACTGTATTTATCTTTATTATATCATCATTCTAAAAATTTATATTCCAATGATAATTCACTATCTAATTTCATACAAAAATAAAAAAGCATTTAATTATAATTTAGTTTGCTATTTTATTAAGAAAATTTTCATAGGTTTCCTTATTTAATGTATTCTCCTCATTTTCAATTAAATTAATCATTCTTTCAACTAACGCCTCTTTTAAAACTCTTTTTATATTTTTCATAAAAGTTACCTCCATACAATTATTTCCTATAAAAAGCATAATCCATAGAGTTAACTCTAGGTCAATAGGAAAATTATTTTTATTGTATTTTTTAATTAAAACTTTTTAAATCATAAAATACCCTATAATCAAATATATAATGATTATAGGGTACCTTTAAGCATATTTACTATTTTATATTAATTTATTTAAAAGGATTTTCAGTTTTATAAAGCATTCCCTTTGGTTGATTAAATCCTATTTCTTTAACTCCTAGATAATTAAACACATTTGCTATAGTTTTCCCAAAATGTCCAAAGGCAACTGCACCATGATGTGGGTATCTTCCTTCTATTAATACATGTCTATAAAATCTTCCCATTTCTGAAATTGCAAATATTCCAATAGATCCAAAAGATTTAGTTGCAACTGGAAGAACCTCACCTTCTGCTACATAAGCTGTTAATTTACTATTAGCAGTGCTTTGTAATCTAAAGAATGTAATATTTCCTGGAATAATATCCCCTTCTAAAGTTCCCCTTGTAATGTTAGGTTCTTGGTTTGGCTCTAATGCCCTTGCCATTATCATTTGATTTTTCATATTTTTAAATGATAACTTACATGCTGGAGTATTTCCACAGTGAAATCCCATAAATGTATCTTTTAATGTATAATTAAATTTATCTTTAATTTCTTCTTCATACATATCCCTTGGTACACTGTTATTAATATCTAATAATGTTACAGCATCCTTACTTACACAAGTTCCAATATACTCACTTAATACTCCATAAATATCAACTTCACATGATACTGGGATTCCCCTTGAAGCTAATCTACTGTTTACATAACATGGTACAAAACCAAATTGAGTTTGGAATGATGGCCAACATTTATTAGCAAATACAACATATTCTCTAGAACCTTTATGACTTTCCATCCAATCTAACAATGTAAGTTCATATTGAGCTAATTTAGGTAAGATACCTGGCATTTTATTACCCTCTCCGAGTTCTTTTTCCATATTAGCTATAACCTCTGGAATTCTTTCATCATTTTCATGTGCATTAAAGGATGCAAATAAGTCTAGCTCCGAATTTTCCTCTATTTCAACACCTAAATTATATAATTGTTTAATTGGTGCATTACATGCTAAGAAATCTTGAGGTCTTGGTCCAAAAGATATAATTTTTAAGTTTTGTAATCCTAAAATAGTTGTTGCAACTGGTTCAAATTCATTAATCATTTTAGCAACTTCATCAGCTGTTCCTACTGGATATTCTGGAATATATGCTTTAATATTTCTTAATGCTAAATTATAGCTAGCATTAAGCATACCACAATAAGCATCCCCTCTTCCACTAACTAAATTACTTCCAGTTTCTTCAGCAGCTGCTACAAACATAACTGGTCCACCAAACTCTTTTGCAAGTAAAGTTTCAGCAGTTTCTGGTCCAAAGTTTCCAAGATAAACTACTAATGCATTTACCCCGGCTTCTTTAACTTCAGCTAATGCCTTTCTCATATGGACTTCACTTTCAACAGTTGTTTTACATTCATAAATATCTCCATAAGTTTCTTTATAAGCTGTAACTACAGCTTGTCTACGCCCTGCTGATAATTCCATTGGAAAACAATCTCTACTAACAGCCACAATTCCTAATTTTACATTTGGTATATTTTTAAAATTCATAATCAATTCCCCCAATTTCCATATTAATCTTTAATTAAACATTTACAATTATTAGATTTCATTTCAAACTCATACTATAAAAAATATAAATTATTATCTTACAGAAATATTTTCTCCCTTTAGCCCAATAAATGCACCTTGGTTTCTAAGGTCTGTTTCTGGATGTGCAATTAACCATTTATTCTTAGCAAATAGTAATGCATCTTCCCCTTTTTTTTCTATATGCTTTTCAAGTGGCATATTAGTATTTTTAGGTAATACAACTACACATTTAAACCCATTGCTATCAGCATTACATGGTGCATAATGTAGTGTTGTTCCATAAACCTCAATCGTACTTCCTTTTGGCACAAAAAATCCTTTAATATTTGAAGTATTATAAGAATAATCATCTTCAATATCCTGTTCTAACCCCAATAATAAAATAAAATCAGTAACAGCAATATTTACTTCACTTGTTCTATGATATTCAACTGCATTTAACATATAGTTATTTCCATTACAATACCCAATCTGAATGTCAAGTCCTCCAAATTCTCTTTCTTTTAATTCTTTAGCTACATCTAAGGCTTCAAGTTCTTTTATTGAAGGCTCATATATCACATCATCTGGTAATAAAGTCTTGTCCATTTTGTTTAGTAATTCTTTTACATCATAATTTTTAAGTACCTTACCATACTTTTTAAATTCTATATCATTTATATTTTTTATAATCATTTTATCCCACTCCCTTTTAAATTTCTAAAATACATAAATAAAAAACTTAACTTAATTTACTATTATTTTTTACACTACTTTTAAAATAAACTTTAAAAAGTTCCATGAATTAATGTGTAGCAGTAAGCTACACTCTTTTTAATTTAGAAATTCTTCAATAGGCACCATGGTAGCCCCCAGTATATAGGATTCTTTATATGCAGTAATATCTATTTTACAACTTTCCTCAGTTATAAATAAGTTATCATTATAAACACTTTCTCTTATTACATCTAACTTTTCCTGTAATAAATCATTTATATCTCCACCTATTATTATACTTTTAGGATCTAATATCATATTTAGATTAGATATTCCCACACCTAAAAACCTTAAATAATCATTTAATATATCCTTGGCTATGATATCACCACTATTATAAAGATTTATAAAATTTTCAATATCATTTATCTTACTATTAACTTTATTGTTATAACTATCTAACAGTGCCTCTTTAGATGCATAAGCTTCTAAACATCCTTTAGAACCACATTTGCACTTTCTTCCATTTACAACAATCTTTAAATGTCCCGTTTCCCCTGCTATATTATTGCTTCCTCTATATATCTTTCCATCTATTATAATTCCAAGTCCTAAACCATCTGTAATAGATATATATACTAAGTTTTTTAAACTATCTTTATTGTTTAAAAATTCATAATAAGCAGATAGATTAGCTTCATTATCTACATAAACAGGAACCTTTAGATAGTTAAACTTTTCTTTTATGTTATAATCTTTTATCCCTAACAAATAACAATCTTTTATAATTCCTTTATCAGAATCAACAGTCCCTGGAATAGATATACCTATACCTAGTAATCTTTCTTTTGTAATGTTATTTTCATCTAATAGTGAATCGATATTTTCCTTTACTGTAGATAAAATTTCTTCTATTCCCTCATTATTATGACTGACCCTAATATTTTTAATTACTTCTTTTTTCAAATTAACTAAAGATATTTTTATATGTCTAGGTGTTAGGGCTACCCCTAAAGAAAATCTACAATTTCCATTTATTCTTAAAGCCATAGCTTTTCTACCACCTGTAGACTCTAATGGTCTTACTTCTTCAACAATACCTTCTTCCTTTAACTCAGATACATTAGTTGAAACTGTTGTAATACTTATATCTAATGTTCTTGAAATGTCTAACTTAGTTATTTCATCTCTTTCTAATATAAGCTTTATTATCTTTTTTCTATTTATCTCTTTCATTTTACTATGATTAATTTCCATAAACTTAAGCTTTCTCCTATCAGTCTATATTATCCAAAGTAAAATAAAATATAAATTAAATATCTTTAATCTTTGGATAAAGTTCATTATACACTTTATATATTTTATTATAAATCTCAAAATTATCAATATTACATTCTATATTATTATTACACTTTATTATTTTATCACAGGCTTCCTCTACAGATGGAT
>CAUWNL010000012.1:0-50700 GCA_963559995.1 uncultured Sarcina sp.
TTCAAAATTAATGATAGAAGGATTGAATAAATCAGGTATTTTACCTTTTGAAATTATTTGGAAACCTACATTAATAGATAATGTTTCAATAAGAAAATTATTTAATGATGCAAATGCAGATGAAAATTGTGCAGGAGTTATTACATGGATGCATACATTCTCACCAGCTAAATCATGGATACTTGGTCTTCAAGAATATAGAAAATCATTACTTCATCTTCATACACAATTTAATGAAGAAATACCATATGACACAATTGATATGGACTTTATGAATACTAATCAATCAGCCCATGGCGATAGGGAGTTTGGTCATATTGTAAGTCGTATGGGTATTGAAAGAAAAGTAATTGTAGGATATTGGAACAATAAAGAAGTCCAAGAAAGAATAGCAAGATGGATGAGAACTGCTATAGGTGTTATGGAAAGTAGTCACATAAGGATACTTAGAGTGGGAGATAACATGAGAAATGTTGCTGTTACAGAGGGAGATAAAGTAGAAGCTCAAATTAAATTTGGTTGGGAGATAGATTCATATAATATTACTGAGATTGCAGAATATGTACAAAATGTTTCTCAAGATGAAATAGATAAATTAGTAGAAGAATACTATGAAAAATACGATATTATCTTAGATGGAAGAGATGAAGATGAATTTAGACGTCATGTTGCTGTACAAGCAGGAATAGAAATAGGATTTGAAAAATTTATGAAAGAGAAAAATTACCATGCTATAGTAACTAATTTTGAAACTTTATCAGGTCTTAAACAACTTCCAGGTCTTGCAATCCAAAGATTAATGGAAAAAGGTTATGGCTTTGGTGCAGAAGGTGATTGGAAAACCGCAGGTATGGTGAGACTTATGAAGATTATGGCAAATGGAACTAAGAATGCAAAGGGAACTTCATTTATGGAAGATTATACATATAATCTTGCTCAAGGAAAAGAAGGAATTCTTCAATCTCACATGTTAGAAGTTTGTCCAACTATAAGTCATGTCAAACCAGCTATAAGAGTTTGCCCATTGACAATGGAAAATAGAGAAGATCCAGCTCGTTTAGTATTTACTTCAAAACCAGGAAAAGGAATTGCAACATCATTAATAGATTTAGGTAATCGTTTCCGTCTTATAATAAATGAGGTTGACTGTATGAAACAAGATATAAAGATGCCTAATTTACCTGTTGCTAGTGCATTTTGTAAGCCAGAACCAAATCTTTCAACAGGAGCTGAAGCGTGGATATTAGCAGGTGGTGCTCACCATACATCTTTCTCCTATGATTTAACAGCAGAACAAATGGGAGATTGGGCAGATGCAATGGGTATTGAAGCTGTTTATATAGATAAAAATACAACAATTAAAGATTTAAAAAATGAACTTAGATGGAACGCTTTAGCATTCCGTTAATTAAGGGGGAAATGAGATTATGAAAAAATATTCAATTGGTGTGGACTATGGCACTCAGTCAGGAAGAGCTGTATTAGTTGATGTTTCAAATGGTGAAGTAGTTGCACAAGCAGTTAAAGAATATTCTCATGGAGTTATAGATGAATTTCTTCCAGATGGGACAAGATTAGAGCCTGACTGGGCTCTTCAGCATCCAAGAGATTATATAGAAGTTTTAGAATATACAATTCCAAAAATTTTAGAAAAATCACAGGTTAATCCTAAAAATATAATAGGTATAGCTATAGATTTTACAGCATGTACTCTTCTACCAATTGATAAGGAAGGTATACCACTTTGTTATTATGATAATTTAAAATCTAACCCTCATGCATGGCTTAAGCTTTGGAAGCATCATGCAGCTCAGTATGAAGCAAATAAGTTAAATACAGTTGCTAAAGAGCGTGGCGAAAAATTCTTAGCTAGGTATGGCGGTAAAATATCATCAGAGTGGGTATTTCCTAAAATAATGCAAGTTTTAGATGAAGCACCAGAAATTTATGAAATGGCAGATAGATTTATAGAAGCCACTGATTGGGTAACTATGCAAATGACAGGAGTTGAGGCTCGTAATAGTTGTACAGCAGGATACAAAGCTATTTGGAATAAGGAAGAAGGTTACCCATCAAAAGAATTCTTTAAAGCCTTAGACCCTAGACTTGAAAATGTAGTTTCTGAAAAATTAAGCTTAGATATTAAATCAATAGGAGAAAAAGCAGGAGAATTAACAGAAGAAATGGCTAGAAAAACTGGCTTACTTCCTGGAACTGCAGTGGCAGTTGGAAATGTAGATGCCCATGTATCACTTTCAGCTGTTGGAGTTACTGAACCTGGAAAAATGCTTATGATTATTGGAACATCAACTTGTGACATTTTGATGGGAACAGAAGAAAAAATAGTTCCTGGTATGTGTGGAGTAGTTGAAGATGGTGTCCTTCCAGGATTTTTTGGATATGAAGCTGGGCAATCTTGTGTAGGAGATCACTTTGAGTGGTTTGTTAAAAACTGTGTTCCTGAATCATATTTTATTGAAGCTAAGAAAAATAATATGAATATTCATGAATATTTAACATTTAAAGCTTCTAAATTAAAGGTAGGGGAAAGTGGACTTCTTGCTCTTGACTGGTGGAATGGAAACCGTTCTTGTTTAGTTGATGTAGATTTAACTGGAATGATACTTGGAATGACACTCTTAACAAAACCTGAAGAAGTTTATAGGGCTTTAATTGAAGCTACAGCTTTTGGTAAAAACAAAATAATAAAAACCTTTGAAGGATCTGGAGTGCCAGTAAATGAGCTTTATGCCTGTGGTGGTATATCAAAGAAAAATCCTTTAATGATGCAAATATATGCTGATGTTACAAATAAAGAAATATTTATAGGGGCATCAGATCAAACACCAGCCCTTGGTGCTGCCATGTTTGGAGCAGTAGCTGCTGGAAAAGAAAAGGGAGGTTATGACTCAATATTTGATGCAGCAAAAGTTATGGGAAAAGTTGAGGATGTAACATATAAACCTATAAAAGAAAATGTACAAGTATATAAAATATTATATAGAGAGTTTGAGAGACTTCATGATTATTTTGGTAAAGGCGAAAATGATGTTATGAAAATATTAAAGATTATAAAAAAAGAAGTTAAAGAAAGTAAATAAAGAAAAGGGTAAGTAGTATGTTAGAAGAATTAAAAAAACAAGTATATGGAGCTAATATGGAACTTCCTAAAAGAGGTCTTGTAACTTATACTTGGGGAAATGTAAGTGGAATTGACAGAGAATCTGGATATTTTGTCATTAAGCCAAGTGGAGTTAGTTATGATTTATTATCTCCTTCAGACATGGTTGTTATGGATCTAAATGGTAATAAAATAGAAGGAAAATACAATCCTTCATCAGATACAAAGACCCATATTGAACTTTATAAAAAATATAAAGATATAGGAGGAATAGTGCATACTCACTCTCCTTGGGCAACAGCTTGGGCTCAAGCTGCAAGAGAGATACCATGCTATGGTACAACTCATGCAGATTACTTTTATGGTTCTATTCCTTGTGCAAGACCTTTATCTAAAGATGAAATAGATGAAGATTATGAAAAAAATACAGGACTTGTTATTATAGAAACATTAATGAATAGAAACCCTATGTATACACCAGGAATTTTATGTTCTTATCATGGGCCATTTACTTGGGGAAAAGATGCAGATAGTGCTGTTTATAATTCTGTAGTATTAGAGGAAGTTGCAAAAATGGCAAGTCGTACTGAGGCTTTAGCAAAAGGAATCTCTAAAGAAGCACCTAAATCTATGCAAGACAAACATTTTTTAAGGAAACATGGACCAAATGCCTATTATGGACAAGGTTCTATTAAGTAAATTATATAACCATATATCTATTATAAAATAAAATTGGAAAATATTTTTTAATTATTATAAAGAAATATAGTAATTTAATATTAGGGGGAACTGTTTTATGAAATTTTTTATAGATACAGCAAAGGTAGAGGACATAAAAAAAGCTAATGAGATGGGAGTAATTTGTGGAGTAACAACAAATCCATCTCTTATAGCAAAAGAAGGAAGAGATTTTAAAGAGGTTATAACAGAAATAACTCAAATAGTTGATGGACCAATAAGTGGAGAAGTAAAAGCAACTACTACTTTAGCATGCGACATGATTAGAGAAGGAAGAGAAATTGCATCTATTCATGAAAATATGGTTGTTAAAATTCCAATGACAGAAGAAGGGTTAAAAGCTGTAAAAGTTCTTTCAAAAGAAGGAATAAAAACAAATGTAACATTAATATTTTCACCAAACCAAGCGCTATTAGCAGCAAGGGCTGGAGCAAGTTATGTTTCACCATTTTTAGGTCGTTTAGATGATATATCACAAAATGGTATTGAACTTGTAAGAACAATAGCGGAAATATTTAATATGTATGGCTTAAATACTGAAATAATTGCAGCAAGTGTTAGAAATCCAATTCATGTAACAGAATGTGCATTAGCAGGTGCTGATATTGCTACAGTTCCTTATAATGTAATTGAGCAAATGATAAAACATCCTTTAACAGATCAAGGAATAGAGAAATTTAAAGCAGATTATAGAGCTGTATTTGGAGAATAGGGTTTAAGAGGAGAAATCTCCTCTTAAATTTTTAAAGGCTAAAGAACTTTTTTATATTTAAAAGAAAGGTTGTAAGTTTATGAATTTTTTAGAATTAAAAAAAATAGCTAATGAAATTAGAAAGGGAATTATTATAGGAGTATATAATGCAAAATCAGGACATCCTGGAGGATCACTTTCTTCTGCTGATATATTTACTTATTTATTTTTTGAAGAAATGAATATAGATTCAAAAAAACCACAAAAAGAAGATAGAGATCGTTTTGTATTGTCAAAGGGTCATGTTGAACCTGCTTATTATTCAACTTTAGCTGAAAGAGGATTTTTCCCTAAAGAAGATTTGAAAACATTAAGGCATTTAGGGTCATATCTTCAAGGGCATCCAGATAAAAAACATATTCCAGGAGTTGATATGTCTAGTGGTTCTTTAGGACAGGGAATTTCAGCAGCAGTTGGTATTGCTTTATCAGGAAAGTTAAGTGAAAAGAGTTATAGAACCTATACACTTTTAGGTGATGGTGAACTTCAAGAGGGTCAGGTTTGGGAAGCTTGTATGTTTGCAGGAGCTAGAAAATTAGATAATTTAGTAGTTATTGTTGATAATAATGGATTACAAATTGATGGGAAAATAGATGATGTTTGTTCACCTTATCCAATAGATGAGAAGTTTAAGGCATTTAATTTTCATGTAATTAATATTGATGCACATGATTTTAATGATATAGAAAGAGCTTTTAAGGAAGCAAGAGAAGTAAAAAATAAGCCAACAGCTATAATTGCAAAATCTATAAAAGGTAAGGGAATATCCTTTATGGAGAATAAAGCTTCATGGCATGGAACAGCCCCTAATAAAGATCAATATAATATTGCAATGTATGAATTAGAGAAAGAAGGTGAAAAACTATGTCAGAATTAAAAAAGGTAGCGACAAGAGAAAGTTATGGAAAGGCGTTAGCAGAGTATGGTAGGGAATACGAAAATCTAATAGTATTAGATGCAGATCTTGCAGAGGCTACAAAAACTAAAATTTTTAAAAATGAGTTTCCAGATAGACATATAGACTGTGGTATTGCAGAATGTAATATGGTTGGAGTTGCAGCAGGTATTGCAACAACTGGTAAAATTCCTTTTGTAAGTTCCTTTGCTATGTTTGTGGCTGGAAGAGCTTTTGAACAAGTAAGAAATTCCATAGGTTATCCTCACTTAAATGTTAAAATTGGAGCAACCCATGCTGGAATTTCTGTTGGAGAAGATGGAGCAACCCATCAATGTAATGAAGATATCGCTTTAATGAGAACAATTCCTGGAATGGTAGTTATTAACCCTTGTGATGATATAGAAGCAAGACTTGCTGTAAAGAGTGCTATAGAACATGATGGCCCTGTATATTTAAGATTTGGAAGGCTTCCTGTTCCTATAATAAATGATGGTAAAGATTATAGCTTTGAACTTGGAAAAGGAGTTCTTTTAAAAGAGGGAAAAGATATTACAATAGTGGCTACAGGCCTTTGCGTATCAGAAGCCTTAAATGCAGCAAATCTTCTTTCAAAAGATGGAATAAATGCGGAGGTTATTAATATTCATACAATAAAACCTTTAGATGAGGATATTATAGTTAACTCTGCAAAGAAAACAAACAAAGTTGTAACTGTTGAGGAGCACTCTATAATTGGAGGGCTTGGTAGTGCAGTTTGTGATGTTCTTTGTGCAAAATATCCAGTATCAGTACTTAAAATTGGTATGAATGATGTTTTTGGAGAATCAGGTCCAGCATTAGAGCTTATTAAAAAGTATGGATTAGATTCGCAGGGGATTTATAATAAAGTTAGAGAGATGTTTTAGATAATTAAAACTTTATAGATAAATTAATTAAAGATTTTATATTAATAATTAAAATACCTTCATTAAGTTTTGTGAAGGTATTATTTTAGATTTTACCTATGTATAAGGGGTAAATAGATTATTAATTTAGATGCTTACAAAATGAGCCTTAAATTTAATAGAAAGGAAGCTTAGGTATGGAGATATCAGATGGTATCAATATAAATGATTATATAAATAAAAATTATAATTGTTCTTGTGGAAAAATACATTCTTGCCAGATAAAAGATATAATAATTAAAAATGATGCGATAAAAAGTCTTGTTGGACTTTTAGATAAAAATAATAGTAAATATCCATATATTATATATGATAAAAATACTTACAGTGCTACTGGAAAGAAAATAGAGAATTTATTAAAAAAGTATAATATTAAATTTAAAAAGATTATAATTTCGCATAATGATGTTATTGCGTCAGAGGAGATAATTGGTGAAACTCTTATAAACTATGATAATAAGTGTGATTTAATAATTGGGGTAGGCTCTGGAACAATTAATGATATAGGAAAATTTATAAGTTATAAAATAAAGATTCCATATATAGTTGTTGCAACAGCACCGTCAGTTGATGGATTTGCATCAGATTGTGCTCCTCTTATTGTGAAGAATATGAAAGTTACTTATGAGGCTAAGGTTCCAGATGCTATTATAGGAGATGTTGAAGTGCTAAAAAATGCTCCTATGGATATGATAGCAGCAGGAGTTGGTGATATATTAGGCAAATATACATGTCTTGTAGATTGGAAGTTATCTAGTATGGTTTCTGGAGAGTATTACTGTGAGACTGTAGTTGGTATTGTAAGAAAAGCTATAGATATTGTTGTAAATGAAACAGAGAATATATTAAAAAGAGAAGATGATTCTATAAGAAAAGTTATGGAAGCTTTGATTTTATCAGGAATTGCTATGAGTTATACTAAAAATTCAAGACCAGCCTCAGGAAGTGAGCATCATTTATCCCATTATTGGGAGATGATGTTTATGTTTCAAGGGAAAAAAGCTGTTCTTCACGGAAGAAAGGTTGGAGTGGGAACAGTAGAAGTTTGTAAGCTATATGAAAGATTAATAGATTCAAAAATAGACTTTAAAAGAGCTAGAGAGTTAGCTAAAAAGTTTTCCTTAGAATATTGGGAAGAGGGTATAAGAAAGGTTTATTTTAATGCTTCAGAAGGTGTAATAGAGTTAGAAAAAAATGTTCATAAAAATAGTAGTGAAAATGTTTTAAAAAGAATAGATTACTATGAGAATCATTGGAATGAGCTTAAAAATTTTATATCAAAGAATGTTCCATCATCAATATATATAAGTAATATTTTAGAAAAACTAAATGCTCCTAGTAAATATGAGGACATTGAGCTTAGTGAAGAAATATATATATACAGTATTGTTTATGCAAAGGAACTTAGAAATAGATTAGGATTACTTCAGATATTATATGATTTAAAGGTAAGTGATTACTATAATTAGAGAAAAACTATATTTAATTTTTTAAATTTTATTATAAAAGATAATGAGATCCAATTTACTCATTATCTTTCAAATAAATTTGTATAAAATTATGTAACTGTTAAGAATTTAGTAATTCTTTAAAAACTATGTTGTGTTCAATATCCTTGCTCAAAGCTTGAATAATATCAATAATTGTCCTATCTGTGATTTTTTTATTAGTAATTATACTAGTACATATAACATATGCTTTTATTATTCTATAAGTATTAATAAGTTCATTAATACTTAAACTTAAGTTTTCGCCTTTATTAAAAGGAAAGATATTTTTTAAAATCATCTAAGCTAAGATTAGCGAAATCAATTAAATCTTCATTAAAATCTTCTAATAGCATTTCTAAATCATAAAAATTTTTATTTTTATGAAGAGATTCAATTTTGTTATAAAATTTTTCTAGTATTATTAATCTTTCATCAATAGAAAACTCTCTAAGTTGCATAATATTTATAGAGGATACCCTAATCTCCCAAAAATATTTAATAAGAGAGTCAGTTTCTTCAAAGGCTTCAACATCAATGATTCGTTTAATTTCAATAGTTTCTTCGTCTATATTAAGTTCTTCTTCTATAAATTCCATTTTTTCTTTATTTAAAAATGCTTGATTACATACCTCAGGGCATGAAGGTAATGCACTTTTTTCATAAATATTATCGATTATATTAAAAACTCTAGGGTAGTTTTTACAGGTTATACAAAGATTTTCTTCACCAAAATTTTTATGTATATCACAAAGCATATTGTTATTTAAGAATGAACATTTATGTCCTTCTTTAAGAATCATTAATCCCTTATTAAAAAAATCATGATTTTCTTTATTTTCTTTAAATTTTCCTTGTACTAGTTTTTTTAATGAATTAGTACTATTAATATATTTTGAATATGTATTTGAATCTATATTAATATCCCAACCTAAGCAACATGTATCAGTACATTTTGGTCCTATGCATTTAAAATTAGACATATATTTTGGCATAAAGATTTTTACTTTCATAATTTGCTCCAATCATTTAAAATATGAGTTTATTATACATAAAATTAATTAAAATTACTATATTTCTTGGATGTAATAGGTTATTGGCTATTTTTGTTAAAATAAAATTATATAAGAATGAAAAATATAATGAGTTTTATCACAGTTTCATTGAATTTATAGTAATAAATAATATAATATTATAGAGGTACTTAGAATATTTATTATAATAAAAGATATAGTAATAAATTCTAAGAATAAATAAGGAAAGGGAGATAGAATGGGACTTTGGTATTTAGCAATTTGTTTATTTTGTATTATGATGATTATTTTGCTTATCTTAAATAGAAATGTAGAAAGTAGAAAAACTGTAAGAAAAATATTAATAGTATTTTATATATGTCTAGCAGCTGTATTTTTTGGACTATTTATATATAATACAGTTTTTCATGGAAAGTTTTTTACTTAAGTAGAACATAAATAAAAAATATAATATACATAGGTCTAGAGCTATACAAGAATTAACTATACTTTAAGTATTATTTTATATTTCTAAGTATAGTTCTTTTATTATAAATAGATTTATATAAATTAAATTATAGGAGTAGATTAATTATGAAAAATATACTTTGCTGTAAAAGTCCAATTGGAAAAGTTATAATTGTGGAAGAGGAAGATACAATTGTAGGCTTATATTTTAGAATGGAAGATATTAAAGATACTAGAGATATTAAAGAAGTTGAAACAATGCTATTAAAAAGAGCTAAAGAACAGATTCATGAATATTTTAAAGGGGAAAGAAAAGCTTTTGATTTACCTTTTAAATTACAAGGAACAGAATTTCAAAAAAAGGTGTGGAAAGTTCTTTGTAATATTCCTTATGGAGAAACCCTTTCTTATAAAGACGTGGCAAAAAGTATTGGAAATGAAAATGCGTCAAGGGCTGTAGGAAATGCAAATAATAAAAATCCATTACCAATATTTATTCCATGTCACAGGGTAATAGGATCAGATAGAAGTTTAGTTGGATATGGTGGTGGATTAGATATAAAGATAAAACTTTTAGAATTAGAGAGAAAAAATAAATGATATTTAAAGGGAGCTATTTTATATAGTTCTTTTTTTATATAAATATATCGGAATAGGTAACTAAAAATTATTTAAGGAGGAATAAGTAATTGTTTACATTAGATATATGTATATAATTATAAGTATATCAATATATTTGAATAAAAGTATTAAAATATAAAACGGGGGAGTTTATGAGAAAAATATCATTGGCATTTGTTATGATATTCTTCATATCTTTATTTACTGGGTGTAATTTACCAGTAAGCAAAAGTAATGAAGGTATTAAAAAAGTTGCATTAGCATTGCCGACAAAGTCATCTCAAAGATGGGTAGAAGATGGAAATAACATGAAGAAATAACTTGAAAATATTGGATATGAAGTTGATATGCAGTATGCTGAAGATATCATTGAAAATCAAGTTTCTCAAATTGAAAATATGATAACAAGAAAAGTAGATGCTATAGTTGTTGCAGCTATTGATGGTAATGTTTTAGGGGATGTAGTTGATAAGGCAGCCGATGCTGGAATACCTGTTATAGCATATGATAGATTAATAATGAATACAACAAACTTATCATACTATGCAACTTTTGATAATTTTAAAGTTGGTGAACTTATAGGTAGCTTTATTATAGAAAATTTAGGACTTTTAGAAGGAGAAACTGGCCCTTTTAATATGGAAGTATTTGGAGGATCTCCAGATGATAATAATGCATACTATTTGTATGATGGAGCTATGTCAAAGTTAAAGCAATATATAGATAATGGTTTAATTAATGTTAAAAGTAATCAATTAGGTATGGAGAAGGTATCTACTTTAAGATGGGATGGAGCAACAGCTCAAACAAGAATGGATAATCTTTTAGGAACTTATTATACTAATGAAAATGTACATGCCATATTATCTCCTTATGATGGAATAAGCATTGGTATAATATCATCTTTAAAAAGTATGGGGTATGGTCATGGTGATTTAGAGTTGCCAGTTGTTACAGGTCAAGATGCTGAGTTATCATCAATAAAGTCAATTATTGCAGGAGAGCAAACTCAAACTGTATTTAAAGATACCAGAGTATTAGCTAAAAAAACAGTTGAAATGGTTGAAGCAGTACTAAATGGAAAAGAAGTAGAAGTAAATGATACAGAATCATATTTTAATAATGAAATGTATGTAAAATCCTACTTATGTGAGCCAATATCAATAACTAAGGAAAACTATGAAAAAGAATTAATTGATACTGGATATTATACAAAAGAAGAATTAAATCTTCAATAATTGTGTAAACGTTGTTTTATTAGGGGGAGAGTTAATGGGGAAAATTGTTTTAGAGATGCTAAATATAACTAAGCTTTTTCCAGGGGTTAAAGCATTAAATAATGTAAATCTTAGTGTAGAAGAGGGAGAAATACATGCCTTAGCAGGAGAAAATGGAGCAGGAAAATCTACTCTCATGAATGTATTAAGTGGAGTTTATCCCTATGGTAGTTATAGTGGTGATATAAGATTTAATGGTAGTATTTGTAAGTTTAAAAGAATAAAGGATAGTGAAAGATTAGGGATAGTAATAATTCATCAAGAGCTTGCACTTATACCGGAATTATCAATAGCAGAAAATATTTTTTTAGGTAATGAGCAAGGGAAAAAAGGAATCATAAATTGGGAATTAACAAGGAATAAAGCCAAACAATTATTAAAAAGAGTAGGCTTAAATGAATCACCTGATACTTTAATTTCAGATATAGGGGTTGGAAAACAACAATTGGTTGAAATTGCCAAGGCATTATCTAAAAACGTATCGTTATTAATATTAGATGAGCCTACAGCATCCCTAAATGATGAAGATAGTAAAGTTTTATTGAATCTTTTGTTAGAACTAAAATCTGAAAAAGTATCATCAATAATTATATCTCATAAATTAAATGAAATATCACAAATAGCCGATAAAATAACTGTTATTAGGGATGGAGCAAGTATAGAAACTATAGATAATTCTAATAAAGAAGTTGATGAAGATAGGATAATACGAGGGATGGTTGGACGAGATATAGTTGAGAGATATCCAAAGAGAAATTGTAAAATAGGAAAAGTAGTTTTTGAAGTTAAAGACTGGAATGTCTATGACCCTTTAAATAGTAGTAAAAAGATATTAAAAGATATTAATATAAAGGTAAAAAAAGGTGAGGTTGTAGGAATTGCAGGACTTATGGGAGCTGGGAGGACTGAATTTGCTATGAGTATCTTTGGAAAAGCTTATGGGAAAAATATATCAGGAAAGATATTAAAAGATGATAAAGAAGTTATTTTTAAAGATATTAAAGATGCTATAAATGCTGGATTAGCTTACGTAACAGAAGATAGAAAAGGCTCAGGGTTAAACTTGATAGATGATATAAAAACTAATATTACAATGGCCAATCTCTTTAAAATAAGTCCTAAAGGTATTATAGATGAAAATGAGGAAATAAAAGTATCAGAGGATTTTAGAAAAAAAATGAAAATAAAGTGTTCTAGCATAGAACAAACAGTAGGAAATTTATCAGGAGGAAATCAGCAAAAAGTTGTTTTAAGTAAATGGATTTTTTCAGAGCCAGATATTCTTATATTAGATGAACCTACTAGGGGTATTGATGTTGGAGCAAAATATGAGATTTATACTTTAATAAATGATCTTGTAGAACAGGGAAAATCTCTAATTGTTATTTCTTCTGAAATGCCTGAAGTAATTGGTTTAAGTGATAGAATTTATGTTATGAATGAAGGGAAGATAGTTGGTGAATTAAGTAAAACAAATGCCACTCAAGAAAATATAATGAAATGTATTATTAATAGTTAGGGGGAAATAGTTGTGGATAAATTAAAGAACTTGTTAAAGGGAAATATGAGGCAGTATGGTATGGGTATAGCCTTAGTTTCTATAATGCTCCTATTTGAAATATTAACTGGAGGAATACTATTAAAACCATTAAATATAAATAATATAATTCTACAAAATAGTTATATTTTGGTCCTTGCTATTGGTATGCTTCTTGTAATAATTACCGGAAATGTTGACTTATCTGTTGGTTCTGTTGTAGCCTTTGTTGGTGCTATTGGTGCAATTTTAATGGTTAATTATAACGCACCTGTATTTTTAACTATTATAATATGTTTAGTAATAGGGGGATTAATTGGTGCATGGCAAGGTTTTTGGATTGCATATATGAAAATTCCAGCATTTATTGTAACTTTAGCAGGTATGCTAGTTTTTAGAGGGTTGACTCTAGTAATTTTAGAAGGGCAAACTATTGCACCACTTCCAGATGGTTTTAAGTTAATGAGTGCTGGATTTATTCCTGGAAAATTCACAGCAGTAATTGTGGGAATTGTAGTATCGTTATTATTTATTTACGTTCAACTTAAAAATAGAAAAAATAAATTAAAACATAATTTTGAAGTGGAATCAACAGGAATTTTAACAGCTAAATGTGTTCTTGCAATATTAGTTATTAATTTATTTACTTTATGTTTAGCTTCTTATAAAGGAATTCCAAATGTATTAGTACTGCTTACTGTTTTAATAGTAGGATATACTTTCGTTGCTAAAAAAACAGTTCCAGGAAGACATATATATGCTTTAGGAGGTAATCAAAAAGCTGCAGAGTTATCAGGTATAAAAACTAAGAGAACTATGTTTTGGGTATATGTTAATATGGGAATTATGGCTGCTTTAGCTGGAATGGTATTTGCAGGAAGATTAAATGCAGCAACTCCAAAAGCAGGTTCAAATTTTGAGTTAGATGCTATTGCAGCTTGTTATATAGGTGGTGCTTCAGCCTTAGGCGGAGTTGGGACTGTATTTGGTGCTATTATAGGTGGACTTGTTATGGGGGTATTAAATAATGGTATGTCTATACTTGGAGTAAGTGTAGATTGGCAACAAACAATTAAAGGATTAGTCCTATTAGCAGCAGTAGCTTTTGATATATATTCTAAAAATAAGTCTTCAAAGATTGTAGAAGTAAAAGATAATGATAAAGAAAGCTCTGATAAAATTAAAGAAATTACAATAATAAAATAAAAAGTTAATACACCTAATAAATTTATAATAAGTTGGCTTGTATATTAAAATTAGTAAATTATAGGATTTATATAGAAAAATGGAGAAAATAAAAGTAAATAGTACTAAAATAGGAATATTATAAAATATACATATGATTTATAGTTTGTATATAATTTAAAATTAAATTATCATAAGGTAGGTGATACGAATTAATAATTACTATTTACAAATAATAAATTATTTTTATCAATATTATAAATTAATAGTAATTATTTATAAGTAATAAATTATTTTATGTAAATTAATAAACTTATTTAAACAAGGAGATTGAGAAATGAATAAACAAAAAATTTGTGGATTAATAATTAGTGCATCTTTGGTTATTGGGGCAGTTAGTATACCTACTACTGCAGTTTATGCACAAACATTACCAAATACTAATGTTACCGATACCAATCACTCAAATTCGGTAAAAACTGAAAATTTAACAATTAATTTTAAAGGATCATTTGATTCAGAAGCTTATCTACCTAATGTAAATATAAATATAATAGTTAATGGAAAAACATATACTGCAAATTATAACTATAGTGGTTCGTTAACTTTAAGTAATGTAATAGTACATAAAACAGGAAATAACACAATAAAAATAGAGATACCATATTACAATACTATAACTTTAAATACAGATAGCAATAATTTAACAGTAAATCCAGTGGAAACACCAATAACTTTTGATGGAAATACAGCACTAAAAAATGCAGTAGAAAGTGCTATACAAGCTAGCCCTAGTGAGTTAACATATTATAACCTAGCATCATATTGTTATGGAGTTGAAAATGGATATGGAGTTGCACCTCTTGATATAAACTTATCAGGTCAACATTTAACTAGTTTAAAAGGAATAGAACAATTAAAGGGATTTGATATAAATTCATTAAATTTATCAAACAATGATTTAACTAATATAAATGCTTTAGAGGGATTAACAATAAATAGCCTAAACTTAAGTCATAATAATATAACAAGTGCTGCACCACTTGCTAAAGTATCAGGACTTCAAACTCTAAATATCAGCAATAATCATATAGCATCCACTAAATCTTTATCAGAGATTAATGGATTAAAAATAATTGATAATAATTATATAAAATGTAATTTTAAAAAGGTGAGAATCTTTTATTCTCACCTTTATATATTTCATTTTATATAAAATGAAATATATAACTAAAAAATAATTAGTTAAATAACTCTAAGTAAGTTTATACTGATATGTTATTGCCATAAAGGTAACTTAAAATATCTAAGAGGTGATATTAATATGTTACATATTATAATAGCAATAATAATTCTATTAATTCTATTTTATTTAATAAAAAGAATTGGCGGATGTTTAATTAAACTTTTTATAGTAATAGTTTTAATTTTTATCATATTGAAAATATTATTTTACGTATAATTACATTAAATATTTAAATATAGCTTTAAATACAGGCTATATTTTTTTATTACAATATTCTTAAATAAAATACTCTTAAATGATAATAAAAAATATAATTAAAAAAAAATCAAAATAAAAAACAAAACTCTCCTTTACAATCCTTCTTATAACTACTAGAAGAATTGTAAAATATGATAAAAATATGAAAAATAAGAACTGGTTAGATGTAAGTAAAAGAGAAAATATGGGCTTTTGTTTATATGGAAGTACTTTAGGTATATTTGGTATGGGAAGGATAGGGGAAAGTGTTGCAAAAAGAGCTAAAGCTTTTGGGATGAATATAATCTATCATAATCGTAGCAGAATAGATGAATCTATAGAAAAAGAACTTAATGCTAAATATGTTGACTTTGAAACTCTTTTAAAAGAATCAGATGTAATAAGTATTAATGCACCTTTAACCGAATCAACAAAACATAAATTTAATAAAGAGGCCTTTTTAAAAATGAAAAATACATCGTATATAATAAACACTGCAAGAGGAGCGTTAATAGATGAAAACGCTCTTATTGAGGCATTTAAGAATAGAGAAATAGCAGGTGCAGGGCTTGATGTTTTTGAAAGAGAGCCTTTAAGGGAAAGTGAATTATTTAATCTTAAAAATGTTGTTTTAGCACCTCATGCAGGTTCTGCATGCTTATCATCAAGAATAGATATGGCTAAAGAGGCTAGTGACAATTTAATATCATTTTTAATAAATAATAAGGGAAAGAATATAGTAAATAAATAGTATGAGTTTAATAGTTAAAAATAGCATGAAGCAAACTTGTTTCATGCTATTTTTGTAGAAAATTTTATAGAGTAGTCATATATTAAAAAACATTATAAGAAATAAGATTATATATACCTTAGATAAATTTTATTTTAAGATTAATAAGATAAGGATTAAATGTTTTCCGTGACATTTATATATCACTTTTTATTAAAGCTAATATGTAGTATAATCTTTAAATAGTATGAATTTAAAAGCTTTGGTGCTGTTTATATATATTAAGGATGGTGATTTAGATTGGGACTTACTTCAATGATGAGACAATATTTTGAGATAAAGGAAAATTATAAGGATTGTATCTTATTTTTTAGACTTGGTGATTTTTATGAAATGTTCTTTGAAGATGCTGAAACTGCCTCTAGAGAGTTAGAGCTAGTTTTAACAGGGAGAGATTGTGGACTAGAAAATAGAGCTCCTATGTGCGGTATTCCATTTCATGCAGCAAACTCTTATATGGGAAGACTTATATCTAAAGGATATAAAGTTGCAATTTGTGAACAAGTTGAAGATCCAAAAAGCGTTAAGGGAATAGTTAAAAGAGATGTTATAAAGGTTATAACTCCAGGAACATATATAGATGATTCTTTTATTGAGGAAAATAAAAATAATTATATAATGTCTATTTATATAGATGAAAATAATGAAAATTTTTCAGTAGCGGTAACTGATATTTCAACTGGTGAGTTTTTAACTACAGAAACATCTTTAAGTAATGAAGCTTTAATCTTAGATGAAATATCTAAATTTACTCCTAAGGAAATAATAATTTGTGAAACATTAAAAGAAGATTTAATTCGCAGTATTAAATTTACTGTACCTGCTTTAGTTACTAAAAAGGATTTATCCTATTTTAAAGATGATGAAAATTCAATTTTAGATATGCAGTTTAAAGAAGATAAAAACAAGCTAACTAGTTTAACTAAAGCATCTTCTTTAGCTTTAGTTAAATATATTTTAGATACACAAAAGATAAGTCTAAGCAATATAAATAAAATAACAGTTTATAATGTTACAGATTATATGACTATAGATTTAAGCACAAGACGTAATTTAGAGCTTACAGAAAATTTAAGAGAAAACACTAAAAAAGGTTCTCTTTTATGGGTTTTAGATAAAACAAAAACCTCTATGGGAAGCAGAGCTTTAAGAAGATGGATTGAAGAACCTCTTATAAATAAAGAAAGAATCCAAGAAAGATTAGATGGGGTTTATGAACTTTTTAATGATATATCTTTAAACGATAGTTTAAGAGAAGCCTTACATGATATTTATGATATTGAGAGAATCTTAGGAAAGGTTTCAAATAAAAATGTAAATGCTAAAGATTTACTTGTTTTAAAATCTTCTATTGAAAAGATTCCAAGCCTTAAATCTATTTTAAAAGATACAAACTCTAAACTTTTAAAAAATTATCATGATAGTTTAGATGAGCTTAGAGATATTTTTACCCTTTTAGATGAATCTATATCAAATGAACCTCCTTTAACTATAAAAGATGGGGATATTATAAAGGACGGATTTAATTCTACTATAGATGAACTTAGAGAAGCAAAAAGAAACGGAAAGAGTTGGATATCTACTTTAGAATCTAGTGAAAGAGAAATTACAGGAATAAAATCCTTAAAGGTTGGATATAACAAAGTTTTTGGATATTATATAGAAATATCTAAGGCTAATTATTCTTCAATTCCTGAAGGAAGATATATAAGAAAGCAAACATTATCTAATGCAGAAAGATATATAACTCAAGAACTTAAAGAGATGGAAGAAAAAATACTAGGTGCTAGTGAAAAGTTAGTTGCTATTGAGTATGATATCTTTGTTAACATAAGAAATGAAGTTGAGAAGCAAATTGATAGACTAAAAAATACTGCTAAAACTATTGCAAATTTAGATTGTATAAGCAATTTAGCCTATATTGCCCTTGAAAATAATTATGTTAAGCCAAATCTTAATGATGAAGGATTTATTGAGATTAAAGACGGAAGACACCCTGTTGTTGAAAATGTAATTGAAAAGGGTGAATTTGTTTCAAATGATACTTTTATAAATAAAGATGATGAACAGCTTTTAATAATAACAGGCCCTAATATGGCAGGTAAATCAACTTATATGCGTCAAGTAGCTATAATAACATTAATGTGCCAAATAGGAAGCTTTGTGCCAGCATCTAGCTGTAATATAAGTATTGTAGATAAAATATTTACAAGAATAGGGGCATCAGATGATTTAGCAGGTGGTAAAAGTACCTTTATGGTTGAGATGTGGGAAGTTTCTAACATATTAAAAAATGCCACTAGAAATAGCTTAGTATTATTAGATGAGGTGGGACGTGGAACTAGTACCTATGATGGACTTAGTATAGCTTGGTCTGTTATAGAATATCTTTGTTCAAATGATAACTTAAGATGCAAAACCCTTTTTGCAACTCACTATCATGAACTTACAAGTCTTGAAGGAAAAATAAATGGAGTTAAAAACTATTCAGTTCAAGTTAAAGAAGTTGAAAATTCTATAATATTCTTAAGAAAAATAGTTCGTGGTGGTGCAGATGAATCCTATGGTATAGAAGTTGCAAAACTTGCAGGAATACCAAGTGCTGTTATAGATAGAGCAAAAGAGATTTTAAAATCACTAGAAGGAAATTCATTTAAAAAGAACTTAGGAATAGATAGTGTTATAGAAAATAAGGTGCAAGAAGAAGTAGCCTCTGAAAAAGATTCTACTTTAGTTATAAAAGAGGAAAAAGAAGAATTTGTTGTAGAGAGTAAAAAAGAAGAGGAAATACTTAAAGAAATAGAAGTAACCCATAAAAAACGTAAAGATAACTTTATAGAAGGTGGTCTTCAATTAGATTTTAATTCTGTTGCAAAGGACAGTTTATTAAATGAAATTGCAGACACTGATGTTTTAAGTTTAAATCCTATGGAGGCTATGAATAAACTTTATAACTTTATAAAGGAAGCTAAAAAACTTATTTAAGGAGGTTAAATTCTTGGCAAGAATAAATATTTTAGATATACAAACGTCAAATAAAATTGCAGCAGGAGAGGTTGTTGAACGACCAGTATCTGTTGTAAAAGAACTTGTAGAAAACTCCTTAGATGCAAACTCTAAAAATATTACAATTGAAATAAAAGAGGGTGGACAAAAGCTTATAAAGGTTATTGATGATGGTGAAGGAATTCACGAAGATGATCTTAAAAAAGCTTTTACTCCTCATGGAACAAGCAAAATAAACTCTGTTGAAGATATATTTTCTATAAATACATTAGGCTTTAGAGGGGAGGCACTACCTAGTATTGCCTCTGTATCTAAGGTAACTATAAAGAGTAAATCTAAAGAATGTGATCTTGGAAAAGAACTTATTTTAAATATGGGAGAAGAAGTAAGTTTTTTAGATTCTCCAATTTCAAAGGGAACTCAAATAGAGGTTTTAGATTTATTTTTTAATGTTCCAGCTAGATTAAAATTTTTAAAAACAACTACAAGGGAAGGGTCTTTAATTGTTGATTTAGTAAATAAATTAGCCCTAGCAAATCCTGATATTTCCTTTAAATTATTTAACAATAATAAAAAGGTAGTAAACACATATGGAAATGGAAGTCTTTTAGATACAATAAGAAGTGTTTATGATAAAAAAACATCAGAAAACTTAATATATTTTGAAGAACATAAAGATACAGTATCTGTTTATGGATATATAGGAAATGAAACTTTAGCTAGAGGATCTAGAAACAACGAGATAATGTTTGTAAACAAGAGATATATAAAGAATAAGGCTATAAACGTAGCTGTGGAAAATGCTTTTAAATCTTTTAATGTAACAAATAAATTTCCTTTCTATATAATGTTTATAGAAATTTACCCAGAGCTTATAGATGTAAATATTCATCCGACTAAATCTGAAATACGTTTTAAAGATGAAAGATTTGTTTTTAAAACTGTTTTTGATTCTGTGCATAAAGCCTTAAAAGAAGCTATTGAAGGTGAATTTAATATAGAAGAAGAGGAAATACCCTTTAAAATAAATAAATATGAAGTAAATCAGTTATCTTTAGATAATGAAATTGAAAAGTTAAATTCATTAAAAGAAACTATTTCAAACTCTAATATAGAATTTAATAAATCTAATAAAGAGATAAATCTTCCTGTAGACTTTTTATCCTCTTCATTAAATAAAGATAATAATGAAATATCTAAAACCTCAAATAGCTTAAATAATAATTTATATAATAATACAAGAGAGAATAATTATTTAAGTGATAATTTAGATTTTAAAAAAAATATTGAAGCTTCAAATAAAGTAAAAGAAAGTTTAAATAGCGTTGCTTTACCTAGTAAAGACATGAAAGATTTTACTAAAGATAAAATAATCTATAATAGTAAAGAGACTTATAAAGAAAATAGTATTTATAATAAAGATGATTTTTCAATAAATAAAGATATTTATAATGAAAAAAATATAAATAAATCGGTAGCTATTGAGTCAAATGAAAGAGATATGATTACTAAAAAAGCAAAATTTCCAAAGCTTAAAGTAATTGGTCAGTTTAATAAGACTTATATAATAGCTGAGTATGATTCAATCCTTTATCTAATAGACCAACATGCAGCCCATGAAAAGATTTATTTTGAAAAGTATAGAAAAAATATTGAAGAAGCGAAAATAGAAATTCAACCCTTAGCACTTCCAATACTTTTAGAACTTACATTAGATGATTTTGCATATTTTATTGAAAATAAAGAAGTTTTTAAAGATGCAGGTTTTAAAATTGAAGAGTTTGGGGAGGATTCGGTAAGAATAAGTGAAGTTCCTTACTTTTTAGGAAAGTTAAATGCTAAGGAATTGTTTTTATCTATAATTAATAACCTAAAAAACTTAGGGTCTGGTAAAACTTTAGAGGTTAAGTTTAATAAAATAGCATCACTAGCATGTAAAGCTGCTGTTAAAGCTAATGATGTTTTAAGTCTTTTAGAAATGGAGAGCCTTTTAGAGGATTTAAGGTACTTAGAGGACCCATTTAATTGCCCTCATGGAAGACCTACTATAATAAAATTTACAAGTTACGAGTTAGACAAGAAATTTAAAAGAATACTATAAGGAGAAGCTAAAAAATGACTACAAAAAACAATAATCTTTTAATAATTGCAGGACCTACGTCTGTTGGGAAAAGTGATATATCAGTTTCTCTAGCGAAGAAATTAAATGGAGAAATTATCTCAACAGATTCAATGCAAATTTATAAGTATATGGATATTGGCTCTGCTAAAATAACAAAAGAAGAAATGCAAGGAGTCCCTCATTATTTAATAGATTTTTTAGACCCAAAGGAAGAGTTTAGCGTATCTGAGTTTAAAGATTTAGCTAAAGAAAAAATAGAGGATATACAATGTCGCGGAAAACTTCCAATATTAGTTGGGGGAACAGGCCTTTATATAAATTCTTTAATTTGCAATATGAATTTTACTGAAAGTGCAAAGGATGAAGAGTATAGAGAATATCTTTATAACTTAGCTAAAGAAAAGGGCAATAAATATGTTCATGATATGCTTTATGATATTGATTTAGAAAGTTATAATGCCATTCATTATAATAACTTAAAGAGGGTTATAAGAGCTTTAGAAGTTTATAAAACAACTAATAAACCCTTTAGTTCTTTTAAAGAAGATGAGAATAATATTTATGAAAGTCCGTATAATATATATTATTATATTCTTAATATGGACAGAGAAAAACTTTATAACAGAATAAACAAAAGAGTTGACATAATGCTTGAAAAAGGTCTTTTAGAAGAAGTTAAATCTTTAAAAAATATGGGTCTTACAGAGGATATGCAATCTATGAAAGGTATTGGTTATAAAGAACTTTTATACTATTTAAATGATAAGATTTCTTTTGAAGAAGCCGTAGAAAAGATTAAGCAAGGTAGCAGAAACTATGCCAAAAGACAATTAACTTGGTTTAGAAAAGATCCAAGGGCTGTTTTTATAGATAAAGATAATTTTAAAGATGATAATGAAATAATTAGCAAAATTATTAATGACATAAAAAAATCTTAGGTTTATAATAGTTATAACACACATTATTAATTTGGAGGTTATATTTAAATGAATAAAGCAGTAAATAATTTACAAGATATATTCTTGAATAACGCTAGAAAAGATAAAATACATGTTTCTATATTTTTAGTAAACGGTGTTCAACTTAAAGGGTATGTAAAAGGATTTGATAGCTTTACAGTTGTTTTAGATAGCGAAGGAAGACAACAGTTGATTTATAAACATGCAATAAGCACTATATCACCAGCTAAACAAATATTGTTTAATAATGAGCAACAATAACATATGATAAAATAGGTAAACTTTTTATAAGTTTGCCTATTTTTTTTCACTGTGATAATATAGGAATGATAAATTTACTCGGAGGAATAAAAAGATATGCTTAATGAAACTATAGAACTTTTAAAAAAAACTTATAGATTTAGCGATGAAACTATAGAAATTTATAATAAAGCTATAAAAGATGTAGAAGAAGAGTTTAAAATGTATGATGAAATAAGGGAGTTTAATCAACTTAAAGTCTTAAAAGCTTTTCAGGAAGAGAGAATTTCAGATAGTCATTTTACAAACTCATCAGGATATGGATATGGAGATATAGGTCGTGACTCTTTAGATTTAGTTTATGCTAGAGTGTTTAACTGTGAAAAAGCTTTAGTTAGACCTCATTTTGTAAATGGAACCCATGCAATTGGTGCAGCTCTTATGGGAAATTTAAGACCAAATGATACAATGTTAACTATAACAGGAACTCCCTATGATACACTTCACAACATAATAGGAGTAGATTGTGAAGAAAATATAGGTTCTTTAAGAGAATATGGAGTTAATTATAGACAAGTAGATTTAGTTAATGGAAAGATAGATATAGAAAAGGTTAAAGAAATTCTTAAAGAGGATAAATCTGTAAAACTTGTTCATATGCAAAGATCAACAGGATATGGATGGAGAAATTCATTTTTAGTAGATGAACTTGGAGAAGCTATAAGAGAAATCAAAGCTATAAGAGAAGATGTAGTAGTTTTTGTTGATAACTGCTATGGTGAGCTTATAGATATAAAAGAACCAACAGATGTAGGTGCTGACCTTATGGCAGGTTCTTTAATTAAAAATATAGGTGGAGGAATTGCACCAACTGGTGGATATATAGTAGGTAAGGCTAAATATGTTGACCAAGCGTCTTATAGATTAACTATCCCAGGTATTGGAGGAGAATGTGGTTCAACTTTTGGTGTTATGAGACAAATGTTCCAAGGACTATTCTTAGCTCCACATATAGCCATGGAAGCTGTTAAAGGTGCAGTATTTTGTGCTAGAGTTATGGAGCTTTCAGGATTTGAAGTGTTACCTAAGTATAACGAAAAAAGAAGTGATATAATTCAAGCTATAAAATTTAATGATGAAGAAAAACTTATAAAATTCTGTAAGGGAATACAAAAAGCATCTCCAATAGATTCTTTTGTTCAGTGTGAACCATGGGATATGCCAGGATATAATGATAAAGTAATAATGGCAGCTGGTGCATTTATTCAAGGTTCTTCTATAGAACTTTCAGCAGATGCCCCAATTAGAGCACCATATATTGCATATCTTCAAGGTGGACTTACATTTGACCATGCAAAAATAGGAGTGTTAGTTGCTTTAAACAATATATATAAATAATATATTTAACAATTTTAAAATCAAGCTATGATTGAACATAGCTTGATTTGTTTTATTGATTATTTTATAAAATAATCAATAAAACAACGTATACAAATTGATAAAATATAGTGGTAAAATATAATTATATGTGATTAAGTTAATGTTTAAGTATTAGCTTACATAGTGTTAGAATGAAGTTTAAGAAAAGAGGTAATAAAAATGGATGCAATTGAAATGATTAAAGAGAGAAGAAGTGTTCGTAAGTTTAAAAATGAAAAAGTAGATAGAAGTCTTATGAAAGAAATTGTAGATATTAGCAGATGGGCACCATCATGGGTAAACTATCAAATAGCAAGATATACCTTAGTTGATGATGAAAAAATTATTAAAGAACTTGCAACTGAAGGAGTTAATGGGTTTGTTTATAACATCGATACATTAAAAAATGCAAAAGGTGTTGCAGTACTTAGTTTTGTTAAGGGTAAAAGTGGAAAATTAGATTTAGAAAAAGAAGATTATGCAACTTCAAAAGCTAATGTTTGGGAAGTATTTGATGCTGGTATAGCATGTCAAACATTTTGTTTAGCAGCTCATGCAAAGGGTGTTGGAACATGTATTATGGGAGTTATTGATGATAAGTCAATTTCTAAAATTGTAAATTTACCTGAAGAAGAAACTGTAGCTGCACTTATTGTTTATGGATATGAAGATGGCCATCCATCTCCAACTCCAAGAAAAGATGTAGAAGATATAATACGTTTTGTAGATAGATAAAAGGGATTTCATCTATAATAACAAATTCGGATATTAAGTAAATTAGCTTGGTATTCGAATTTTTTTGTTTACAGATATATAGGATGAGTTTTTTAAAACTAGATATTGTATTATAAATATTTATAATATATACTAATATAGTATTACATATATAGTATTACTTTTGGTATTACATTTAAGGAGAACAGCTATGGATAATAAAAGTAAGGAACTTAAAATAAAATCATTTAGAGTTGATGAAGAAACTTTTGAAAAATTTAAAAACATAGCTTCTAGCGAGTTTAAAGGCCAAGGACAATGTTTAGAGGCACTTATTAATATTTATGAGATGGAAAATTCAAAGGCATCATTAGTTGAAAGAAAGCTTGAGATTGAGTCTTTTCAAGATTATTTAAATAAAATAAATCAACTGTTTTTAACTTCTCTTCAAATGAGTAAAGATGCAGAAGTTAGATTTAAGGATGAGTATGTAAAGCAACTTAATATAAAAAATAAAACTATAGAAAAGCTTCAAAGTAGGGAAGATGAACTTTTAGAAAAGCTAAAAACTCTTAAAAAATCTAATGAAGTATTAACTTCTTCAAACAATGCTTTAGAAAAAGATAAATCAACTCTTTCTCAATTAATATCTAGAAACCATGATCTTTTAGAAAGTAATAACCGTGAAATAGAAACACTTAAGGAATATAAAAAGTATAGAGTAGAAAATGATGATTTAAAAGAAAAAAATAAAGATCTAAAAGAAGAGTTAAATAAGATAAAAAATGAAAGTAATAAAAAGGTTTCAGAGATTGAAATTGCAAATAAGGAAATAGCATTTTTAGAAAATAGATTAGAGGAATTAAAAAAGGAAGTTACATCTTATAAGGAATTAGCAGTTTCTATAAGGAGAGAACACACTAGAGAAGTTGAAAACTTAGAAAGAAAATATGCTAAAATTATGGAAAAAGAATCTCAAAGGCTTTCAGATATATTTAATAAAGAAGTGGAGCTTGAAAAGAAAACATTAAATTTAACTATTAAGACATTGCAAGAGGAGAAACGTCTTTTAGAGATTGAACTTAAAAAGAAATAGACTTTTTATAAAAGCAGAACATAAGTTTGATACATTTAATGGTGTATGTTAAAATACTTATAGATTTAAGCATGAATGGGGGTGAATTTAATGGCGGAACATAATGAAAAGCAAAAAGAAGTGTATAATTTTCTTTTAGAATTTACTAAATCAAATGGTTATCCACCTTCAGTAAGAGAAATATGTAGCGCTGTATCCCTAAGGTCAACCTCTACAGTCCACGGACATCTAAAGCGTTTAGAAAAAAAAGGACTTATATACAGGGATCCGACTAAACCTAGAGCTATTGTAATTAATGAAATATCATACAATAATAATAGTGATAGTAAAATTTTAAAGATTCCTATTGTAGGAAATATAACAGCTGGAATGCCTATTTTGGCTACTGAAAATATAGAGGGTTCTTTTGAAATTTCACTAAATTCCATAAAACATAATAATAATCTCTTTGCATTAAGAGTACAAGGACAAAGTATGATAAATGCAGGAATAAATGATGGAGATTTAGCAATAATTGAACAATGCAATTTTGCTGAGAATGGAAAAATAGTTGTAGCTCTTATTAATGATGAAGCAACTTTAAAAACTTTTTATAAAGAAAAAGATCATATAAGACTACAACCTGAAAATAGCTCTATGGATCCTATAATAGTAAAGAATTGTTCTATTTTAGGGCTTTTAGTAGGCATATTTAGAACATTTTAATAAATTTTGAGGTGAAAATATGAAAAACTTAGAAGATGATTTTTGTGATATTGGCTTAGATAAAGTATGTGATAACTGTGGAAAATGTCTTGAACTTGATGGTGTAGATACAAAGGCCATAAACCTTCAAGAAATATCAAAAATAGTTGAAGAAAAATATAACATAAAGGACGAAAAATCTGAGGAAGAATTAGAAGAAGTTGATGATTTAATTAATGATGAAGATGAAGCTTTAAGTTCTGATATAGATTGGGAAGCAAAGCTTAAAGAATTAGATAATGATTATGAGGATGCTTTTGAACATATTGAGTATATTGATGATATGGACCTAAATGATGATCTTCTTTTAGAAGAAATGACAGAAGAAATTTATCCTGGAGTTAGAAGAATAAAAAAACAATAGGATAAAAATAAAACCATGAAATTAAAATTATTTCATGGTTTTATTTTTGAATTTCACCTGTAAGTAAAGCATTTTCATAAAATTTATACAGTAAAAAAGCCATAGATTCCTATGACTTTTTATTTATAATCTTTAAGAATATTTTCTAAAATTAACATCCATGTAAGATGTAGCTACATCTTTAAAACTTTCATTAACTAAAGTACAATAAACTATTCCCTTAAGCTCATAAGCAGATGTTATACGGTTTGTATTATTTTTATAAACATCATTTATTATATATAGTATTTCATTAGTTAGAAATTTAATGTCTGAGTCACTTAAAGAAACATTTACATCACAAGCTGAATTCAGAATGCTTGTCTTTATTTTATCAACTTCAAAATCATATATAAACCCATTTCTTTTTCTTACTTTCATTATATGGTCCCCCTTATTTACTATTAAATAATTACAATATTATAGCATAAACACAAAAAACTAACAATAATTCATTGGACGTGTTTTATTAAATATTTTATTTAAAAGTAAACTATTATGTTATTTTCTATCTTTAGAAACTAATTATTTTTATATTTTAAAAAATTATCTTTATATACTCAAAGGCAAGTATAATTATCTAATTTTATATAAATAATATACAATTAGTGAATATGTTAGATATAAAGGAAGTATTATTCAAATAAAACTATATCAAATTCAATTGGTATAGTTTTAATATTTTATTTTTAATACCTTTATTAGAGTAAATACCTTATTAACAACATATATAAAAAGTGATATTATAATTATAATAAAAAAGTAGTATTAAAAAAATATGGATATAATTAATTATTTTAGTATAAATATCTTTTTAATTTAAAAGAGGCATTTTATTTAGATATACTTTTGGGATTAAGAAAGGTGGGTCTAGTGTGAAAATAAAAACGGAAACAAAGAAGATACAAGAGGATTTAGATGGATGTGTACTTCCAGAAGGTTTAGGCTATAAAAGGGGTCATTTTAGAGATATGAATAGGCAGTTAGTTACATTAGATTGTGTAGAAGAGGATATAACAGCAGCCTTAAGTGAAGCTATAATAGTTAGACCTTGCTATGATGGTGAAAAGGAATATATGCAAATTCCACTATTCTTTGAAATAATAAAAGGAGTTCACATAGAACCATATAAGTATGCAAAGTTAGTAGACTTTTGTAAAACATCTTCAAATAGCACCTATATACAAAATATAAAAGAACTTTTTCAAGATAAAAATGAAGTTAACTTAAGTTTATTAGATGGAATCAATATAACAGATAAGTTAAATGGAAAAGGCTTAGATAAAGAGAAGATAAACGAAAACTTAATGAAAATTTTAAATCTACACACTAATGGTTATGTTCCATTTAATGAAGAGAGCAAAGAGTTTGATATTAATGAAATATTAAATCCTAATGATGAACTCATTAAGGAATATGGAATAATAGATAACTTAGGAAAGTTTCCAAAGACAGTACGTAAATACTTAGTAGAAGAATTAAATAGATATATTATAAGTGAAGATATTGTTAAAGTTATAGATAAAACTGAATGTATAAAGTTATATAAATCAATAGGAAAGTTAAAGCAAAATATAATAGATAGTATAAATAACTATATGATTTCAAATACACCACCAAAAGTAATAATGTTTAAGGAAAATCAAGAAACTTTAAAAAGAGATGAAGTGATTCTTTTAGGCTATTTACATAATATAGGTTTTGACATAATAGTATTTATTCCATCAGCAGATGATGGCTCTATAGATGTATTATCAGAGAATATATATTCAGAATTGAAATTATCTAAAATAAATAGCAAAATAAATAGAACTTATATAGAAGAATTAGGTGAATTGCTACGTGGAAAAGCTTTAATAGACGAATCTATAGTAATAGGGCTAGCACATTTTGACTACGATACACCAATTGACGAATATAGAAAACTATTAAAAAAATCAAATACACTACTTGGAAAAATGGAAAAGAAGATATTTTCATAGTCTAAATTATTTAGATAAAGAAAGGAGTCTTGTAATGGAGGATAAAAAAACAGTATATAGATATTTAGATAAAGTCCTTGTAGCTAATTTGTTAAATAGTGATGAAGAGGCAATTAAAACTTTAGGAATTAAAGTAACTTTATTAGAAAATTTAGTAAAGGAAGATGTGAAAAAATATAATACAGAGCGTGAAAAAAGAGAGTGTATAGAGATTTATTCTAATGTTATAAATGAGCTGCGAAAAGTTATATATACGTATAATTTAGCTAAGGGAATAAATATTACAGATGGTATATATCAAGATTCAGTAAAACCTAAACTATTGTATGAAAATAATCTAATAAGAGGCATGGAGTATATGAAAGCTGTATTTCCACCTTTAGATAAAGATGCTCTAGTAAATTATTTAGATAACTATACTAGGCTAATATGTAAACATGGAAAAGAAGATAGATATTCAGAGGAATTATGGTTTAAAGCAAAGATGTGTTTAAGATATTTAGATGGTATCTTATTTAGTTCAGACTCTTCAAAAGATGGGACTAATTATGACGCAATGACATTAGAAAATTATTTAGAATTTATGTTAAATGAAAATTTAATAAAGGTTGATCCATCAAGATATGTAAGATATTTAAAGAGATACAAGCCAAAATATGAAGAAAAAACTAAGGGAAAAGTAGAAAAGTTATTTAGTGATAAGGAATCTAAACCTAAAATATCATCAGATAATTTTGACTCTAGAAAAATACCAGAACCACCTAAAAACACTATAAATCCAGAGCAGTTTCAAGATAGATACGAAATGGACATGAATAAAAATATAGTGCCAAAGCCTAAAAAGTTAGATGGCCTTATGTCTGTAGGAATTATAGCTATAGCAATAATTGCAATATTATTGTTATTTTATTTTATGGTATAAAGTCACAGCCATAAGTGTTACTTTTGGCTGCGACTTTTGTACGTTTTATAAGAATTATTCATAAAACAACATAATAATTACCACATCTTTTTTGATAAGCTTATAAGTTTTCTTACATATTTTTATTTAGTTGTTGTACTTGAAGATGTATTACTTTGATTTTCTAATGCTTGTGTTCCTCCATTAAAGAATGTTGTAATATCTCTCCATAATCCACCAAAGAAATCTTCAATTTTTCCTAAAAATCCTGTCTTTTCAAATTGTGCAATTGCACTATCAAAATCCTTTTTACCTGCTTGTATATTATTATTTATTTCATTCATTGCATTTTTCACATCATTCCAATTTAAGTGTAATCCATTTATTTGTTCCATTAAATTTTCTACTTGTTGTTTTTGTGCAGGAGTTAAAGTTATATTATATTTATTTGCAACGTTATTTACAATATTATTTATTTGTGTAGTTGAATTTGGAGCCTCTTTAATAACTTGTGATTTTGATTCATTAACTATTTTCTCAGCATTTTCTGTTCCTATTTCATTTCCTAATTGTGTAGTTGTATTTATTTCATCATTGGCTACCTTTTTATTAGCTTCTGGAACAGCTTTACCTGTTACATCTTGAAATCCTTGAATTATACCAGCAAGAGCAGCTTGTCCAGTTACAGGATATGGGGCATCTGCTACTATATCTGCGTTTGTTATTCCGCAAGTTTCTAAGGCACTAGCTAACATATTTCCTGTTACTTGAGTTAAGTTATTTGTAGAAACTGTTATTCCACTTCCGGTAGGTTCTATTGTCACCTTACAACTTGATATAGATTGACTAGAGGCTGGTATAACTGTATCTGAGGGATACCCTAAAGCTGTTACTATATCTTCATTTGTAGTTTCTATTATTTTTACATTACCCGAATTTGTAGAAGATATATCAAAGTATTTTAGCATTTGTTCCTTTTCTTGATATGTAAGATTAGCACCTAATGATACTATTGTTGTATAATTCCCACTAGAACTACTTGTAGCTGAGCTTGACGAGGTTGTGGTTAATGTGGAGGCAAATGCTGGGGTTACGCCAACACATGCTATTCCTAAGCTTAAAGTTAATGCTAATGCTATTTTAAATTTTTTCATAATAAATATTCCTTTCATATTTCATAAAATTTTTCCAATGATTACTTATACTTTATCTATATTTTTCTATTATGCTCTTTTTTTATAAAATAACAAGTCTTATATTAAATAATTTAGTGTTTTAAAACAAAAAGGAAAAATATAGATGATAGAAATAGATATTTTAGTGTATATATTTTTAGAGAAGGACCTATTTATAGGCCCTATATATCATGTATTTCTTTATATTGTTTTTGAATATCAGAAGGCATATCAGAAATATTAAAATTCTTTACAGCTTCCTCATTTCCTAATTCATTAGCCATCTTATAGTACCAGCATTTAAAATTAATAATATCTAATGTTTTTTGAATTTTTTTTAGCTTTTGTAATACAATAATTCTTTGATTTTCAAACATAGCCTGTCTAAGTTTTAAAGTCTCATCACCTAGGCTACACCAATCCATAAACTGTTTAATATCTTTTAATGACATACCAGAGGTTTTAAGGCATTCAATTATTTTTATAGCTGCTATATCTGACTGTTCGTATTTACGAATTCCACTTTTAGAACGGTTTATATTTAAAATGCCTTCTTTTTCATAGTATCTAAGAGTATGAATAGATAAATTAAATTGCTTTGAAATTTCACCAATATTATAACTCATTTTTTTCATCCTTTTAAAATTAAATATATTGACCTAGAGTAAGGTCTATGATTTATAATTGTATTATAGTTTACAAAATTATACCATGTCAAATTATAATAAATAGTTATGTTAAATTACAAAATATAATTAATATAATTCCTTATCATTATTTAGGAGAATTAAAAAATAAAGAATAGTGAGGTGAAATTAAATGAATATGGAACAATTTATTGAGTATTGTAGAGAGGGAAATGCTATTTCAGGAGAGGATAAAGAGTTACATGGGCTTTTAACAACTTGTAGTTATGAGGCTCAAAGGATAACTATGGAATTAAACAATTCTTATCATACGCAGGAGGAAATAGTAAATCTTTTTGAACAGTTAACAGGGGAAAAGATAGATCCTTCGTTTATGTGCTTTCCACCTTTTTATACTGATTTTGGGAAAAATATAAAGTTTGGTAAAAATGTGTTTTTAAATACTGGCTGTTCATTTCAAGATAGAGGGGGAATAAGAATTGGAGATGGCGTATTAATTGGAATGAATGTAACCATTGCTACATTAAATCATGGACTCTCTAAAGAAGTGAGAAACACTACTTATTCTTCTCCAGTAGTTATAGGAAACAATGTATGGATTGGTTCAAATGTGACTATTATCCCAGGAGTTACTATTGGTGATAATGCTATAATTGCCGCTGGAGCTGTAGTAACAAAAGATGTTCCTGAAAATGTTATAGTTGCAGGCGTTCCAGCTAAGCAAATTAAGACTATAGATAAGTAAATAATATTATAAAAATGATAAAAAACTAACATAAATAATCTATGTTAGTTTTTTATTTATGGATGGCTATTAGATATATAGTTATAAATATATGTATTTCATATAAATTTATAAAATTGAATTTCTTGCCTATTATTAAATTTATTTATGTATAAATTATTAATTCATAAAATAATTTAATGATATTTTCTGAAAAAATATGTTGAATTATAACAAATTAAGGAATATATTAGTAAGTAGCAATTTATTTCACATAAAGAGTTTATTTATAATAAAAAAAACTATGTTCATTATAAATGAATATTAGGGAGGTATACAAATGAAGAAAAATAAAATAATTTCAATTTTAGAAGGTTCTATAAGAAATAAGTTAGTAATATCATTTCTAACAATATCATTAATAGGAGTTAGTTCTATGTTTTTAGCAAATCAGAGAGTTCTAACTGATACTGGTACCATAACAAATAAAATAATGTTAGCGAAAACAATTAATTTATCAAAAAGTAATACATATACTATATACACAGTTGAGTCAGGAAATACATTAAGTGGTATAGCTTATACATACGGAGTGTCAGTTAGTGAGCTTCAACAATGGAATAACATATCAAATCCAAATGAAATATATGTAGGGCAAAGATTAAAGATTTATACAAATTCATCTAATAATAAAAATTCAAATAACACAACAGATAAGAATAATTCAAGTTCGACAACAAGTAGTAAAAGTTCAAACAAAAATATAAATAATAATAGTCCATCAAAAAATAAAATTACAAGTAAAAGTAGTTCATCATCAAATAATGATAAAGGTATAACTAAGAATAGCTCGTCATCAACTACTACTAAGCATATAAATAAAAGTAAAGGTAGTTTAAGTTCACCTTCTACTACTAAAACAACATCAAGGCAAGTAAGTAAGAATAGTTCATCAAATACAATATATAAAGAAGGATATATATATAATGAGTGGAATATGGGTGTAGGTGTTTACGAAGAACCTAATGAAAATTCAAATGTGGCAGTAATGCTTAGGGATAGTACAGTAGTAAAAGTTTTAGAAACAGTTAATGGATTTTATAAAATACAATTTAATAGTAATCAAATAGGTTATGTAGATACTGGAAATGTAGTTTTTAGTGAAAAGCTTGCTAGTAATCCTGCTGCTATAGATAAAGTAGCATATATATATGATATGTGGAGTAATGGTCCTGTAGATGTTTTTGAGTATAGCGGAGCTACAACACCTGAAGCTGTTTTAGCACAAGGTACTAAAGTGGGATATTTAGGAACAACAGCAAATATAGATTATATAGCCTTTGGACCTGATTACGATGAAATAGGTGTAGTTAATCCAAACTTCGTAACCTTTGAGAATCCTATAATTTCACCAAATGGAATAGTAAAAATAGGATATGTATCTGCTGATTGGAATTATACTTATGTTTTAGGACCACTTGAAAGTTCTTATGAAGCAGCAGTAAGAAATGGAGCAGAGGTAAAAGTTATAGGTTCTGCAAATTCAGATGGATTTTATAAGATAGAATTTGGAAATGGTAAGTTTGGCTACATTCCAACATCTAATATAGTTTTTGATAAATCGGAAGTCGAAGGTCCTATATCTATAAGTAAGATGGCATATATATCTGGTGATGATGCAGTTCCTGTTTATATGCAATTAGGAGAAACAACTCCTGAAGCTACTTTGAAAAATGGCACAAAAGTAGCAGTTTTAGAAAAAGCATCTTCTGGATACTATTATATAGCTTTTGGTGAAGACTATAGTGAGGTAGGTATTGTATCTAGTAGATATTTAAGTTTTATAAAATAAACATCTACTTCAGAAATACATTAAATGTACAAATGACAAATACAACAAGAGTAAACTCAAATGTAATGGTAGTTAAATAAACAATTTAAGTTACGAATGAATTTTTTAATTTATAATAATACAAACAAAAAAAGTGTTTATATTTAATAACCAATTAGATATAAACACTTTTTTGTTATTAATAAAGCTATAATGGATAATAAAACATATTGTTTTATTTTGGGATAAAATTACAAAAGGTAAAATATGTTTTTTTATAATTAAAATTCACTCTATCCTCATTAAAACTACGTATAATAATTATAGGATTAAAAGGAAAATATAAATATTTTAATCATATAATTATAATTTAAGAATGGAGTGGTAGATATGAAAAAAACATATTCTAAAGCATTAACGGCTGTGCTTATAGCAACAGTAACATCTAACATATACACTGTTAATAATGTATATGCAGATACTTTTAATTCAATTAATGAAGAAAGTAGTATTGAAGATCAAAAATGGAATTTAGTATGGGAAGATAATTTTGATGGAGATTCTTTAGACTTAAACAATTGGAATTATGAAACCCATGAGCCAGGATGGGTAAATAATGAATTACAAGAATACACAGATAGTCTAGATAATATTTATGTTAAGGATGGAAATTTAATTCTTAAGGGAATTAAAGAAGAAACTGAAGAAGGTATTAAATATACATCAGGAAAAGTAACTACTCAAAATAAACGTGATTATAAATATGGACGCTTTGAAGCAAAATTAAAGGTTCCAGAAGGACAAGGTTTATGGCCTGCATTTTGGATGATGCCAACTGATGAAAATCTTTATGGTTCATGGCCAAGGTGTGGTGAAATAGATATTATTGAGATTTTAGGACATGAACCTAATAAAGCCTATGGAACTATACATTATGGAAATCCTCATAAAGAAAGTCAAGGCTATTATGTATTAGATGGGGAAAGTTTTGCAGATGACTATCATATTTTTGCTGTAGAATGGGAACCAAGTGAAATGCGTTTCTATATTGATGGTAATTTATATCATACTGTTAATGACTGGTTTACAAAACAAGATGGAGGAGATGAAATAACTTACCCTGCACCTTTTGATCAAACATTTTATCTTCAATTTAATTTAGCAATTGGAGGAAACTGGCCAGGTAATCCAGATGAAACTACTAATTTTGATAATGCAGAGTATAAAAATGTTAAAGTATATCAATTGGATAATTATGATGAAAACGTATCCAAACCTGAAAAACTACCTGTTGACTTAAGAGACCCTGATGAGACTGGAAACTATATTAATAATGGAGATTTTTCTAAGGCAGAGGACTTAACTGATAACGTTGATTGGGCCCTATTAACTACCCTTGGTGGAAAAGGAAGTAGTGAAATTAAAGATAACAAAATTATACTTTCATCAGAAAGCCAAGGAAAAGAAGATTATTCATTACAATTATTACAAGCTGGATTACCACTAGAGAAAAATGGGATATATAAGATTTCTTTTGATGCAAAGGCAGCTGAGCCTAGAAACATGATAGTAAATATGACTTCTCCTAATAGGGGGTATATACGTCAATTTCAAGATACATTAGTTGATTTAACCAGTGAATTTAAAACATATACCTATGAATTTACAATGAAAGATGATGACGATGCAAATGGTAGATTAGAGTTTAACTATGGAAATAGAGGTTCATTAGCTGATATTGAAATAACTAATGTTAGATTAGAGAAAATAGGTCAAAAGGAAAATATAAATGAAGAGATAAAAACAATACTTCCAGATGGTAACTATGTTTATAATGGTACATTTGATGTTGGTCAAGATCGTATGAAATACTGGGAAGTAGATTCTAAGATAGATGGTGTTAAATCTTTAGTAACAAATAAAAATAATATAAGAGAATTTAAAGTAAATGTTCCTTCAAATGTTTCATCTTTAGCAGATGTTATCTTAAGGGAAAGCGAACTTGGAATAGCAACAAATAAAGAATACTATCTTTCCTTTGATGCCTATGGAGAAGAGGATAAAACTATAAAGGCTCAAATTAATGCAGAGAGTTTCGAAGCTAACGTAACTAAAGAAAAAAAGAATTTTAAATATAAATTTAAAACAGATGATATTCTAAAGAACACAAATTTAGAATTTTTATTAGGTACACCTGGAGTAACATATATTGATAATGTTAAGATTATTGATACTTCATTAATTGTAAATGGAGATTTCAGTAATGAGTTTTCTAAATGGGAAGTTTTTTCAGATAGTAGTGTTTCATCTAATGTAACCTCTTCAATAGATAAATCAGCAGGTAATAATGCTGCATTAATTAATATTGGAAGCACTGGTGATGCAGATTGGAAAATTCAATTAAAACAAAGTGGAATAAAACTAGAACAAGGTAAAAAATACAAATTATCTTTAGACGCAAAGAGTACAATTGATAGACCAATTATGTTTACAATTCAAAGAGATGGAAGTAATGATGACGATTGGAGGCCTTACGTTACTACTCAAATAGTAGATTTAAAAAATGAGTACAACACATATGATGTTACATTTGAAATGACAGAAAATAGTGATTTAAACTCAATATTCTCCATATCTATGGGAGCTGTAAATGATACTCAAATCAGCGATAAGCATTCAATTTATATTGATAATGTAAATCTAGTTGAAGTTAATGATGTAGAATTAAATGTAGAGAATTTACTAGATTATATATTACAAGCTAAAAAAATAATTAATGATGATAGCTTTAATGATATAGTTGACAGCGATAGAGAGAATCTAATTAATTCATTAAATAAAGCAGAAAAAGTATATGATGATGCTATTTCACAAACTCCTTCAGTAACACAAGATAATATTGATGAGGCGGCTACTGCTTTAAAGAACTCTATTGATAATCTTACAAAAAAAGGTGAAGAAGATAACAAGGGTGAAGAAAATGATCCACCTAAAGGTGATGTAAATGGTGGAAGTTCCAATAATAATGGAGGAACAAATAATGATGGAGGAGCTAATAGCGGAAATCCTAATATAGACAATCCAACAGGTAATGGTTCAAGTAATGGCAGTGGTTCAGGTAATCAAACATCTAGTGGAAATTCTAATAATCAAAAACCAAATAATACAAAACCAAATAACAACTCAAGTTTAGTTCATACAGGACAAAGAACATACCTATTTATAGCAGGTTCTCTGTTAGTACTAAGTGGAGCTATATTAAATTTCTTTAATTTAAAAAGAAAAATGAAAAAAAACAAGTAAAATTATTTTCTGTAAATTCCACATATTATGTATTTATGCGTTGAATAATATTACTTATATGTAATATTATGTTGAATTTTATTTATGACTGATGTATTATGTCATTATAAACATATATTTATAAAAATGTAACTAATAATATATTTTAATAGAAAAGGGGTAGTATATGGATAAGTATAGTCTAGGAATTGATATAGGTGGAACTTTTATTAAATATGCATTAGTTGATAACGAGTACAATATAAAGAAAAAATGGAAAGTTGAAACTATTAAATTTAATACAAAGGATGAATTTTATAATTATGTGTGTTCAAATATAAAATATATTAATTTAATTGATGTAATTGGAGTAAGTGCACCAGGGCTTATTAGTGAAAAGTCAGATGTAAAATCATTAGCAGCTCCAAATGTAGCAATAATGTATAACACTAATATAAATGATGAAATAGAAAAAAGAACACATAAAAAAGTTTCATCAATAAATGATGCTAAGTCTGCAGGATTATGTGAGTTTAAAATAGGTAATGCAAAAAATACAAAACTTTCAGCTTTTTTAATTTTAGGTACAGGTACTAGAGGATGTTTATGTAATGAAAAGGGGGTTATATATGGACATGATTCCTTTGCTGGAGAATTCCACTCAATCCCATTTATAGATTATAAAAATAATAAAATAGGTAAGCTAGGGGACTATGCCTCTATGCTAGGTTTAATAGAACTTTATAACAGTAGAGTCCATAAATCAGAAGAACTTAAGTATGGACATGAAATTAGAAGGAAACTTTATTACTACTAAAATTGGTAGATGTAAATATAATAATGATGCAAATATACTAGGAGCAATAATAAACACAAATATTTATAATTAAAACTAGAAGAGGTGAATATAGGTATGTTTAGCTATGAAGTTATACAAAGCTTAAATAATTTAGAATTAACATTATATGAATATATAATGAAGCATAGTAAAAAAGTAATTTACATGAGAATAAGAGAGTTAGCATTAGAAGCACATGTATCTACTACTACCATATTAAGATTTTGTAAAAAACTAAATTGCGAAGGATTTACAGAGTTTAAACTAAAATTTAAAATGTATATAGAGGAAAACAATATAAAGAAGGTAAATGATGATACCTCAGAGATAATTAATTTTCTTAAAAACATTGAAAATAGTGACTTAGATAAAAGATTAGAAACCTTGTGCAAATTAGTAATGTCAGCAAATACTATTATGTTTCTTGGCATAGGGTCGTCAGGTATATTGTGTAAGTATGCAGCTAGATATTTTTCTGCTATTGGTAAATTTGCAATTCATATTGATGATCCATTCTTTCCAAAAAACTTTAGATGTAATGGACAATCCTTAGTAATAGCTTTGTCAGTATCTGGAGAAACACCAACAACTATAGAAAATATAACTAGATTTAAAGAAGAAGGATGTTCAATAGTTAGTATAACTAATACTGAAAATTGTACCATAGCTAAAATATCTAATTTAAATTTACCTTATTATGTACAACAAGTTAAAGCAAATTATAGTGATATAACTACACAGCTTCCTGTTTTATATATGATTGAAAGAATTGGAAAAAATTATATAACCAATATACTATAGAATAAACTATAAATTTTATAAAACAACTTGTTTTATTTTTGTACTATATTATAAGCCATGGAACCTGTTACTTTATAAATGTAAATGATTACTAAATTTGAGAAAATAGGGTATAATAAAGTCATCAAATAGAGGGGGATGAAGACATGATACATGAGAAATTAGATTCCTTTAGGGATGACTTTCTATGGGGATCAGCATCAGCAGCCTATCAGGTTGAAGGAGCATGGAATAAAGATGGAAAAGGTAAAAGTATTTGGGATATATATACTAAGCAACCTGGAACAACTTATAAAAATACTAACGGGGATACAGCAGTAGATCACTATAATAGATATGAAGAAGATGTAGCTTTAATGGCGGAAATGGGATTAAAGGCATACAGATTTTCAATTGCTTGGACTCGGATATATCCTAATGGTAGAGGAGAAGTAAATGAAGAGGGATTAAAATTTTATGAGGATTTAATAAATGAATTAATTAAAAACAATATAAAACCAATAATTACATTATATCATTGGGATTTGCCACAGCACCTACAAGATTTATATGGAGGATGAGAATCAAGGGAAATAATAAATGATTTTGATAATTATTGTATAACACTTTTTAAAAAATTTGGTCAAAAAGTTAAATATTGGGTTAGTTTAAATGAGCAAAATGTATTTGTAACATTAGGGTATTTAACAGCTCTACATCCACCAGGAGTTAAAGACTATAAGAGAATGCTTCAAGCAAATCATATTGCAAATTTAGCTAATGCAAAAGTTATTGAATCTTTTAGAGCTTATGTACCAAATGGAATGATTGGTCCAAGCTTTGCCTTTGGGCCAACATATCCTCATAGTTGTAACCCAATGGATGTATTAGCAGCAGAAGATGCAGAAGATTTAAACTGTAATTGGTGGCTTGATGTTTACTGTAAAGGCACATATCCATCATTTGCTTTAAAGTATTATGAAAAGTTAGGAATAGCACCAATAATAGAAGATGGAGACCTTGAATTATTAGAAAAGGCAAAACCAGATTTTATAGGAATAAATTATTATCAAACAGCAACAGTTGCAATGAACCCATTAGATGGAGTTACGTTATCAGATGGTATGAATAACACAGGAAAAAAAGGTACAACAAAAGAAAGCGGTATACCTGGAATTTATAAAAATATTAAAAATGAATCTTTACAAACCACTAATTGGGATTGGAGTATTGACCCTACAGGACTGAGAATTGGGTTAAGAAGATTAACAAGCAGATATGGTTTACCTATCTTAATCACAGAAAATGGTCTTGGCGAGTTTGATAAGTTAGAAGATGACCATATTGTAAATGATGATTATAGAATTAATTATTTAAAAGAACACGTTAAAGCTTGTAAAGAATCAATTACTGATGGAGTTGAACTTTTAGGATATTGTACTTGGTCATTTACTGATTTATTAAGTTGGCTTAATGGATATCAAAAACGTTACGGATTTGTATATGTTGATAGAGATGAAAATGATGAAAAAGACTTAAAAAGAATAAAGAAAAAAAGTTTCTATTGGTATAAAGATATAATAAAAAATAATGGGGAAAATTTATAAAAATTATAAAATATAAATTAAAAGTTAAGGGGAGATTATTATGAAAAAAATATTATTAGTTTGTTCAGCAGGAATGTCAACAAGTTTATTAGTTACTAAAATGAATACAGCAGCAAAAGAAATGGGTGTAGAAGTTCAAATAGATGCTTTACCAGTATCTGAATGTTCCACAAAAATTGATGAGGTTGATATAGTACTTTTAGGACCACAAGTACGCTTTCAAAAACCAGTGGTAGAAAAGTTAGTTAATGGTAGAATCCCAGTGGAAGTAATTGATATGAGATCCTATGGAATAATGGATGGAAAATCAATATTAAAGAGTACTTTAACAAAGATAAAGTAAAAAAGGGGAGAATACACATGAGTATAATGGAAAAATTCCAATCTCAAATTGAAAGAGTATTAGTACCATTAGCCAGCAAATTAAATGCACAAAGACATATTTGTGCAGTAAGGGATGCATTTATATTATCCTTTCCATTAACAATGGCGGGTTCATTAATGGTATTACTTAATAACGTTTTCTTATCTGCAGATGGATTTATGTATAAAATATTACAATTTGATAAAATATGTCCTGGTATAACAAAATATCAGGCGGTATTTTCTCCAGTCGTAAAAGGTTCAGCTGATATCTTTGCAATATTAGTTGTATTTTTAATAGCTCGGAACCTTGCCAAATCATTAAAAGGTGATGATTTATTAACTGGTTTAACTGCAATTTCTGTTTACTTTATTATTTATCCTGAATATTTTAATAATGAGGGTGTAAACTATCTTACTACCCAATATACAGGGGCACAAGGTTTGTTTGTTGCAATATTAGTTGGTTTATTAGTTGGTGAGTTAATGTCTAGATTATCAAGTTATAAGAAATTAGAAATTAAGATGCCAGAACAAGTACCACCAGCAGTTGCAAGATCATTTAAACAATTGTTACCAATTGTTATTACAACTATATTATTTTCAGTAATCAATTATATAGTTAAAATGTTTGCACCAGGTGGATTACATGAATTAATCTACGCTATTATTCAAACACCATTAACTAAGATGAGTCAAAGTATATTCTCAGTGCTTATATTATCATTTTTAGCTCAATCACTTTGGGTTATGGGTATTCATGGGCCAAATACTATAGCGGCAATAAGAGATACTATGTTCTCAGAAGCTGCTAATGCAAACCTTTTATATTATGCTGAACATGCTACTACATGGGGATCTCCTTATCCAATAACATACAGTGGATTAGCTAGTGCTTTCTCTGAGTATGGTGGATCAGGATGTACATTGGGGTTAATTATTGCAATATTAATATTCTGTAGATCAAAAGAATCAAAGAGTATAGCTAAGCTATCCTTTGCACCAGGATTATTTAATATTAATGAAATGGTTATATTTGGATTACCTATAGTTCTTAATCCAATATATATAATTCCATTTATCTTTGCACCAATTGTAAATATAATGATTGGGTATATAGCAGTTATAGTTCTCAAAATTATGCCTCCAGTAACAGTTGCAGTTCCTTGGACAACGCCAGGGCCTCTAATGCCATTTTTAGGATCAGGTGGAAATATGATGGGGTTAGTTATAGGATGTATATGTCTTGTGGCAAGTGTATTAGTATATGCACCTTTTGTAATAGCAGCAAGTAAAGCGGAAGCAAAAAATCGAGATGAGAATGAAATCAATAATAATGACATAGAGGCTGAATATATCTAATAAATATTCAAATAAATTGACAGGAGTATTAAAAATGGAAGAATTAGAATTAACGGCATTTGAAATAATAAGTAATGTTGGTATGGCTAAGTCTCTAGCTATAGAAGCATTAAGAGATGTGCGAGGCGGAAAATATAAGGAAGGTGCAGAAAAATTAGAAGAAGCATCAGAATATCTTGTAAAGGGACATCACGCTCATGCACAACTAATACAAAGGGAAGCAGCTGGAGAAAAATTAGATTTTTCACTAATAATTATGCATGCAGAAGATCAAATGATGTCAGCAGAAACGATTAAATCATTAGTTGAAGAGATAATAGAAATGTATAAGGATTTAAAAAAAATTAATAATATTATTTGAATAAAATAATCATATGTAACTATTATAGAAATCTTTTATTCGCTTTAATATGTTTGTTATAATATTAAAGCAATAAAGCCTATACCTTATATATAAGGTATAGGCTTTATTTATAAAAAATATAAATGTTTTTAGTAATTAACTATTTTATCGTTATTAATTATCAAATTCTTATATTATTAGCAGGAGAATTGTAATTATTTATCAAGGACATATCCATAAGCTTTAAGTTTTCCGTTTTCTTCCTCTAAATAGACACCTTGAATTTCTGGGGCAAACCCTGGAAATTTATTTATCCCTTCTTCTAAAATTAAAAAGTATTTTTGGGCTACTTTATTCCAAACCTCTCCTGGCACAACACAAAATACTCCTGGTGGATAAGGAAGAGCTCCTTGTAATGCTATTTCACCTACTATATCTTTAAGTGGCATAAGTTTAGCATTATTTCTTATAAGCTCTACATTAGCTTTACTAGGCAACATAGCTTGTTTTGGAAAGTATTCTTCCATAAATAATTCCTTTTGGTACCTTTTAGCATCATGTTCTCTATAAAAATTATGCATTTCTTGACATAATTGCCTTATAGTATAGTTCTTATATCTTTCTTCATTATTTTTATAAATATTTGGAAGAACATCTTTGAGATAAGCATCCTTTTTTATAAGATTTTCAAATTCAACCAATTTATTTATTAAATTATTTATTTTTTCTATATTTTCAGCAGGAGTCATTAAAAATAGGATAGAGTTTAAATCATTTTTCTCCGGAATAATCCTATTTTCTCTTAAGTAGTTTACTAAAATAGTAGCAGGTATTCCAAAATATTCATATTCTCCTGTTTCAACATCTATTCCGGGAGTAGTTAACATAAATTTATTAGGATCAACAAAATATTGATTTTCCCCATATCCTTCAAATGAATGCCATTTTTCATTAGGATGAAATTTGAAGAATTCAATATTATTGGCTATTTCATCAGTAGGATAGCTCTCCCATCTCTTATTATTAATTACAGTAGGAATAAAGGGTTTAATGAATGAACATCTAGTGAGAACTGCTTTTCTAGCTTCAATACCTAATTTAATACAATCATTCCAAAGTTTTTTACCACTTTCTCCTTCCTGTATTTTAGCGTTAACATCTAAAGCTGCAAATAAAGGATAAAAGGGGCTAGTTGATGCATACATCATATAAGAATTATTAAAACGTTTATGGTCCACATAGCGTTTTTGTCCCTTAATATGAGAATCCTTTTTGTGAATTTGAGATGTTTGTGAAAAACCTGCTTGTTGTTTATGTACTGACTGAGTTACTAAAATTCCAGGATCATTTTCTTTTAAATCTAATAAAAGTGGTGAACAGTCTCTCATAATAGGAATAAATTGTTCATATCCAACCCAGGCTGAATCAAATAATATATAATCACAAAGATGACCTATTCTATCCACAACTTGTCTTGCATTATAGATAGTTCCATCATAAGTTCCTAGTTGAATAATAGCTAATCTAAAAGGTCTTTTTTTAGTTGCTTTTTTAGGATCTACTTTAGTTATTCGTTCTCTAAGATATTTTTCATCAAAACATCTGTTATAAATTCCACCTATAAATCCAAATGGATTTCTAGCAGTTTCTAAGTATATAGGTATTCCACCAGATTGGATTAAAGCTGATATATAAATAGATTTATGGTTGTTTCTATCAAATAAAACTAAATCTCCAGGAGATACAATAGCGTTTACAGCAACAGTATTAGCGGAGCTTGTTCCATTTAGTACAAAATAGGTTTTATCAGCATTATAAACTTTAGCTGCGTGTACTTCCGCACTCATGGCAGGACCTTCGTGGATTAATAGGTCTCCAAGTTCTACATCTGCATTGCATATATCAGATTTGAATACATTTTCACCATAAAAATCATAAAAATATTTTCCAACAGGATGCTTTTTAAAATATGATCCTCCTTGATGTCCTGGACAATCAAATTGTAGATTGTTCTTTTCTACGTAATTTGATAAGGTTTTAAAAAAAGGAGGTAACATATTTTTTTCATACTCACTAGCAGCTTGCTCTATTTTTTCATTTAAAACATCTATATTCATTTCTTCTTCTTTTATTAAATAACAAAATTTATTTAAAATTACTTTAGGCAGTTTAAAATCATTTTGTAAAATCATAATTATAGGAATATTAAACTTAGTATTTTCAACATTTTCAACTAGATTAAAGTCACCATCTGTTAATATAACGCATGATACATCAGTATAATCTGTATCATCACATAAAATTATAGGTCTTCTATTTTTAACATATTCTACAGTATTTTCACTACATGCAATTTGTAACTTTTTCATGATAAAGCCTCCTGTATAGTAATTTATATCTAATAGAAAATTAAAGTATTATATTAAATATTAGATAACGTTTTCTAGAATAATTAAATATTATAAAACTTCTATATATTTCATATTACAACTATGAAATATATAATTCAACAACTATTTTTCTTATTAAGTTTATTTTTAGTATATAAAAATGAATATTTATAAAAAAATATGTATAATAATTTAATATGGGGGATTTTTTGTAAATTAGCATAGATATATAACGAATTTTAAAGAAAATCCAATATAATCCTTGTTTTTTTAGATTTCAAAGTCATATTTAACCAATTACTAGGTTTTTATATAGATTTTATCAGTACTATAATAAAGCCATGGACAAGCCATACAGGCAAATCTATTTGTTCATATAAAATTAAATATTTAAAGAGGTGATTGTTATGGAAAACTGTTTAAATGTTACGTCTGAAATAGGACGATTAAAAACAGTATTACTACATAGGCCTGGAGCTGAAATAGAAAATTTAACTCCAAATTTATTACAAAAATTTCTATTCGACGATATTCCTTATTTAAAAGTAGCACAAGAAGAACATGATGCATTTGCGAATATTTTAAAAGAAGCAGATGTAGAAGTTCTTTATTTAGAAGATTTAATCGCAGAAACTATTTCAACAAATAATGAAGTTAAGGATTCATTTATCAATGAGTTCATACATGAAGCAAATATTCAGAGCAATTCTTTAAAGCAAGCCTTAAAACACTATTTTTTATCCTTTAACGATAACAAAGAACTAATATGTAAAATGATGTCTGGAGTAAGAAAAAAGGAAATATCAGACTATCACAAAGATTCCCTTTGCAATCAGATTAATAATGACTACCCATTTATTTGCGATCCATTACCAAATTTATATTTTACTCGGGATCCCTTTGCCACTATTGGTAACGGTATAACCTTAAATCATATGAGAACTAATATTAGAAATAGAGAAACTATATTTGCAAAATATATATTTAAGTACCATCCAAGATTCTTTAATAAAAATATTCCTTATTGGTTTAATAGAGATGAAGAATCATCTATTGAAGGTGGTGATGAATTAGTACTTTCAAAAGAAGTAGTTGCTATAGGCATATCTCAAAGAACAGATGCTTTATCTGTGGAAAGGGTTGCTAAAAGATTATTACTAAACAATAATTCAAACTTTAAGACTGTTTTAGCATTTCAAATTCCAGTTAGTAGAGCCTTTATGCATTTAGATACTGTTTTTACTCAAGTGGATTATGATAAATTCACAGTACATCCAGAAATAGTAGGACCTTTAAATGTTTATGCATTAACTAAAGATCCATATAATATTGAAAATTTAAAAACAACTCAAGAGATAGACACATTAGAAAATATATTAAGTAAATATTTAAAAACACCTGTTACATTAATAAGATGTGGAAATGGGGATAAAATAGCATCTGCTAGAGAACAGTGGAATGATGGGTCAAATACATTAGCTATTTCACCTGGAGAGGTTATTGTTTACTCAAGAAACTATGTAACAAATAAGCTCCTTGAAGAAAACGGTATCAAAGTTCATATAATGCCATCATCTGAACTTTCAAGAGGAAGAGGGGGCCCAAGGTGTATGAGCATGCCATTAATACGTGAAAATTTAAATTAATATAAATTAATAATATTTTAAGGAGGAATTAATAATGTCAGTAAATTTAAAAGGAAGAAGTTTTTTAACATTAAAGGATTTTACACCAAAGGAGGTAAAATATCTTTTATCATTAGCACACTCTCTAAAAACTAAAAAATTAGCAGGTATAAAAGGTAACCTATTAGAAGGAAAAGAAATATGTTTAATTTTTGAGAAAACATCTACAAGAACTAGATGTGCATTTCAATGCAGTGCAGCTGATGAAGGTGCTTCAGTTACATATTTAACTAACTCCCAAATGGGTAAAAAAGAATCAATAGAAGATACAGCTAGAGTCTTAGGACGTTTTTACGATGGTATAGAATTTAGAGGATATCAACAAAAAACAGTTGAAGATTTAGCTAAATACTCTGGTGTTCCTGTTTGGAATGGGTTAACAGATGATGACCATCCTACTCAAATTTTAGCTGACTTCATGACTATAGAAGAACATCTAGACAAACCGTTAAAGAAAGTGAAACTAGTCTTTGTTGGCGATACAAGAAATAATATGAGTTATGCTTTAATGTATGGTGCTGCAAAGACAGGTATGCATTTTGTAGGATTAGGGCCTAAAGAATTATATCCTAATGAAGAAAAATTAGAAGAAATAAGGAAAATGGCTGCTGAAACTGGTGCTATTATAGAAATATCAGATAGTATAGATTATGCTGTAAAAGATGCTGATGTTATTTATACTGATATTTGGGCTTCAATGGGGGAGGAAGACAAATTAAAAGAAAGGGTAGCTTTGTTAACCCCTTATAGAGTTACAAGAGAAATGTTCACTAAAACAAATAATAAACATACTTTATTTATGCATTGCTTACCATCATTCCATAACTTCAATACTGAAACTGCTAAAAAGGCTAAAGAAAGTGGCTTAGATATAAGAGAAGTTGAGGATGAAGTGTTTAGAAGTCCTAACTCTGTAGTATTTGATGAAGCAGAAAATAGACTTCATTCAATTAAAGCTGTTATGGTAGCTACTTTAGGAAGATAATAAATAATGAATAGTTTAATGGAAGGAGGAATTCATTATGAAAATAGTTATAGCCCTTGGAGGAAATGCACTTCAAATAGATAAAAAACTTAAAGATTCTGATAATCAGCTTAAAAGTTGTAAAGTAACAGCAAAATCTATTGTTGACTTAGTACAACTAGGACATCAAGTATCTATAGTTCATGGAAATGGTCCTCAAATTGGACAAATACTATCTAGTATTGAAACAGCTCATAAGGTTGATAAAGAGAATATTTTATTTCCTTTTGATGTTTGTGATGCATTCTCTCAAGGGTATATAGGATATCACTTACAAAATGCTATATTAGAAGAATTGAAGATTAAAAATATTGATAAAAATGTTGAAACTATAATAACTCAAGTCATAGTTTCAGAAAACGATCCAGCATTTGATAATCCAACTAAACCTATAGGTTCCTTCTATACAAAGGAAGAAGCTATAAAATTAGAAAAGTGTAATAATTATATATTAAAAGAAGATGCAGGTAGAGGGTATAGACGGGTAGTCCCCTCCCCTGAACCTATTGATATAGTAGAAAAAAAGTCAATAAAAAGAATAGTTGCTAATGACGATATTGTTATTGCTTGCGGGGGCGGAGGGATTCCTGTTGTTAAAAGGGATTCTAAATTTATAGGAGTGTCAGCTGTAATAGATAAAGATTTTGCAGCAGAAAAATTAGCAGAAGTGTTAGATGCTGATATTTTAATGATTCTTACTGCTGTTGATTCAGTTTGTATAGATTATAACAAACCAACTGAGAAAAAAATAAATCATTTAACAGTAGATGAAATTGATAAATATATATTAGAAAATCAATTTGCAAAGGGAAGTATGCTTCCTAAAATAGAAGCTTGTAAAAAGTTTGTTACATTTAATAAAGATAAAAAAGCCATTATTGGATTCTTAAATGATGCAAAAGAATTATTAGAAGGCATAAAAGGTACAAAAATTACTTATTGTTAAGCTAAAATATTTTAGGACGGAGGTGGAATGTTGATAAACTTAGATTTATGTAAACGATTAAGAAGGTTTTTATTAATTTGTTGATATAAACTTTATTAATCTATAAGTTAATTGGTTTAAAAAGTATTAAATAGAATTAAAATTGTCAGTATATTTTCAGAGTTTAATAAAAGCCTTATAAATTTATAAGTCTTATCAACAAAGTATAATGAAAAAAGGTAAAACAAAAATGAACGTATGGCAATTGACTATGATAACTGCTATAAATATGATTGGTTCTGGACTTATCATGTTACCATCTCAATTAGCCGAAGTAGGCACAATGTCTATTTTATCTTGGATAGTTACATCTCTTGGAGCAACTGCCCTTGCTTATGGTTTTGCTAGATGTGGCATGTTTAGTAAAAAAGATGGTGGAATGGGTGGATATGCTGAATATACCTTTGGAAAATCAGGAAACTTTATGGCTAACTATGGATATGCAATAGCTTGCTTAATTGCAAATGTAGGAATTGCAGTATCTCTTGTTGGGTATGCTACAGTTTTCTTAAATGTAAATTTATCTCCAGTTATGACAACTGTATGGATAATAATTGTTTTATGGATAACTACTATTCCCAATTTTATAAGTGCTAGAATAACAGGAACAATAGGTTCATTTACGATTTGGGGAATAATTGGACCTGTAATTGTATTTTGTATTATTGGATGGTTTTGGTTTAACCCTACTTTATATGCTTCAGCTTGGGATCCACATCATTATGGATTATTTAGTGGTGTAAGCCAATCAATATCCATAACATTATGGGCATTTCTAGGATTAGAATCTGCATCTGCTAATATGGAATCTGTTGAAAACCCTCAAAGGGATGTTCCTATAGCTTGCTTAGGTGGAACTTTAGGGGCAGCTGTTATTTATATACTTTCAACTAATATAATACAAGGGATTATACCAAACTCTGCATTAGCTAACTCAAATGCCCCTTTTGGATTAGTATTTGCAAAAATGTTTAACCCAACAGTAGGTGAAGTAATAACAGGAGTTATGGTTCTTGCATGTTTTGGCTCTCTCCTTGCATGGCAATTTACTCTTGGAGAGGTATTTAAAAGCTCTGCAGGTCAAGGATACTTTCCAAAGATTTTCAAAAAACTTACAAGTAGAAATGTTCCAGTTATAGGATTAATAATTCTATGTATTTTACAAAGCTTATTTGCTTTACTAACAATAAGTCCAACTTTGAATAAGGAATTTAATTTAATAGTCAATTTATCTGTTGTAACTAATATGATTCCTTATCTTTTATCTATGGCTGCTGTAGCTGTTATTCAAAGAACTAGTGGAATAACTGGTAAACGAGCAATGATTCCTAGTATTATTGCATTTGCTGCTGGAATTTATAGCTTATATGCTATGTATACAGCGGGTGCACAAGCTATGCTTTACGGTGGAGTAGTAGCATTATTTGGATGGACATTATATGGGGCTATAGCAAATAAATTTCAAAATGATGATATGCTCATAAAAAAATAATATATTAATAAAATACAGTATTAATCATTATTACATACATCATAACTATTAATTTATTATATAGGTAACTACTTGGTATAAGTATTCTATAAACTTAAAATTCAAATTTAATTTATATAAAACATGACTAGATTTGATTGTAGTTCATGTTTATTTTTATTATATCTTAGGTGATTAATTTTAAAGGAATGGTTATATTTTTATAGAATAATTTTAAATAATAATTTATTATTTAATCAACAGAAATCTGTAAAATATTTGTTTAATAACAGT
>CAUWNL010000013.1:0-50313 GCA_963559995.1 uncultured Sarcina sp.
GTAGCTCAAGTAATAAAACTAGTAGTTCCTCTTACACTACATACACTGTACAATCTGGAAATACTTTAAGTGGTATTGCTTATAAATATGGTGTTACTGTTTCTCAATTACAAGAGTGGAACAACATATCAAATCCTAATGTATTATCCGTTGGACAAACATTAAAGATTTATACTAATACTTCAAGTAACTCTTCAAGTAGTTCAAATAGTACTATAAATAGTAGTAATTCATCATATACTACATATACAGTAGAATCAGGAGACACATTAGATAGCATAGCCTTTGACTATGGAGTAACAATCTCACAATTAGAGCAATGGAATAACATATCAAATCCTAATGTACTATCCGTCGGCGAAATACTGAAGATTTATACTAAAACAACCAATACTTCCGCATGTGTTTATAGCTCAGAGGGCGGGCAAGTAGGTATATATAGTATTCCTATTAATATGTATAATACACAACAATTTCTAAAAACAACATTAAAATCAGGAACTAAAATAACTATATTAGGTTCTGAAACAAGTAATAAATTCTATAAGATGGAGTATGGTGACAATCAAGTTGGATTTATTCCTTCAAGATATGTAAAGTTTTAATGAATGAGATAATTCTTCTAAATAGCTTAAACACTATAAGTGCAACAATAAACAACAACTAACATAATGAATTTTTAATAGCTATAATGCCTATCATAATGTTTATACAGTTGAATTAGTAAGCCAAAATAATTCTAATGATTACAGCTTTATAAAAAAGTGAGTTGTTAAGATACTTTCGTACTAAACAATTAAAACTATTAGAAGTTAATTATACTCGTATAAATATCTAAAAAGGTACAAGTATTTATCTTACTTGTACCTTTTTAAATATGAAAATATAATAAAGATTTCCTACTACATTGGTTGTAAATATATATAAATAGATAATATATTAAACCATTAAGTATAACTATGAACGATCTGTTAACATATAAAATAGTTTAATAACTTAATTGTAAAATTTATATTGATAATAGCTAAATTTAGGACTATACTTTATTACAGATATTAGAAATAATACAAATAAATCTATGGTTTGTTCATTGTTTTCTCAGGGTTTTGTAAAAAATTATAGTTATATATTTATATTTTTTATATAATGAAAACATTGTTCATTAAATACATATAAAGGGGAGAATGAAAATGAAAAGAAACAAAATCATATCAATTTTAGAGTACTCAACAAGAAGAAAGATATTAGTCGGAATTTTAACTGTTTCCTTAATAGGCGCTGGTGGAATATTCTTATCAAATAACGCTAATGTTCCAAATAACACTATTGGAATTAATAAAGTTATGTTAGCGGGAGCAACTAATGATTCAACTACTTCATATACTGTTGAACCAGGAAATACATTAAGTCAAATAGCCTATAATTATGGTGTTACAGTTTCACAATTGCAATAATGGAATAATATACCTAATCCAAATCAAATATATGTTGGTCAAGTATTAAAAATTTATCCAATGCCAGCAGGTGGAGCAGATGGAGAAAATCCAACAAGTACTACAAATAATTCATCATATACTACATACACTGTACAATCAGGAAATACTTTAAGTGGTATTGCTTATAAATATGGTGTTACTGTTTCCCAACTACAACAATGGAACAATATTTCAAATCCTAACGTATTATACGTTGGACAAACATTGAAGATTTATACTAATACTTCAAGTAACTCTTCAAGTAGCACAACAAAACCTACAAGTAGCTCAAGTAATAAAACTAGTAGTTCCTCTTACACTACATACACTGTACAATCAGGAAATACTTTAAGTGGTATTGCTTATAAATATGGTGTTACCGTTTCACAACTACAACAATGGAACAATATTTCAAATCCTAATGTATTATACGTTGGACAAGTATTAAGAATTTATACTAATGGTTCAAGCAGTACAAGTGGAACAACTTCTAGTACTGGAAGTTCATCATCTAATAGTAGTAATTCACCATCTAAAGCTACTACATCAAACTCCCCTACTTTAAGTCAATTAAAACAAAAATTTTTAAGTCAATTAAATAAAATGAGTAGTAATAACCCATCAACAAGTGGGTATACAACCCAACAAATGGTTAACTATGAAGGTAATAGTTACGAAAATTGGGATAATGAATTAACATCTGTAGAACTTGCGATACAAGAAAATATGACTCAATCACAAAAAGTTGATTTTAGAAATGAATGTACTGAATGGGATAATACTAATAGGTTACCTCTAGCAAAATCAGAGAAAAGTGGTAAACAAGCATATATTAATAATACTAAACAATTAATTTCTATAACAAAAGAGAGATGCTATTATTTGGTTAATAGATATATGTAAAATTTAACTTGCTGTTTATAAAATAACAGGAATATGAAATATATGAAATTTCAATAAACTTAAATAATACAGTAACTATAAATGGAGAAGTATATTATAACTATGCTTCAAGTTCAACAACTACAAAATTTAATGACGACTTAGAAAAACTAAGCTAATAGGAGAGAAATCTAACTATACAATAATATTAAGCTAAAAAGAGGATTCAAATTTAAATCCTCTTTTTTTTTTGGCTTAATATGAAATATTGTTTTAATACCATTACTTTTATTAGTTAAGTGATATTTAATTCTCCCTATCTTATACTTTTCTTAATAAATAATATAAGAGTAAAATTAGCAAGTATTACTAGTAACATAATTATTCCTAAAGGTATTCCCATATCTATAACTTGTCCAAATAATAATTGCCCTGGAGCAACACTTATAGTAGCTATTGCTGTAGAAAATGCTGATACACTTCCTAACATATTTTCTGGTATTTCTTTTTGTATAAATGTTAGTGTCAGCACATTTGATAAAGCTAAAGATAACATTATAAGCATTCCACTAAAAGCAAAAATTCCTGCCATAAGATAGTTATTTGTCCTTATAAATCCTAAGGTGCATATTAACATAACACCTATAATCATAGGGTAATAGGTATAATGAAGTTTTCTCATAGAAAACATTTTTGGCTTTACACTTATCCAAAACCCACCAAGTATCATACCTAAAACACATATACTCTCTACTATTCCATAAACTTGAGAAGGAAGCCTTAATAAAATATTAATAAAGTATGGTGCTACTATTGATAATATTGGTACTAAGAAGATATTACAAAAGGCATAGGAGGCTATAATAGCAAGGACAATTTTCTTTTCTTTTTGTAAATAAATAAAAGTTTCTTTCATATCAGCAAAGGATTTTTTCACAAAGTTTATAGATAATAATTTATCTTTAGATATATTCTCCTTTTTATTTATATCTGGAATATCCAAAAATAACTCCATTACTGCTGATACTAAAAAACTTATTGCATTTATCACTACTATTAATTTTATCCCTACTAATCCATAAATAAGCCCTGCAAGTATTGGCCCTAAAAAATTAACAACTGAACCTACTTGATTTATTACTCCATTTGCTGATGTTAATTTTTCTTTATCCACTATTTGTGGAATTGAGGAAACTACTGCTGGCCCATATAGTGTTGAACATATAGATAGTATAAACATAACTATTGCAACTATTAACTCACTATCTTTTCCTTTAAGTAACAAAGCTGCATAACCACCTATTAATATTGCACAAAAAAGGTCTAAGTAAACCATTATTTTTTTTCTGTTTATACTATCTGCTAACTTTCCTGCAATGGGTGCAAATAAAACATATGGTATAGTGGATATAGCAAGGATATTTGCAAAGGCTGCGGCACTTCCTGTAAATTCTAATAAATATAAAGACATACTAAATCTTTGAATTGCATTACCAAAAAGTGATATAATCTGCCCTATTGCTATTATTATAAAGTTTTTATTTCTCATGCCATCTCCCTAAAAAGCTCATATTCCATACATATTGGATATTTTCCATTATCACTTTTCACAAGATTTGCTTCTATTCCATAAATCTCTTTTAGAGTTTCCCTATTAATTACATCTATTGGCTTTCCCTCACATATAATTTTTCCTTTTTTAAGACCAATTATATTATCTGCAAACCTACAAGCATTATTAAGTTCATGTAAAACTATAACTATAGTTATATTCTTCTTTTCATTAAGGTTTTTAAGAACCTCTAAAACTTCAAGTTGATAAGACATATCTAAATAAGTTGTAGGTTCATCAAGCATTATAATCTCTGTTTCTTGAGCTAGGACAAGAGCAATCCACGCCCTTTGTCTTTGACCACCAGATAAGTTTTCAATTCCTCTATCTGCAAACTCACTAAGACCTGTTTCTTTTATTGCCCAATCAATAACTTCTTTATCATGGCTATTAAGACCACCTATCATCTTTTGATGGGGGAATCTTCCATAGGCAACAAGTTCTCTAACTGTAAGACCACTTGGACAAACTGGCCCTTGGGGAAGAAAAGCCACTTCCTTTGCTATATTTTTTTCTTTTGTCTTCTTTATATTTTTTTCATTTATAAAAATATCCCCTTTTTTAGCCTTATTAACCCTTGCTATAGTTTTTAAAAGTGTTGACTTTCCACAACCATTTGCCCCAATTATTATACTTATTTTTCCCTTTGGTATAGATAAACTCATGTTTTCAATTATGATATTATCTTCATAGGCTACTGATAAATTTTTTACACTAATAGCTTCCATAATTACTACTCCTTCATCATTAAATAAATAAAATATGGTACTCCAAATATTGATACTGTTACTCCTACTGGAATTTCAATGGGAGAGAATAAATTTCTTGAAACAGCATCTGCAAGAAGGATTATTATAACACTTATTATCCCTGATATTACAACAAAGTGTTTATGATAATTTCCAACTAACTTTCTTGCTATATGAGGAGATATAAGACCTAAAAATCCAATATTACCTGCAAAAGCTGTTGCTGTTCCTGCTAATATAACTGCAAAAGTTAAAAATCTTTTTCTTTCTTTTTCTATGTTTAACCCTAAGGATATAGATAATTCATCTGAAAGGTTTAAAACGTCTAACTTTTTATTATTTAATAAAATTACTATAAACATTAAAGCTACTATAGGAATAACTACCTTAGCATAGTTCCATCCTGCCCCCCAAAGGCTTCCTGATGTCCAAACTAATACTCTATTGTAATCTCCAACTCCACCTCTAAAAGTAATAAAGGTTATAAAAGCATTAAGCCCTGCATTTAGCCCAATTCCTATAAGCAAAAGCCTTTTAGGTTTTATTCCATTTCTGCTAGATAACATGTATATTGCAAAGGAGGTAATTCCTGCACCTATTATAGCCATAAAAGGTAAAACAAATATTGAAAACCCTCCAAGTTCACTATAATAATTTGTAGTTTCATAAGTAATAAATATTACTGCTGCTACTGCTGCCCCTGCATTTATTCCTATTATTCCTGTGTCTGCTAAATCATTTTTAGTTATAGTTTGAAGAATGGCTCCTGCTGTTGATAATGCAATTGCTACAAAGGTTCCAACTAAAAGTCTAGGAAGTCTAATGCTTAAAATTGCTGTATTTTGAAGCTTTGTCCCATTTCCTAATAACGTATTTATGACTTCAATAATAGAAACTTTATATGTACCCCAACATAATGTAACTGCAAAGGACATTATTAATAAAGCTATCAAAATTATTAAAACTATTTTAAATCTCTTTTTATGCATTATCCTCTCTCCTTTCTAGCAACTGAAATGAAAAATGGCACTCCTATTAATGCTGTAAATATTCCAATTGGAGTTTCATAAGGTGCAAATAACATTCTTGCTGCAATATCTGCATAGGTTAAAAGAACTGCTCCAAGTAAAAAAGAACATGGTATGTTTCTTCTATAATCTTCACCTAATATTTTTCTAACTATTTGTGGAACTATAAGGCCAACAAAAGCTATGTTTTTTCCAACTGCAACTGCTGCTGCGCACATTGGTATCATAACCATAAGGGTAGTAAATCTTATTTTTTCTGGATTTTCTCCAAGACCAACAGCAACATCATCTCCAAGGTTTAATATATTTATCTTTCCTGATAATAAAATTGCTATTATAAGACCTATAACTCCTACAACTAGTATTAATTTAAAATCTCCCCAACCTGCATTTCTAAAACCTCCAGATACCCAAAAACCTATCATTTGAGATTGATTTGATAAAAGACCAATTATAGTTGTTAATGAAATAAAAAATGTACTCATAGCCATTCCACCTAAAAGTATCTTTGCTATGGAATTATTATTTGCTTTTTTTGATATAAATCCTAAAACTATAACCCCAGTTATAAATGCTCCTATAAAAGAAGCTACCATTACATTTCTAGTGCTTACTGCAATTCCTGCTGCATAAAATATTGCTATTACTAAAGTTGCTCCTTGGCTTATCCCAAGTATTGATGGCTCTGCTATTGGATTTTTTGTAACACCTTGAATCATTGCTCCTGTTACTCCTAAAACCCCTCCTGTAAATAGCACACATAAAGCTCTTGGAATACGCACATCTCTAACTAACATAAGTTCTAAAGTTTCACTATAATTGAAAATACTGTCTAAAATATCTGAAAAAGAAATATGGACGGATCCCAGCTTCACAGCTAGAATCAGGCCTATTATCAAAAGTAATGAACTACCAATTATAAATATTGTTGTGTTTCTTTTATTTTGTTCCATTTAACATTTCACCTGTTTCATCTAGTAATAACTCTCTTCCAATTGGGCTATATCCTTGATTAAAGTATGGTGATGCTTCAAGAACTACAACATGTCCTTCTTTAACAGCAGGTAGGCTATTCCATATTGCATTGTTTTCAAGTTCTGCTAAGTCTGCCTCTGTTGCTATTAAAAATATATAATCTGTATTAATAGATGCTAATCCCTCATAAGTTACAACAGGAAGACTAATATCACTTTGTTCTGGCATACCTTCTGGCTTTGCAAGACCTAAATCTTCATATAAAACACTACCAAAACCTGCTCCATCAAATACAAAGAATTGACCACCACTTGCTAAGAATGAAAGATAAGTTGTATCTTCACCATATTGTGATTTAATAGCTTGCCCATTTTCCTGTCCTTTAGCCTCATAATCTGCTAACCATTTATTTGCTTCATCTTCTTTATTAAATACATCTGCAAAAGATTTAACATCATCTTTCCAGTTTAAAGCTTCAGATTGAATCATAACTGTTGGAGCTATTTCACTTAATTGGTCATACATTTTCTCTTGAACTGTTGATATAACTATTAAATCTGGGTGTAAGTTCATAATAGCTTCAACATCCATAGTATCTTGCATACTATATCCTAAAATTTCTGCTCCACTTAAAGTATTCTCTAAATATGAAGGAAACTTAGTATAATCATAAGCATCACTATTTGCAGTTCCTATAACCTTATATCCTAAAATAGATAAAATATCACTATTACCGCTTAAATCAACTATCCTTTCAGGATTTTCTGGTATTTCAACTTCTCCCTTTACATCTGTGACTATTACAGTGTTTTCTGGTGAAGCATCATCTTTTGAAGCCTTATCAGAAACTCCGCACCCTACAAAAAACACAGCACCTACGCACAAACAAGAAATTACCGCTAATTTCTTTAATAAATTAAACTTCATAATATTCCCCCTATATTTTCTTATATCTACTATTTTATTACTTTTCATTTTGCTTCTTAATTGTATATGAGTTTCATTATCAATATAATATCTACACCTAATTTAATAATTTTATCATCTATTTAAACAACTTTTTTGATACAATTATAGATAATCTAATTAGAAATTGGGGATAAATTATGGTTTCTAAAACAACAATGGATTTTCAAAATAAAGTTTTCAATAAATTAGGATTTAAACCTTACTGTAAAAAAAATTGTATTATATATAAAAATGACCTTAGACCTGAACTTGGGTACTTTATTAAATATAGTAGAAATGGATATTATGACTTTGGAGTTGGAGATTACACAATTCCTGTAACCTTTTCTCTTTCCTTTGAGCATAATGAAGAATTAATACGCTTTGGAACTGTCTATAATGGAGAAACTAAGTTTAAAATTGAAAATAATCCAATTTCACACTTTACACCTTCATCATTTTTTATAGCTGAAAAAGCCTTAAAAGGAACTCAAACTTGGGAAAAAGGACAACATCTTCATGGTGCAGAGATAACAATTTATAAAAAATATTTTGATAAAATAATTAAACCTATTTTTCCTGACAGTGTAGATTTTAATAACTTTATTACTAATTATACGTATCACTATCTACCTCTTGAAATAGCTTCTATTATACAAAAATTAAGGAGCTTAGCTGAGGCCAATTTATTAAATCCATTATATTTAGAAAGCAAAATTTTAGAATGCGTTTATTTGCTTTATAATGAAATATCCTCTTCTCCACAAAACGCCTTTACTAATCAACTAAACTATGGGGATATTAAAATAGGTAAAAGTAGGCGAATTATGCTAACTGCTTCTGATGTTAATTCAATTCAAAAAGCCCATGATATTTTAACAAAAGAAGCTTGTAATCCTCCCACCATTAAAATTTTAAGTAAAATGGTGTTTTTAAATGAGCAAAAATTAAAGGCTGGATTTTCTACAAGGTATCATATGTCCATTAGCCAATATACCAATTCTATTAGATCAACAATGGCCGAAAATCTATTATCTACAACAGAGCTTAGTATTCATGAAATATCTAAAATTTTAGGCTATAACCACAGCTCAAATTTTATAAAAATGTTCAAAAAGGTTCACGGAAAAACTCCCCTAGCCTTTAGAAAAACAAAAGACTAACTATTAAGCTTTTTCACCACTTATTAATATAAAACCCATTATTTTATTGAAATATTATCATGTACCTATTGGTTATACTATATTTAAATCTAGAATATAGGAGGATATTTACATGGAAGATTTAAAGTTTTCTGTAACTAATGAACTAGGTATTGCTAAAGATAATGAAGAATTAAAATCTAGCTTAAATGGTCAATTTACTGGTGAAACATCTGAAGTAGGTCTTTACCTTGCTATGGCTAGAGTTGCTCAACGTGCAGGATATGCTGAAGCTGCTGAAGTGCTAAAGGTTATTGCTTGGGAAGAGGCAGAGCACGCAGCACACTATGCTGAATTAACTGGTAAGATTTCTGATTGTACTAAAACTAATATAACTCAAATGATGAATGGAGAAGTTGGAGCTAATAAATTAAAAACTGAATTAGCTGCTAAAGCTAAAGCTGCTGGTATTGAAGAATTATATACATTCATAGATGGGGCTGCTAGAGATGAAGCAAGACACGCCTCTATGTTACAAGGATTATTAAAGAGACTTTAAAACTATAAAAAACTAGCCATAGATACTAATTTGCAAATTAGTATCTATGGCTAGTTTTGATTTTATTTACTTCAAATCTTTTAATATTTCCATTTTCAATAATGGTTTCCAAGGATTAATAATTTTATCTTTATCATTTAATCTAAAAACTTTTTCTTCATTTCTTCAATAAATATTTTTATAGATGGATTTTTATTATATATATCATAAGCTAAAACTATATCTATATCTATGTCTATATCTTCTACAGGCAATAGTTTTATTCCCTTAGCCTCATTTAAAATTGGTAATGCTTCTGAAGATATAAAACTTATTCCTTTTCCTGAACTTACTAATAGAATTAATGTAAACATGTCTTTAACGTGGTTACTTACGTGTAAGTTAAACCCTAACTTATTATTTTCTCCTAAAAAATAATTAACCGCTGTTGGTGAAATATGTTGATCTAGCACTATAAAACCTTCATTTTTTAATTCACTTATTTTTATTGCTTTTTTCATAGCTAATGGATGATTTTCAGATACCATAATTAGTAACTCATTTTTAAGAATCTTTATTATCTCTATATTATGTATAACTCGTAATGCCTCTTTCACTGTAATCATGATATCTATTTCCCCATATTTAAATAATGGGAGCATTTTATTACTATGACACCCTATCATATTTATATTAATATCACTATATTTATTACAAAACTCTATAATAGGATTATTTATAGCACTTTGTATAGATGTAAGATAACCAATATTTAATTGTAACTTTTTCTTACTTTCTAAATCATTGACCTTATTAACCATATTATTAGCTAGGCCTACAATCTTTTGAGCCTCTTTAAAGCATATTTTTCCTGCATCAGTTAACACCACTTTTTTGCTTTCACGTATAAAAAGTTGTGCTTTTAATTCCTTTTCTAAATCTGCAACATGACGACTTAATGTTGGCTGAGTAACAAATAAATTCTTTGCCGCCTTAGAAAAACTGTTCTGCTTTGCAACTTCTATAAAATATTCAAGACTTCTTAAGTTCATATATTTTCTCCTTTGTTTTATCCTATTATATAATAATAATAGCATTCTTTCCTCTTAAGAATAAATACCTTATAAACAGTTGCTAATTACATGCAAAATAACCACCTAAAATATATAGGTGGCTACTTTACTTATACTAATTATTCAAATTTATTATTTTATTATATTATGTATGCAATCAACGGCCTTTTTATACCCACCGCTCTCACGTAATGACTTTCCTATTCTTTGTGCATTTTCCTTATAAGAATTATTTGATAAAATCTCATTTACTGCTTCACTTATATTGTTTGAATTAACATTATCCTTTAATTCAATACCAGCTCCAAATTCTTCAACTCTTTTTGCAACTATATATTGATCTCCCATTTGTGGAACAACAACTAATGGTAATCCATTATATAATCCCTCACTTGAACTGTTCATTCCACCATGAGTTATAAATAAATCAACTTGTTCTAAAACTTCAAGTTGTGGAACATAGTTATAAACTCTAAAGTTATTTGGAATCTCGCCTAAATCTTTAATATCAATTTTCTTACCAACTGACATTACTACAATTAAATCTTCTCTAGATCCTAAAGCTTCAAAACAAGCCTTATAAAATTTAATATTTTTATTTGCTATTGTTCCTAATGAAATAAATACTAGCTTTTTATTATCTGGATTTTCTATTTTAAACTCATCCACTTCTTGCCTATTAATTATAGAAGGTCCTACAAATTTATATTTATTATCATCAAACTCTTCTCCATAAGGTTGATAATATTTTGATGTAAATACTATATTTAAATCAGCATATTCATTTCCAATAAACTCTTTTTCTATATTACTTAAAGTTCTTTCGTCAAGTTTTATAACAGTATCATCAATTTTAAAATTATTAACAACCTCACGAAATATTTCACTATTCATAGCAAAAGCTGTAGAAAGAGCTATAACTTTTTTTATATTAAACTTCTCTAAAAGTGCCTTGCTTATTTTTACACCCTCATCATACACTAAATAATCAAATGTTCCACTTTCCTCCATAGCAGCTTCTATAACTAATTCATTTGTCTTTTTAAAAGCATCTAATACTTTATTCATATTAAATTCTTTCATATCCTCTGGTTGCTCTAGTTGCTCTGCATGAAATGTTACATATTTAGCTCCAGCCTTTTCAAGTTTTTCTTTGAATTCAGCACTACTAACATAAACAACTTCGTCCCCCCTTGCTACAAGTTCTTTAACCAAGCCAATGGTAGGGTTAACATGTCCATGAGTTCTTGCTGTATTTAAAAATAATCCTCTTGCCATAATAATCACTCCTTATTTTTATCACATCTCCATATAAATAACCATGTATCTAAATAAAATTTTCATTAATTTTCAATTAATTAATAATATGTATTTATTACTTTATATCTTATTATTATCACTTTTAAATTTAATTTATAAGATTAAAAATTTGTTTTTTTCATTGTTTATATAATTAATTATAAAATATAATGAATAATAAATCTAATTGCAAATCTGTATTACTATACGCAAAATGCATACCAATTCTTTAAAAAAATTCCTTTTAAACGCAGTACCTCTTGGAATAATCTCAATTGTTTTTGCTTTATTAAGAAAAAGATGCAATATTAATTCTTCTTTTCAAAGATGTTCATACTGATACAGAAAAGGTATTTAGAAACTATAGAAAATTTTATTTATATTCACTATCAACAACAATTTTAAATATAATAAATAATAGTATTTTAAAGGATTTTCTATTATGTCTAAGCTTACTGAAAAAAATAAAAAAATAGAAAAAGCTGTTATAGGTACTTATAAAATTATTGAAAAAACTGTTGTAGGAGTTTATAAAAATATTGAAACTGCCACTGTATCAACTTATAAAACAATAGAAGATAAATTTGTAGGCACCTTTTTAACTAAAGATAACGAAACAACCAAAAATGCTAAAAAAGGAGTAACTAAAAAACAAAATAAAGATAAATAAAATCTGACATAAAACTCCCTTTAAAAACTAGATTGTACTAGTTTCTTAAAGGGAGTTTCTATAAATTAAGAAATTGATTTATCAACTATATTAAGTTTTAATACTAAAGCCTATACATTATCTTCCGGAAAAATAATTCCACCTTTTTTTCTTGCTATTGTTTGAATTTCACTAACTATTAAGCTATTTTCTAATGCATCATAGCACTTTTTTAAGTCCTTATTTTTTATTATATCTATAAACTCAATAAATTCGTTAACCATACGATGTTCATATTTATTTTCATTAATTAAAGAAGTAGTTCCATCATTCATTATCAACTTAAAATTTTTACAAACATTAGCTGGACTGCCTTGGTATATACAGCCCTTATCCCCTTGAATATTATTTGCAATAGGTGCTTTACTGTCTTTTGATCCAATGCAGACGCATTTAAATTTATCATAATCTAGTATTAACACCCCAGATGTATCTATTCCTTTTTCAATATTAGGATAGTATTCAACATTTTTAGGTTTTCCAAATAAACCAACTACATAGTATATATTATAAGTATTTAAATCCATTAAAGCTCCACCAGAAAAGTTTGGGTCAAATGCAGGTAAAGTATTTCCTTCCTTAAAACTATCATATCTACTAGAATATTGAGAATAATTACATTGAATAATTTTTATATCACCTAAACTTGGAATTAATTCTTTAATCTTTTTGTAATTCGGCAAATATTGATTAGTAATTGCTTCAAATATAAATAAATTTTTTTCTCTAGCTAAATTACTTAACATTAATGTCTGTTCATAAGTTGATGTCATTGGTTTTTCAATAATAGCATTTTTATTTGCCTCTAAGGCTCTTTTTGCAAAGTCAAAGTGAAGATTATTAGGTAATGCTATATACACAGTATCTACATCGCTATTTAATAATTCATTGTAATCATAAAAAATATTTTTAATTTTATATTTATCCTTTAATTTTTCTATCTTTTCTTGAGAACTTTTTCTCCCATAAATAGCCGTTAATTCTAAGTCTTTTAAATAAGGAGTGACTGTTAAAAAATCCTCCACAATCATTCCAGAACCTATAATACCTAATTTCATCTTTACTCCCCCTCATATATATTTTATTTTAAATTCTTTATACCCTCTTCTAATATCTCCATTTGTAATAGTGTTTGTTCATCAGTAATAAGCTTATCCTTGCCATGTATAATAGATTCATATAAAGCCTCATACACCCTTCCATAATCACCATTTACAGATTTCACTTTTTCTTCATGGGTATCACCACATTCATCTATATAAGTAAGAACACCATAATGATTAATTGTATCTATACCAAAATCCTTATTTTCAGGCATATAAAATAACTTTAAATGTTCTTCTTGACGGTCCTTTGTTTCCTTAACAAAACATCCCTTTTTACCATATACAACAAAGCTTGGTCTTTCCTTTACTCTAAAGTAACTTGATTTTACAGATACCTTTAATGTTCCATAATAGAAATCTAAATCAAAATAATCATTCATTCTACCTTCACCTAGTAGTTGTCTTACATCATAATGAATATTATCTGGCTTTCCAAAATAACTAATTACTTGGTCTATTGTATGACAACCATGATTATATAAATATGATGAAGTAGGTTTAAAATCTGTACTAGATTCAGGTACTTCTGGTCTATAATAATCATAGTGCATTTCAACTTCTAGTAGTTCACCTAGTTTGCCATCTTTTATAACTTTTTGAACTGTTAAAAAATCACTATCAAAACGCCTATTCTGATAACATTGAACAATTAAATCCTTTTCTTTAGCTAGGGCAAATATCTCTTTTGCTTCCTTTGATGTTTCCATAAATGGTTTTTCAACTAAACAATGTTTATTGTGTTCTAATACTATTTTTGCATACTCATAATGGCTATTAACTGTTGTACATATAACAATTAATTGTATTTCATCATCATTTAATAACTCATCTAAATTTGAGGTATAATTCACTCCTTGAATTCTATCCCACTTTTCATTTTTAGGATTTCTTTGATAAATTGTTTTTACCTTAATATTATCTCTTTGTAGAACAAATGGTAGATGATATCTATTAGTACTTTTACCATTTCCAATATAACCAATTGTAAGCATAATAACCTCCATAAAATATAATATTTATCTATTAAAATAATCTTTAATCTTATTATAATTGTTCTAATACTTTTTTAATATAATAAAGTTTATATTATCTAGAACAATAATTTTTTTGATATAATAATAATTAATTTATAAGAAGTAGTAAATTCTAAACTATAAACAAAGGAGGAATTATTTTGGATAATATAAAATGTGAACGCAGGATATATAATATAGCTGCTAGTACCCACACCCATGAATATGGACAATTAATACTTCCTCTTCAAGGGACACTTTCTATAAAGACTGAGCAAAAAAGTCTAAACTTAGAAGATAATTCACTATTCTTTCTTCCTCCAGATTGTAAACATACCTTTAATGCAAATAATACTAATGAATTTTTAGTTTTGGATATTCCAAATAAAATGCTAAACAAATGGGATATGGAAAAAATGTGTGGTGGTAAAAGTTTTTTATTTGATGAAAAGTGGAAAGCTATAAGATATTTATTATTAAGTGAAGCCTCTATCCATAAAAATTCTTCCTCTATTAATAATTTATTTTTATACTTTTATGATTTTATTATTGCTGATAATCTACATAATTCCATCAAATATATAAATGAACATTTTACAGAATCCATTGACTTAAAAACATTAGCTAATATAGAGCACTATAATATTAACTATTATAGTGAATGGTTTAAACGAAATATGAATTTTTCTCCCATTGAATACATACAAAACTTAAGAATAAAAAAAGCAAAAGAATTGCTTATAAATACAAACTTTACAATACTTCAAATATCTCAAATGGTTGGCTATGAACATAATTCTTCCTTTACTAGGGTATTTAAATATTTTGAAAAGATAACTCCTGTGGAATTTAGAAAAAAATATCAAAAGATAAACTAAATATTATCTGTATTTTAGCAAAGACTTATTTAATTTATTAAATATAATAATTATATACCTTAATATTTAAGCTGATTTTTATATATTTAAGAATTAATATCTTACTTTATTTATAAATAAAAATTAATTTCAAAATATAGCTTTATATTAAAATAGTCATTTAAAGTATGAAAGGATTTTATGAAATTATGATAGATATAACCATTTCTAATGAACTTAAAGAAATTTGCCCTAAAATAACACTAGGGTGTATACAAGCCAATATAAACACAACAAATAGTACTAATGATTTATTAGAAGAGATTGATAACTACTGTGAAACATTAAAAAGTGAAATAACCTTAGAAGAATTATCAAGCATTCCCAGAATTAAAGATGGAAGAGAAGCTTATAAAAGCTTAGGTAAGTCTCCAAGTAAATATCGTTTATCTTCTGAAGCATTAATTAGAAGAGTTTTACAAGGAAAAGGTCTATACAAAATAAATAACATTGTAGAGATTAATAACTTAATATCTATAAAATCCAAATTTCCTGTAGGTTCATATAATATTGAAAATCTATCTTCTCCAATTTCATTAACCATAGGAGCAGAAGGTGCACAATATGAGGGAATAGGAAAAGATTTAATAAATGTATCTAATTTACCTATATTAACTGATTCTATTGGCTATTTTGGAAGTCCCACTAGTGATTCAAAAAGAGCACTCATAACAAATGATGCAAAGAAAATCTTAATGTGTATTTATTCCTTTAGCCAAAAAGATGAGCTTGAATCTATTTTAAATTACAGTGTGGAACTTCTAAAAAAATATGCTTCTGGAACAAACATTGAAACCCAAATAATTAGATAGAAAGTAAATTTGTAAATATCTTTTAAATAAAGATAATGGAATAACTAAAAAGAATATCTAGAAAAAAATAAAGATAGATAAACATAACATTAAAACTCCCTTCTAAAAGCTAAAACAATAATAATCTAACTTTTAAAGGGAGTTTATAAATAAAATATATATCTTAAAGTGATGGCTAAATGCCTTATATTTATTAACTTAACTCTTCTTCTATGTACATAGGAAGTTCAAATCCAGAATCATTAAAAATCTTCTTCATAAACGAAAATTTATATTTAGAATCTAAAGTAATATCATCTAATAAATCTTTAAATATTTTAGATGTTTCATAAGCCATTTTTAACCTTTGAAATTTATCCATATCAAAATCTAAACTATTTCTTAGTTCATACAATTCTTTTTTTAATTTCTTATTTTCCTTTTCTAAACTTATCACCCTACTAGCCATACTCAAGTTTGTTTTATTATTATCCACATTATTTTTTTCTTTCTTAACATTTTCTAATGTATAACTTCCCTTTTCTCTAATTTGTGGCATAACCTCTCTTCTAATCCAAGTTCTAAATTCCACACCTTTATCCATTCTTGAAGCTGCTAAAAATCCATATAGACCTTCTTCATAAAAAATAATTATTTTAGGACTATACTTAAAGTCTTTTAAGTAATCACTAAAAACAGCTTTAAATTCCTTTAAATCTTCATCACTTAAAATACTATATTCTTTTTCCAACTTAAAATTTTCTCTTCTAACAGTGGCATTTATTGCCCTAGATTTATCCTTATATCCTAATACTTCTGCAACATCCAATGCCACCCAACATGGTTTATCTCTCCAAATAAAATTACAAATTTGTTTACCCTCAAATTCTTTTACTAATAAATCATTCATCTTTATCTTCTCCTTTTTATTTATTTTAAGGATATCATCAGAAAAACAAGAACCTTTAATGAAATATTACTTTTACGTTGATACCCTTCCAAGGTTCTGACCGTAGCGCCAAGAACCTCTGAAATCACCTGTATTCAAGCCATTTCTAGCCTGTGGATAACTTTCTTTTTAAAATTTTTTAGCTACATTTAGCTGATTTTTTCCACAAATCTTATCATAATAAACACTTAAAATCACCTCCTTGTGGATAACTTTTTAAGTCTATGAGCGTAGCACTCAGACCCTTTCATTAGGTTACCGACATAATGTCGGTAACCTCCAATAAACCTTGATTTTAAGCTGTTTACAACCTGTGGATAACTTTTTTCAAAATTCAAAGATAAAACTAAATAAAAAAATCTCCCAAAATCACCTTTTAATTCTTTAAAAATCTAAGGTAATCTCAGAAGATTTTATATATAAAATCTATATCATATCTTTTAATACAATAATTAAAATCAAACCTGTTTATATACAAAATTATAACCCTTAAATACAAATTTGAATAAAAAATTTGCAAATGGTCATAATACAAACGTAGTCTTTGATTTTATGATTCCTTGGATAGTGCGTTTATCTATTGAATTTCACAGGTGCTCCAACACCTATAAAATCAAGGGCTATTTATTTTTAACAATAGTGTTTGCTAAAAATAAATAAAATATACTTAATCTTTCGTTTTACTATTAATATTAGTTTGATTATTTTATTGAAATTATTAACTGCTTACTGGTTATACTATATTTAGATTTAGAATATAGGAGGCAGTTTATATGAAAGATTTAAATTCTAATGTAAACACTAATGAACCAATGGAAAATGCAAATACTAACGAATCAGCTGAAGCAGAGCTTTATGATTATGTTTCAAACTTTATTAAAAATACTCTAAAATCATAAAAGATGGTTGTATCATTAATGTTTAATGATACAACCATTTTTTATCTATACTTTATATCCTCATTTAAAATAAGAATCTAATAAACGCTTTTTAATTGTGATATGATTTTATCCTCATTCCCCTCACAATCTGTTGTCCCTATGGCTATACTTGGCTTAGTCTTCCCATGAAAATCACTTCCACATGTTATAAGCAATTCATGTTTTAAAGCAAAGTCTTTATAAAACTCTACTTGTTCTTTACTATGATAACTGCTATAAACTTCAATGCCCTTAATACCACATGAAACAATTCCTTCTAATAAATCTATATTTTCCTTAGTATTGTTTCCAGGGTGAGCTAAAACGGGAACTCCTCCACTTTCTTCAATAATTTTAATTGCCTCTTGTAAACTTATAAAATCTACTTTTGCATAAGCTACCTTTCCTTGAGCACAATAATCCCAATAAAAATTAACATATGGATTATCACTTCTAGAACCATTTTCATAATAAGGCATAAGTAGTGGGTTCTCATGATTTCTATCAAACTCCATAGCTGCTTCAGCAATCATTTCACCATTAACTACTCCATTTCTAGATAACGAATTAATAACTTCATCTGAAAAATCTATACCTAACTCTCTAATTAGTTTCATACGTTTTTTTGAGGCTGATTGTTCTTGCTTTATAATATTCTCTTCAATATCATAAAATATTTGTTTATTATAATCTATACCATACCCTAAAACATGTAAGTTAACTTTATCAAAAGTACAGTCTAATTCTATGGCTGGAATAACATTAATGTCCTTACCCTCACAATATTCTTGGGCTTCTTTTATTCCCCTTACACTGTTGTGGTCTGCAATAGAAAAATACTTTATATTTCTTTCTAAACATAAATCAACTAACTCTTTAGGCTTAAACTCCCCATCATCACTATAAAGAGAATGCATATGCAAATCTATATAACTCATTTTCTTTTCCCCCTTATTTCTATAATACATTTTCATATATTTTTATTTGTAAAATTAGCTTTTATCTTATGACTTATTAAAAAAATTATTACTCTATTATTTTTTCCTTAATTTGTAATAAAACATTATTTATACAGTACTTTACCCATTAAAAATTGCTATGTCAATTGAATAAATAAAATTATAGGTAAGATGACAAACTTGTTTCATTTATTCTTCTATAAACTTATTATTTTTGATAAATATTATTCATTTCTCAATTCATATATTTTTTTATAAAAATAGCTCTAGTATAATAAAATAAAAAGGCTAGGGGGAAGATAATATGAGAGATATAAAAGTAATTATAATGGATGTAGATGGTACCTTAACTAACAGTAAAAAAGCAATTACTCAAAAAACAAAAGAGGCTTTAATTGAGGCTCAAAATAATGGCGCTCTTTTAGTTTTAGCATCTGGAAGACCTACTTCTGGACTCGTAGATTTTGCTAAAGAATTAGAAATGAATAAACATCATGGTCTTTTAGTTTGTTTTAATGGTTCTAAGGTTATTGATTGTGAAACTAATGAAGTATTATTTAATGAGCCAATGACTGTAGAAGAAGGACAAGCAGTCCTTGAGCATATGAAAAAATTTAAGGTTAAACCTATGATTGATAAAGATGACTATTTATATGTTAATAATGTTTATGATTGCTATGTAGAAGTAAACAATGAACCTTTTAATATAATTCAATATGAGGCTCGTAACGGTAAATTTAAGTTATGTGAAAAAGATGATTTAGTAAACTTTGCTGATTATCCACTAAATAAAATCCTAACTGCTGGGGACCCTGAGTATTTAAAAGAACATTATAAAGAAATGATGAAACCTTTTAAAGATTCTTTAAGTTGCATGTTTACAGCTTCTTTCTATTTTGAGTTTACAGCTAAAGGTATTGATAAGGCTAAAGCTTTAGACTGTGTATTAACTCCTATGGGCTATAAAAGAGAAGAAATGATTGCCTTTGGGGATGGTCACAATGATATTTCAATTGTTAAATATGCTGGAATTGGAGTGGCCATGGATAATGCAGTAGATGACTTAAAAAATGTAGCTGATGAAATAACTTTTTCTAATGAAGAAGATGGTATTGCCCATACATTAAGCAAATACTGTCCAAGCTACTCTCTAACTTAAACCACTAAAATTTAACAAAAATATTGTATAATGTTCATGAGGTGATTCTTATGAACATTTTTAGCAAACTAAACAAACTAACCAACTTAACTGAAAATGAAAAAACATTAGTTAAATATATGGAGAATAATTCTGAAACTTTTGTAAAAATGAGTGCTGTTGAAATTAGTGAAGTTGCCTTTGTTTCAACATCTACTATTTATAGATTATGCCAAAAACTAAACTTATCAGGGCTATCAGAGTTAAAGGTACAAGTATCTATGTCTATTAATGAATATTTAAAAGAAGACAATTCAATAGATTATAACTATCCCTTTAAACAAAATGAAACACAAAATCAGATTGTCCTTAAAATGAAAGAACTATATGAGCAAACTCTAGTATCTTCATTAAACTTAATAGATACAGAGCAACTAAGATTAATTTCTAATGTTTTAAGGAAAACTTGTCATATTGATTTTTATACTTCTGCTGGAAACATCTATTTTGCACAAAACTTTAAGTTTCAAATGCAAGAGATAGGCACCTTTATTAACGTTCCAGTAGAAGAATATCACCAGCTTTTAACTGCATCTACTAGCAATAAAGATCATGTTGCTATAATGGTTTCCTTTGAAGGTAGAGGCTTTATAATGAAAAAGTTAGCTAAAATATTAAAAACAAATGGAACACCAATTATCTTAATTTCCTCTACAAACGAAAATCCTCTAACTAAATATGCAAATTATCACCTATACCTAAGTTCAAACGAAAACCACTACAATAAAATTTCATCTTTTTCAACACGATTATCATTGTTATATATTTTAGACTGTATATACACATCATATTTTAAATTTGATTATAATAAAAATATAGATTATAAACTTGATGCTTATAATAAGTTATCTAATTAACTGGGTATAATCTCTATTGTAAAAGGCGAGTTCTATCTTGCCTTTATATTTATATTAAAAATATTGACTTAAAAAAATTTTGCTAGGAAAATAAAGTAGAAAGAGGTTGAGAACATGAAAAGAAAAATTTCCTTATTAGTTCAAATTGGTGCACTAATATTTTGTGTAATAGCATTAATAACAAGCATTAATCAACTATCTCCTTTTAATTTATTTCTTGAAATAGCATGTATTATTGCCATAATATTTAATATAACTTTATCTATAAGAGGTAATAAAAAATCTAGGCTCTAAAGCACTTATATACTAACTTAAAAATCATTTTAAAATAGAAAAATTATATTTAATCTCTACTACTAAATTACTCTTACTTCTTAACATAAAAAACAACTTACATTCATGTAATTCTTTAAATATTCTTTGATATTATTAACATTCACATAATTAGCTATATGATATAATTGTTTAATAATAAATTATAATTTAAAAGGGGGATTTACCTTGTTAGAAAAAATGAGAAAAAAAAATAGACAATTACCTGAAGAAGAAGCCATGGAAGTTTTACTAAAATGTGAATATGGTATTTTATCAACTATGGGAGATGGTTATCCCTATGCAGTTCCTATGAGCTATGTTGTAGCAAACAATAAAATTTATATTCATGGAACTTGTGAATCAGGAGAAAAAACTAAAAATATACATAACAATCCTAAAGTATGCTTTACTGTTGTTGGTAACACAGAAGTATTACCATCTCAATTTGCTACTAAATATGAAAGTGTAGTAGTACTTGGAACTGCTTCTTTATGTGAAGGAAGCAATAAAGAAATGGCATTAGAAAAATTCTTAGATAAATATAGTAGTGAGTACAAAGAAGCAGGCACAAAATATATAAAAGCAGCTATTGATAAGGTGTCTGTTTATGAAATATCAATAGATATGATTACAGGCAAGGCAAAAAGATAAACTCCCTAAGATTTAAATAAAATAAGTTTGAAAAACTTAGCAAAATAAGTTCCCTAGTCTAAACTAAGGAACTTATTTTTATTATTTTAAAAACTAAAAACTAAAATCTAGCCTTTAACTATATATTTTAAGAAGCCTCTTCAAATTGGCTATTATATAATTCTGCATAGAAACCACCTTTTTCAAGTAATTCTTCATGGTTTCCACTTTCTAAAATATCACCATCTTTAAGAACAAGAATAATATCAGCATTTTTAATTGTTGAAAGTCTATGGGCTATAACGAAGGAAGTTCTACCTTCCATAAGTTTATCCATAGCTTGTTGAATTAAAAGCTCTGTTCTTGTATCTACTGAACTTGTTGCTTCATCTAAGATTAGCATTGGTGAATCTTTAATCATTGCCCTTGCGATTGTAAGCTGTTGCTTTTGACCTGCTGATAAATTAACTTTATCATTTAAAACAGTATCATATCCATCATGTAATGTTTCTATAAAGTGGTCTAAGCCAACTGCTTTGCAAGCATTTTTAATTACCCCATCTGGTACATCAGTTTGGTTGTATACTAAATTTTCTTTAATACTTCCTTCAAATAACCATGTGTCTTGAAGTACCATACAGAATAAATCATGTATATTCTCTCTTGTTAAATCACTTATAGGAGTGTCATCAATTAAGATTTCACCACTATTTATTTCGTTAAATCTCATAAGAAGATTTACTAGAGTTGACTTACCCGCTCCTGTTGGCCCAACAATAGCAATTTTTTGCCCAGGCTTTGCAGTAGCTGAGAAATTATTTATTATGATTTTGCCTGTACCTTTGTAGCCAAACTTAACATTTTTAAATTCAACTTTTCCATTAGCATTGGCAAGAGCCATTACCTTATGGCTTTCATCTTCCATTTCTTCAGCTTCTAAAAACTCAAATACTCTGTGACTTGCAGCTGCTGCTGATTGCATACTTTGTATACCTTGAGCCATTTGACCTAGTGGTTGAGTAAAATATCTAACATACATAATAAATGCTACAATTACTCCAAAAGAAATACTTCCATTCATAGCAAGGGTAGCTCCCACTATACAAACTGCAACATATCCTAAGTTACCTATAAAAGTCATAATAGGCATCATAAGCCCTGAAAGAAATTGCGCTCTAAAAGCACTATCTTTAAGAGTAGAATTTAAGCCTTTAAAAATATTCATCATTTGATTTTCTGCGTTATAAGCTTTAATTACAGTATGACCTGAATATACTTCTTCAATATGACCGTTTATTTTACCTAAATACTCTTGTTGACTAGTAAAATATTTTTGAGATTTTTTCATAATTACTGACATTAACCCAAAGCCAATAATTGTTGATAAAACAGCAGTTATTGCCATTATTACATTTGTTTTTAACATCATAACTAAAGAACCTAAAAATAAACATATAGCACTTATTAACGTTCCTGTACTTTGGTTTAATGCTTGTCCAATTGTGTCCACATCATTTGTAACTCTAGAAAGTAAATCCCCTGTGGTACTGCTATTGTAATACCACATAGGAAGTTTATTTATTTTCTTAGAAATATCTTTTCTTAAGCTTTTAGAAACCCTTTGGGTAACAGTTGCCATGATATATCCTTGAGTTAAATTTAATACAAGGCTAATACCATATATAACAACAAGAGTTAATCCTATGGAAGTTACCTTTTCCATATCAATATTAGTTAGTATTCCAGAAGTTATAACATCTGTCATTTCAGAAAGCTTATCAGGCCCTAATAAGGTTAAAATAGTTCCTATTACTGCACTTGTTAGTGCTATAACTATTATAGGCATATAATTTTTGCAGTAAGTTATAAGTTTACCTAAATTCTTCTCTGGTTTCTTTCTTTTATCCATTATATAGCCTCCTCTTCTTCTAAGATTTCTGCTTCTTTTTCTCTTCCTAATTCTTCTTTTGAAAGTTGTGAGTATGCTATTTCTTGATATACACTACAGTTTTCCATTAAATCATCATGTTTTCCCATACCAACAATTTGTCCATTATCTAAAACAATAATTTGGTCTGCTTCTTTTATACTACTGATTCTTTGGGCAACCACTATAGTTGTTGTTCCAACACTTTCATGTTTTAAGAACTTACGAAGCTTACTATCTGTTCTATAATCAAGGGCTGAGAATGAATCATCAAAAATTAAAACTTCTGGATTACGAGATATTGCTCTAGCTATTGATAAACGTTGCTTTTGTCCACCTGAGAAGTTGTTTCCTCCTTGTGAAACATGAGCATTATATTCACCATCTAATTTTTCAACAAACTCAGATGCTTGAGCTCCATAAACACCATAAACCACATCATCTTTTGATATTTCTGATTTTCCATTATCGCCAAAGGCTATATTAGATTCCACAGTTCCTTCAAACAAAGTTACCTTTTGAGATACATACCCTAATTTATTTCTAAGATATTTCTCATCATATTCTTTTACGTTAACTCCATTAACTAATACTTCTCCCTTTGTTGCATCATAAAATCTAGGAATAAGATTGATTAGTGTACTTTTTCCTGAACCTGTTGCACCTATAAAAGCTACAGTTTCTCCTTTGCTGGCTTTAAAACTAATATCCTTTATAACATAATCCTCTGCATCTGGGTATTTAAAGCTAACATTTTTAAACTCAATTTCTCCCATAGCACCAATTGGAGATTCTTTTGATGTACCGTTTTTTATCTTAACTTCAGTACTTAATACTTCATTAATTCTCTTTGCTGCAACTGATGCACGGGGCATTAAAATAAATACCATAACAAGCATCATAAATGCCATTACAACTTGCATAGCATAGGAAGAAAAAACTATAACATCTGAAAATAGTAACATTCTGTTTGTAATATCTGCATTTTGAATAATTATTGCTCCAACCCAATAAATTGCAAGACTTAAACCACTCATTATAAATGTAATGCTTGGAAGTAATGTTGCCATAACACGGTTAGCAACTAAGTTAACACTTGTAAGTTCAGAGTTTGCTACATCAAATTTATCTTCTTGATATTTTTCTGCATTATATGCACGAGTAACAGAAATACCTGAAAGATTTTCTCTAGCAATACGGTTTAAGTTATCTGTTAATTTTTGAAGTTTTGCAAACCTTGGAAGAGCTATAGAAATACATATTCCAACAATAACTAGTAGTATTGCCACTGCACTACCTGTTGTTAATGATAACTCCCAGTTCTTACCCACAATTTTAAGAACTGCCCACACTGCAAGTATTGGTGCTTTTATTAATAGTTGTAGTCCAATAACAATAAAAGTCTGCACTTGAGTAACGTCATTTGTTGAACGTGTTATTAAACTTGCTGTAGAGAAATTATTTATCTCCTCCATAGAAAATTTTTGAACTTTATCAAATAATCTAAATCTAAGCCTAGCTGAAAGATTTGATGCTATTCTTGCGGCAAGAGCAGCAACTACAACTGAGGCAACTAAACTACCTAAGGCACAAAGAAGCATCCATCCACCTGAAGTTAAAATTTCACTCATTTTACTTCCTGGTGTTTGAACAAGTCTTGTAATATCGCTCATATAGTCTGGTAATCTTAAGTCTAGCCAAACTTGCGAAACAATAAATACAATACTAATGCTTAAAAGTATCCATTCTTTCCCCTTAAAATTTTTTAATATTTTTAACATATGCTAAAACACCTTCCTTTTCCTAGTTTTATATTAATATATAAATATAAACTAAAAATAAACTTTTTAGTATTTAATTTAAAATTTAGTATAATTAACTTATTATTAATAAATAAATTCATTATAAAAAAATAAACCACCCTAAGCGTATCTGCATAAGATAGTTCATTTTTAATTTATTCTATAGGTATCACAATTTTAAATTTAGTTCCTTTAGATAAAACACTTTCACATGTTATTGTCCCTAAATGCAATTCTATTATTTTTTTAACTATTGTAAGACCAAGACCATTTCCTTTAGTAGCGTGAGATGTATCACCTTGATAAAACTTATCAAATATTTTAGAGATATCACCCTCACTAATTCCTATACCATTATCACTAAAAGTTATAAAGATATTGTCCTCATTCTTCTTAACATCAACGCTAATTACTCCATTTTCATTAGTAAACTTAATAGAATTATTCAATAGATTTAGCCACACTTGGCTTAACATCTCTTTGTTTCCATTTAAGGTACAATCATCAATATTAATATTTAATGAAATATTTTTAGCTTTAAATTTTGACTCTAAAAGTAATATATTCTGACGAATTTGTTCCCCTACATTAAACTTTTGCGTATCCTTTAATATAGCTTGAGTTTCTATTTTTGAAAGATTTAAAACATTAGTAGCAAGATAACTCAACCTTTGTGACTCTTCTATAATAATATCTAAATATTCATCTCTCTCTTCTTTAGATAAACTATCATCTTTTAATATTTCTGCAAAACCCTTTATAGATATAATTGGTGTTTTAAACTCATGGGAAAAGTTATTTATAAAATCTGTACGAAGAACTTCCATGCCACCTAATTCTTCTGCCATGCGATTAAAATTCTTAGACAAAACTATAAACTCTGGAGGATACTTTATATTAAGACGCGTAGAAAAATCTCCTCTTGATAACCTTCCTGTAGCCTCAATAAATTGCCTAATACGTTTTAACACAACTCTACTTGAAATAGTTGAAACTACAATTCCAATAATTACACAAGACATTAGTGTTATTATTGGAACAACCATATTATGCTTTATATTTTCATCATCTAAAATACCTATAAAAAATAAAAAATATACTAAACACCCAGTAATACCTGTTGTTATTAAATTTATAATAAATATTATAATAGAAAAGGATATTGTTAAACTGAGTTTACCTATAAACTTTCACATCTATGCATCCCTTTCATCTTTTTTTACCGCCTTATATCCAAGTCCACGAACTGAAACTATTTCAAACTCTGGGTAAGAATCAAATCTTTTTCTTAATCTATTAATATGCACATTAATAGTTGTGTCGTAGCTCTCTGTTTCCATTCCCCATATTTCATCCATCAACTGAATTCTAGTAAATATTTTATCTGGATAGGACAAAAGCTTGTACAACAAATAAAACTCCTTTTGAGGAAGTGTCTGTTTTTCATTTTCTCGTGTTACAGTTAAAGAATCATAATCTAAAGTAACTTTTCCAATTGTAATTTTTTTAGATAAAGATATTTGAGAGCGACGAAGAAGTGCTTTTACTCTAAGTAACATTTCTTCTGTATCAATTGGTTTTGTCATATAATCATCTGCACCAGCTACAAAACCCTTTATTTTATCTTCTTGAAGATGCTTTGCAGTAACCATAAGTATTGGTATCATACACTGTCCTTCTCTAAGTTCTTTTGCAAATTCAAGTCCATTCATATTAGGCATCATTACATCTAAAATAATTAAATCAATATGGTGATTATCAAGGATTTCCATTCCTTTTAACCCGTCCTCTGCTGTAAACACAGAATATCCTTGCCTTTTTAAAATAGTTTCTAGTAGTTTTCTTGCATGTTTATCATCTTCAACAACTAATATACTAATCATAATACCTACCCTCCACCATTATTTACATTATTTAATATTATAATACTTTTAATAGAAAAACTGAAAATATTTTTTAATACTTAACCACATTATTTAATATTAATTTTATAAAATATACTAAAGGTCCTTTCTTAATTAAATTAATTCTCATTAATTTTAAAAATTAATATTCTCATAAAATAAAAACTTATAAAAAAATAGCCACCTAGTTAAACTAAGCGACTACCTATATTTTAGCAAAATTAAAATTTTACTATTTTATTATTAAATTGCTTCATGAATAGCCTCAGCAGCTTTCTTATATCCACCGCAAGCTCTTAAAGATTCACCTATCTTTTTAGCATTTTCTTTGTAAGAGTTATCTGATAAAACCTTATTAACTGCATTTTCTATAGCTTGTACTGATATATCTGCCATTAAAGGAACCCCTGCCCCTAACTCTTCAACTCTTTTTGCAATTATAGGCTGATCAGCAAATTGTGGTACAACAATTAAAGGAATGTTATTATATAATCCTTCACTTGAACTGTTCATTCCACCATGAGTTATAAATAAATCAACTTTCTTTAAAACTTCAAGTTGTGGAACATAATTATAAATATCAAAGTTTTTAGGTATATTGCCTAATTCCTCAATAGCAGTATTTTTACCAATAGACATTATAACTTTTAAATCTTCTCTAGAACCTAAAGCTTCTAAACAGTTTTTATAAAATTCTAGATTTGTATTTATATTAGTTCCTAAAGATATGTATACAACCTTTTTATTTTCAGGGTTCTCTATTTTGAAATCTTCAAGTTCATGTCTATCAAATATAGAAGGTCCAACAAATTTATATGTATCATCAAAACTTTCTCCATCTGGCTGATAGTATTTAGATGTAAATACTATAGTTAAATCACTTTTAGAACTCATCATTAGTTGCATTGGATTTTGTGCCTTTGAAAAATCTATACCAAATTCTTTACCCAACTTATCATATTCAGGTTTTAATTTTGCAAAACCCTCTGTAATGCTCTCAATAGCTTTAGTGACTTTTGCCATAGCACATAAAACATTTTCATAAATTTTTTCATTGAAAGCAAAAGTTGTAGATGTTGCTATAACTTTTTTAACTTTAAATTTTTCTACTATTTTTGTTCCTGGTTTTACAAAAGGGTCATGTACTATATAATCAAATTCCCCTTCCTCTTTCATAGCAAGTTTTAAAACATTCTCAGTTATTTTTAAAAATCTCTCGCCTGCAACTTCTATTTTATTTTTACTAATAAATTTTGAGGTATCTAACTCAAAACCCACAAATTTAGCCCCTGTATTTTTAAGTTTACTCCTAAACTCCTCAGCACATATATATGTTATTTCGTCTCCACACTCTACAAGTTCATTAACTAATCCTATTGTTGGATTAACATGTCCATGTCCTGGAAACATTAAAAATAATCCTCTAGCCATTAAAATCACTTCTTTCTTTTTTTATTTGTCTTATGTTTATAATAATTTTCTCTAATTATTTTATACCATAAATTCTAAACTTATAAATAAATACTTTACAAACATTCATAAAACTCAATAATTTTTTATTTAGTACTAACACTTTTAGCCTTTAACTCTATAAAAAGCCCTAACCATAAATATTGGCTAAGGCTTTTATTAAGACTTAAATTAAATTGCTTCGTGAATAGCTTCAGCAGCCTTTTTATATCCGCCACATTCTCTTAAAGATTCCCCTACCTTTTTAGCGTTTTCTTTGTAAGAATCATCTAATAAAATTTTGTTAACTGCATTTTCTATGGCAGAAGAAGCTATATGTCCCATTAAAGCAATACCTGCACCTAACTCTTCAACCCTTTTTGCAACTACAGGTTGGTCACCAAATTGAGGAACAACAATTAAAGGTACATTGTTATATAAACCTTCGCTTGAGCTGTTCATTCCACCATGAGTTATAAATAAGTCAACTTTCTTTAAAACTTCAAGTTGTGGAACATAAGTATATACATTGAAGTTTTCAGGTATTTGTCCTAAATCATCAAGATTAATTTTCTTTCCAGCAGACATTATAATCTTTAAATCCTCTCTAGAACCTAAAGCCTCAAAACATTTCTTATAAAACTCTATGTTTGTATTTGCAACAGTTCCTAATGATATGTATACAAGTTTTTTATTTTCAGGATTTTTTATTTTAAAATCTTCTAATTCTTTTCTATCAAATATAGAAGGTCCAACAAACTTATATGTATCATCAAAAGAATTTCCATCTGGTTGATAATATTTAGATGTAAACACTATAGTTAAATCATTTTTACTTCCCATTAATAATTCTAAAGGATTATTTGGGAAATCTACACCAAACTCTTCACCTAATTTTTTATATTCAGGTAATAACTTATTAAAGTTTTCTACCATTTTAGCAGAAGCCTCCGTATTTGATGCTAAAGATTTTGCTATTCTTTTTGCAGTTTCTTCATTAAAAGCAAAAGTTGTAAATGTTGCTATAACTTTTTTTACTTTAAATTTTTCTAAGATTTTTGTTCCTGGTTTTAGAAAAGGATCAAGAACTATGTAATCAAATTCCCCTTCTTCTTTTATAGCAGTATTTAAAACACCTTTAAATATATCTAGGAATCTTTCAGCCATTATATCCATTCTATTTTTACCATCAAATTTTGATGTATCTATTTTAAATCCTACAAATCTAGCCCCTGTATTTTCAAATTTACTTTTAAATTCATCTGAGCACACATAAGTTATTTCGTCTCCATTTTTTATAAGTTCATTAACTAATCCTATTGTTGGATTAACATGTCCATGTCCTGGAAACATTAAAAATAATCCTCTAGCCATTGAAACCACTTCTTTCTTTTTTCATTTGTTCTACCATTAAAATTTTCTCTAATTATTTTATACCATAAATTCTAAACCTATAATTAAAAATTTTATAAAATATTTATAAAATATTTATTTTAATTCATAATACTTTTGTTCTGCGTAATAATTTTCTGTTGCATATTTAAATGAATCTTTTAAAAACTTAAACGCATCTTGGCTTATCTTTGCCCTTGGACACATTTAATCAAAAGCATGATAACATCCCTTATATAACTTAAATTTAGTTTCTACACCAGCTTTTTTTAAATCTTCTACATACTTTATAGTCTCATCTCTAAAAGGTTCTAAATCTCCTACAAAAGTTACTGTTGGTGGAAGGTTTCTAAAATCTTTCGCTCTAGCTGGTGCTGCATAACAAGGAACATCAGATGTTTTAAATAAGTCACCTAAATAAATCTTCCAAGCATTATAATTAGATTTTGAACTCCAAATTGGAGCATCATTATCCTTTGCAGATTCACTTGTCATTCTATCATCTATCATTGGATAAAGTGGCATTTGGAAAGCTATTGCTACTTCTTCCTTATCCCTTGCATAAAGTGTAAGTGCAGCTGTTAATCCACCTCCTGCACTATCTCCCCCAACCATTAACTGATTATCTCTAATTCCTAATGTTTTTGCATTATCTCTCATCCATAAAAGTGCTTCATAACAATCTTCTAAAGCCTTTGGATATGGTTTGTAAACAGATAAACAGTAGTCTGGTGCAACTACTACACAATCAGTTACCTCCATAAACTTTTTAGCATATAGCTTACCTTGTTCTGGTCCACCTAATGCATAACCTCCACCACGAATCCATAAAATACCTGGGACACCTTTTACATCCATTAAATGCTTAAAAACACAAAGACGCATCTTTGAACCATCTTTACAAGTAATCCATTCCTCTGTAACTTTCATGGTATTATCTTTTACTTTCATTTTAAATTTTCTCATGGTCTTTCCAAGAAATCTTAATCTTCTCTCTGTAAATGAACTATTTATTAGCTTTATAAAATTTCCTTTAGCCCTTAACTCTTTATCAATCATACTACTCTTTATTCTCATAATTTTACCTCGAATTTTTTATATATAGCTCATTTTTTAACCTATAGATTTCAAGTCAACTACTCTAATTTTTAGATTAAAGCCCTTCTAAACAGCAAATTACAAATAGTTGCTTTATATGTATCTACAATAACATTCCTCATTCCAAAATACAATTCCTCTTAGAATATATAAATATGTAATTTATTCCTATATAAAAAATCTTCCAAAATTACCTTTAACCATTTATTAAAACTTAAGGTATTCTTAGAAGATTATATTTATTGTATATATTTTTTATTTATTATTCTTTAACCACATAATAGCACTATAAGTATGTATAGCAGCTCCAATAGGTAATATTTTTTCATTAAATACTACTCCTGGATGATGCATTGGCAAACCATATTCAGTGCCTTCATCACTACTTCCGGCTCCTATCATGAAAATTACAGATGGAACCTCATATGAATAAGACGCAAAATCCTCTGATCCCATACCCTGTCCACTTTTGTATTGAATTACTGATTTTTCTCCTACAACATCCTTTATATAAGAAGCAATTTCATTTGCTAATTTAGAATCATTTTTTAATGGTGGAACTGATGATATTTCTTCTAATTTTGCCTCACCTCTAAATAATTTTGCTGTTGAAGTAACTATTTCATCCATTCTCTTATAAATAAAATCTCCTGTTTCTCTTGACACACTGCGTATAGTCCCTTCCATAACTACCTTATCTGGTATTACATTAGGAGCAGTTCCAGCTGAAAACTTACCTATAGTAAGGACTGCTGATTCACTAGCTGGAATTTCCCTACTTATAATTTCTTGTAAAGATATATGTATATGTGAAGCAATATTAATAGGATCAACACCTCTCTCTGGCATAGCTCCATGAGACCCTGTACCCTTTATAGTTATTCTAAACACAATACATTGTGCTGTGCTTGTTCCTAAAGTATATAAAACTGTATTAGTTGAAACCCCAGAGTAAACATGCATTGCCATGGCAGCATCAACCTTTGGATTTTCAAGTACACCTGCACTAATCATTTTTTTTGCACCTGTAAAACCTTCTTCATCTGATTGAAATACCAATTTAACTGTTCCTTCTATTTCGTCTTGATATTGTTTAAGAAGTCTAGCCGCTCCTAAAAGCATTGCTGTATGCATATCATGTCCACAAGCATGCATATTTCCATTAGTCGATTTAAACTCACAACTACTCTCTTCCTTTATATGTAATGAATCCATGTCAGCCCTTAAAAGAAATGTTTTACCTTGTTTTTTGCCTTGTATTGTAGCAACAACGCAACTTTCACATATTTCTTTTGGCTCATATCCAAAATCTCTAAGCTTATCCATTACATAAGCAGTGGTTTGAGGAAGATATTGACCAAACTCAGGATTTTTATGAAGAGTTCTTCTAAACTTCACTATCTCATCCTTTATTAATTGAGCATTTTCTAATATTCTTTCCATAAATTTACCTCACTTTACTTGATAATAGTTTAGACTTTTCACTTTTATTATATAAATTTCTGTCAAAATATACAATTTTATCGGTAAAATTATAAACTCTATATTTTATGAAGTTAAAATAAAGTACTTTCCCCTAGTATTTTCATAATATTTATTAATAAATGTAGCTACACACCTAATCTATAATTATCAATATCCCTATATTCTCCAAATTTTATACCTACTTCCTTTATAGTGCCACAGAATTCAAATCCAAACTTTTCATGAAGCTTTTCACTAGCCTTATTTCCTGATGTAATAACAGAAACTATTGTATGGGTTCTTTCATCCTTTTTAGCTTCCTCTAAAATGGACTTCATAAGAGCTGAGGCAAGTCCTCTTCTTCTATAATCTACTCTAATATATATTGAAAGTTCTACTGTACTTTTAAAGGCTTCCTTTTCACGATAAGATGATAAAGTAGCATATCCTGCAATTCTACCTTCTATTTCTGCTACAATTATGGGGTGGTTGTCTATATTATGAGCATAAAACCATCTTTCCCATTCCTTTAAGGTTTTTGGTTCTAAATCAAGAGTTGCTACTCCATTTTCTACTTCATAATTATATATTTCTAAAAGTTCTTTTAAATCTTCTATTTTTGCTTTTCTTATTATCATATCTAACAATTCCTTCTTTATTTAATTAACCTAAATTATATAAAAAATACTTAGGTTTTATCATATACCACTTATATTTTATTATACTAAAGTACTTTAAAATATAATAACATTTTAAGATTATCACTAATCTTCATTAATCATATAAAAGGCTATACCTTAGTGAACATTACTCTAAGATATAGCCTTTATTAAAATTATTTTTTCCCTAATTTAGTTAAAACCTTTATTGTTAAATCTTCAAGAGCATTTGCAATTTTATCATATTCATCTCTAGGAATACAATCATTTAAAAACTCTTGCCACTCATCAATAATTTTATCTAATTCATTCTTATGATTTAGAGCTTTTTCTGTTAAATAAACACAATTAATCCTTTTATCTTCATCGCTTTTTTTACGTTTTACAAAGCCTTTTTTTTCTAAAGATTGAAGTGTTCTAGTTATTGCAGATTTATCAGTATATTTGCGTTTAATTATAAAATCTTGATTACTTCCATTGTTTCCATACAAGTTTAACAAACATATAAACTCAGCAAATTTTAAGTCATAGGATTTAAGCTTTGAGTTTACATAAGCTTGAAAGTGATTACTAAGAATATCAGCCCATTTAGATAACTTTATTCTTTCATTTAACTCCATAATGCCCTCCTAGAAGAATTATTTAAGTTATGATAATTTATAAATTAATGTACTCAATAATATATTATAATTATTTTCTTTTTTTATGTAAAAGATATATTGCCACAGCTCCTAAAGCTGTACATCCTAATAAAAACATACTTTTACTTTGGTTATTTTCTCTTACAAGGTTTTTAACTACATTATTTGATTTATTGTTAACTCCACCATTAGTAGGCTCCAGCATGATTTTTTGATTTATCTGTATCTTATCTTTATTATCTATATTATCACATTTAATTTCATCTCTGATTTTCTCTACAATTTCATTACTTAATAAAGATAAATGTCCTTGAAGTTCCTTAGCAATTTCCCCTTTTATTTCTTCTTTTATTTTCTTCTTGTTGCAATTTATTAAATCTTCTTTTATTATTTGCTCTCTTATATGGTTAAAGTCAATTTCTTCTACCTCTTCCACAAATTCATCTACTAACTCTTCTAAAGGCTCAAGGTTTTCTTCGCTATTTTGTACAACTTCTTCTGTTTTAGTTTTCTTAACCTTAGATGATATAACAACAATAATAGAAAATATTATAGCTATAACAGCTAATATTTCAGCAGCATAAAATGAGCCAATTACATTACTTAAATTAAGTAACTTAGCTATATAATCTAAAACCACAGGACATATAGCCTCTCCTACATAAATAGATGTAGTTACTATAGTGATTGCAAGTGATGTATGCTTATTATGTACACATTTTGCCGAATAGAAAAGAGAATATGGAACAATTAGTCCAAATCCTATCCCAATTAAGGCAATCCCAATTCCTATAATAATAACACTGCTAGATAAAATTATAATTGCTAAACCAATAGATATAATTATAAATGATATTAGTATTAATGCTTCCTTAAATAATTTTAATACCTTTCCAAATAGCATAGCAGAAATAAAAGCAAATAATGTGACAAGGGTTATTAAAATAGCTGATATTTCAGAATTCCCAAAGTGTCTATTTTGAATTAATAAAGCTATGTTAGTTGGAACGCTATAAAATGTTATAAAAGCTAATATTATTATAATAGCATATTTAAAAACCCCCAAATTTAATTTTATATGTTTAGTATCATTATCTATATCTTCCTTGCGGTTTTCAGGTGCATATGTATCAAAAGGTCCAACCTTTGGAAGATAAAATATTACAAGAAGTAATATAGGAAAAGCTATTAAATAAATTAAAAATATATTATGCCAATTAATAGAGGCTATAAGTCCAACAATTGGTGTAACTATAACCGCTCCAATGTTACTACAAGCACTTGAAAACCCCATATATTTAGCCCTATCTTTTCCATCAAAAAAATCACCAACTAAAACTAAAGACATAGGTGCTACTGTTCCAAGTCCTACCCCTAAAATCCCTCTTGAAGCTAAAAGCATATATATATTATTTGAAAAATAACATAAAATAGCTCCTATTAAATAAATTATTAGTCCTAAAATAAGTAAATATTTTTTTCTCATATGTCTACTTATCTTATTACTAAGTAGACTTACAGGTATACATATTAAAGCTGGAATAGTTACTATAGATTTTATTAAAGTAGGATTTACTCCTGAAAAACTCAGCTCTATAATACCAAGAGATGGCCCTATTGCTGCCGTAGCTATTATAGTTAATAAAGCAACAGCAAGAATAGGCAATTTTGCATTTTTCCTCATGTTTTTCTCCTTTATATGTTTTTTTATTTGTATAATGTACAATTAAAACAAGTGTATTAAATTATATAATATATTTACTTTTTTCTATGAAGTTGATTTATCAACTAGTTATATAAAATATTAATAAATGAATTAATTTATTTAATTATAAATAAAACAGATTTATATATAATTAGTATAAGTTAATATTAGTTGATCTGTCAACTAATATTAACTGTTAAATAATTCAAAAGGTGCCTTTTGTTAACATAAAAACACCCTTTAAGTTGCCATATCCTTTTTATACTTAATTTTTACTTATAGAATTTATACTCTCATAGTAGCTAATAAAAAAATATGATCCATAAATAATAATTACTATTATAGAAGATATGAATATATTGGTATATAATCCTGTCTTAGATAATTCTAATATTATTCCATACAACACATTGTATACAATCATAAAATTAAACATAGCTAAAAGTAAAGGCATCACAAAGAAAATTAAATTTTCTATAAACATACACTTTTTTATGTTTTTTTCTTCGACACCGAGTTTTCTTAAGATATGAAAATTTTCTTTATTTGTTGAAATACTTGAAACTTGTTGAAGTGCTAATATGGCTCCAGCTGATATTAATAATATTATTCCTAAATATATTGCTATAAATGAGAATATTATATTAAAAGCTATATTTTCTCCATCTATAACTAATTTTGAATCAAAACTTATATTATCATTACTCATATCTTTATAATTAAAAAATACTTTATTTAAAAAATTATTCTCATACTCATTATTGTGCTTAATATAATACACATCTAAGTATGTTAAAATAGGATATAAGTTAGACACTATATCATCAGGAACAACAACACTCACATTAGTAGATGAAACAACATTATTGTTATAACAATATACATTAAAATATGTGTCAGAGTACTTAAGATTATTATTATTTACATCTAGTGTTAAATCCTTCTTTAAATTTAATAACTCCTTATCATCTGGATTATTAATATTTAATGCAAATTCATTATTTTTAAGATTTATAGGTTGTAATCCTTGTTTTTCTCTTACATTGTTATAATCTGCAACACTCATTATTTCTATATCATAATTATCATCTTTAGGTATATTATTAAAAATTTTATTTAAAGTCACATCCTTTAGTCTATAAGTATTGACTTCTACAGAGCTAGATACTAAATCATTATAAGACGAGTTATTTTTAAAACCCTTCTCTAAGGATTCATATTTTTTATTTATTAAATCTTTATTATCACTATATATAGATTCTTCATTATAACTATCATTACCTATATTATATCTCATAATTGTTGTACCAAACGGAGTACTTACACCTATATCTTGCTTAAAATAATTACCTAAACTCATCCCAAAAGGAATTATAGTTAAAGCTGAAAATATTATTAAACAAATTATTGTTATAACTAAACTTATAGACTTAATGCGACTACTGATTTGACTAACTACAAACATTGTTAAGTTATTATAATATAGTTTTTTACGTTTTCTTATTTGTTTTAACACAAAGTCAGATATTGATAAGAAGAACAAATAAGTGCTAACAACTAACAATGCTATAGCTATTACAATAACTTTTACTTTAACTTCATGCATTGATTTTAGTAATATATAAGCTACTAACATTAAAAGTATTGATATAAATAAAGTAATAAAATTTTTAGTTGTGTTATTATCAGAACTAAAATTTTCATTCTTTTTATTTGAATATATTAAATCAATTAATTTATATTTTTTAATAGTTCTTTTATTTAATACATTTACTATAAATAAAACAAAAATAAATAATACTACAGTCTTTACTATTGCACTTATAGAGATAAAAAGGCTAAACTTATATGGAAAATTCATCATTTTAAATACAATTATACCTAATCCTTGTGAAATGAATATACCTAATATTAATCCAATACATAATGATAAAAATCCTATAATAATATTTTCTTTAAACATTATTTTAGTTATATTCTTTTTATCCATTCCTAATGTTATATATATTCCAAATTCCCTCTTACGTTTTTTCATAAGAAAATTATTAGAATATGCTATTAAAAATCCAAATACTAAACAAATGATTATAGCAAATATTGCTAATATACCCTTAGTCATATAAATATAAGAATCCAGTAGATAATTTCCTAATAGGTTAGACAAAATATCATCTATAGAATTAAAACTGTATAAAAGCACAGCTCCAAATGAAAGAGTTATAAAATAAATTAAATAGTTCTTTATACTTCTCCTTACATTATTTCTAGCTAACTGCTTAAATGCTTCATTTGATATATGAGATACATGATTTTTTTCTTTAAAAAACATGTTGATTGTTCCCTCCTAAAACAGAGATTACGCTAATTATCTTATCAAAAAATTCCTTACGTGTATCATTTCCACGTATTAATTCATTAAAAATCTTTCCATCTTTTATAAACAATATCCTTTTACAATAACTAGCTGCAAATGCATCATGGGTTACCATTAATATTGTAGTTTTCAATTCTCTATTTAAAGATTCTAGGCTTTCTAAAAACATTGCCGAAGATTTAGAATCTAGTGCTCCGGTAGGTTCATCAGCTAAAACTAATGCTGGGTTTGTAACAATAGCTCTAGCACATGCTATTCTTTGTTTTTGCCCCCCTGACACTTCATAGGGATACTTATTAAGCACTTCTTTTATGCCTAAATTCAAAGCAATTTTATTTATTCTATCATCAATTTCCTTTGACTTAACACCTATTATAGCTAATGCTAATGCGATATTATCACGAGCATTAAGAGTGTCTAATAAATTAAACTCTTGAAATATAAATCCCAGTTTTTCTCTACGAAACTTAGATAATTCATCCTCATTCATACTAGTTATATTATTATTATCTATATAAATATTTCCTGCGGTTACGGTATCAATGGTAGAAATACAGTTTAATAAAGTAGTTTTTCCACTTCCAGAAGCCCCCATTATACCAATATATTCTCCACTTTCTACTTCAAAACTTATATTATCAACAGCTTTTGTTAAACTACCTTCATTTTTATAATATTTTTCTATATTACTAACTTTTAGTATTTTACTCATTTCATACCTCCTCATCTATTAATATAATCCTATCATTTGTAAAAATTATTATCAATTTATTTATATAACATGAATATAACATTTTTGTTATATTTCAAATTTATATAATTATATATAAATATACTTAAAAATAAAAAAAGAAGCTAATCTTTAGCTTCTAAAAACGTTAATTCAATAATGGTTCCCTCTAAAACATTAGGTACTATCCTAATGCCAACTTCCAATTTATCACAAAGTCTTTTGCATAAATATAGACCAATTCCAGTTGACACAGAATTTCTTTTTCTACCATTAGTTCCTACAAAACCTTTTTCAAATACCCTTGATATATCCTGTGACGGGATACCTATTCCATTATCTTTTATATATAATTTAATTTTATTATCTACCTTTTCACTATACACTTCTATTATAGGTTTTTTATTTTTATACTTAATACAATTACTTATTATTTGCCCAATTATAAATTCAACCCACTTTTCATCCGAGAGTATATAAGCATCTAAATCATGTATGATTGGTCTTATTCCCTCACTTATTATTTGTTTTGATTTTTTCTTTATTACAGTAGTTACTATATCTTGTAATGATAACACCTTTACATGATAATCTTTTTCTACAGTATCACTTTTTGATACATAAAGAACCTGCTCTATATATTCATCTATTTTATTAATTTCTTCTTCTATACTTAATGTAACTATATTTTTGCTATTCTCTATTAAAAGTTTCGACGTAGCTATAGGTGTTTTTACTTCATGTATCCATGTCTCAATATATCTTCTATATTCTGTGAATTTATTGTTATATGCTTGACTTATATCATTTATATATTTTCCTTGAATCTTTAAAGAATCATATAAAATCCTTCCCTCTATAAAATTAGGTTTTTGTATTATTTCAGAAATATACGACTTCTCTTCTATATTATTAAATAACCTTCTTAATTCATGATAGTACTTTTTCTTTCTTATATAATCTAATGCACACATAAAAATAAAACATATAATAAATATACTTTCTATAAATATGGAAGAATAGAAATCTAAACTAATTCCTATCATAAAGGCATATGCTAATATACATGAGATAAATAATATAAAAATACTTAATATTTTATCCTTTATATAATCTAATATAGTCATACCATATAACCTAATCCCCTCTTAGTTATTAAATAATTCTTAAGACCTATATCATCTAATTTTTTTCTAAGCCTATTAATATTAACAGTCAATGTGCTGTCTTCAATAAACTCTGACATTTCCCATAGACTACTTATTATCTCATTTCTAGGAATTATATTTCCTTTATTTTCCATCAATAATTTTAATATACCTAGCTCATTTTTAGTAAGTTCTACACTTTCACCACTATATGAAACCCTGCTCTTTAATACATCTAATACAACTCCATTATGAGCTATAGTAATAGATTTACTTTCTCTAGAAATTCTCTTTAATACCGAAGATATACGAGCTAATAATATTCTAGTATTAAACGGCTTAGTAACAAAATCGTCCGCCCCTAAATTTAATACATCAAGCTCATCTAAATCACTTTTACTACTAGTAACTACAATAATAGGTATATCTGATTTTTTTCTTACTTCTTTACATATATAAAATCCATCATATACAGATAAATTAAGATCAAGTAATATTAAATCTGGATGAATATCTAATATTTCTTTTATGATTCCTTCATAATTATCGCTAGTTATACAGTTATATCCATTCCTTTTTAAGAAAATAAGTAATTCGTTTCTTAGTTTAATTTCATCCTCAACTATAAAAATCCTTTCCATATAAAAATACTCCTTAATAAAGATAGTTGTTATCATTATAACATAGTTATTAACCATTTATATTAAACATTTCCATATACCCTACTTATTCTAAAATCAAAATATTTTATATATAACAAAAAGATATTAATTAATAGATTCTGAATCTTGTTTTCACACCAATTCATCTAAAAATTAATATCTTTTTTAAAATATTATAATCTAGTTACTTTTACATCTTTTCTTGGTACTGTTCTTTTATATTTTACTTTAGGATAACCAACTACCATACAAGCTGCTAATTGTTTTCCTTCTTGTATTTGTAATAACTCTCTTAGCTTAGGATTAATTGCTACAGCTCTTTCTAAGAATCCACTAAAATATGTTCCAAGTCCTAAAGCATCTGTCATAAGCTCCATTTTTGCTGCTGCTAAGGCTCCATCTACAACACTATTTGCTTCTACAAGAATTAATAATGGGGCTTTAAAGAATAATCTATCTTCTCCATTTGGATTTTCTAAAAAGTCGCTATTCATCTTTTTCCACATGTATGCATATGTAAGGAAATTCTTTGGAGTATTTTTATCTGCTATCATTTGATCTGCAGCTACATTTAATGTTTCTAAAACTGCTTTTCTAACTTCTTGAAGCTTGTCCTTTACAACAATGTAAGAAACATCTTGAGCATTGCTACCTGTTTGAGTAAACTTACCTGCTTCAATTATTTTTGCTATCTTTTCTTCTTCTATATCATTTTCTTTAAATAGTCTAACACTTCTTCTAAACTTCATGAAGTTCATTAAGTTTTCTGAAGCTATATCAAAAGTTTCTTTATTGTATTCTACAACTTCATCCATTGAATATTCTTTTTCATCATCTGAAGATATTGCCTTAACTGGACAAATTGCAATACAGTGTCCGCATTTAATACAAGTTTCATTTTTTATATGTGACTTTCCGTCAATCATCTCTATATCACTTACTATACAGTCCTGTGTACATAATGTACACCCTATACACTTATCTCTATTTACTATCATTTGACTCTCTCCTTTTTATGTGCTTATATACATTATGACACTTAAAGTATACTTTAAGTCAACCCCCTTTCTAAACATTTACATTATTATCAAGCTTTGAATTTATTTCATCTATGTACCTTTTTAACAACTCCCTTTGTTTTTCTAATTTATCTCTATGTTCTATTAAAATATCCCTAGCTGTTAAATCCTTATTTATATCTAGTAAAAGTGCTATATTTTCACGTATTTCCTTCATAGGCATCCCTATATTTCTTAAACATTTAACTAAATTAATTAACTCTATATCTCGATCTGAAAATATTCTTATATTATTTTTATTACGCTTAAAGGGAGGAAATATTCCTTCCTTCTCATAATATCTTATTTTAGATTCTGGTATCTGTGCTATTTTAGAAACTTCCTTTATTTGATACATAAAATTTCTCCTTATCCTTAGATTTATTTTAAGATATTATACCCTATTTTTTAGTTTAAAAAAATTCTCTTACTTTAACTTTTATCTAAAATGAATGTCTTATTAAAAAATAAGTTCAAAGTAAATACTATATTAAATATTAAAATAAAAATCTTAAATTATCTATTGCTTTAAAGTATAGTTTAACATCTATACTAAAACTATAAAGAATAAAAAATGTTTTCACAAAAATTTTGTTTTAATATAGTGTTGCTTTAGATAACTTAAAAAACACTGCTAAAGCCAATACTAAATTAAAACATATCTCTACAAAAAGTTGTTTATAAAAATAAAAAATTAAAGGAGATGTACATATGAAAAAAGTATTAGTTGTTGTTACAAACGTTTCTAAATATGAAACTACTGAAAGACCTACTGGGTTATGGCTTAGTGAAGCTGTTCACTTTGTAGATGTTATAGAAAAAGCTGGACTTGAAATTGATTATGTTAGTTCAAAAGGAGGTTATACTCCAATAGACCCTCATAGTTTAGAAACTGCTTCTATGAGTCCATTAGATTGGAAGTATTACACAAACCATAACTTCATGAATAAATTAGGAAACACATTATCAGTTGATGAAATTAATCCAAGTGATTATGATGTAATTTATTATACTGGCGGACACGGTGTTATATGGGACTTCCCAAATGATTCAAAAATGCAAGAAGTTGCAAAGAATATCTATGAAAATGGTGGTATAGTTTCAGCAGTTTGTCATGGTTTAGCTGGATTATTAAACATCAAGCTATCCAATGGTAAAAATCTAATTGAAGGAGTTAAGGTCACTGGATTTTCAAATACTGAAGAAGAAGCAGTTGGAGTTACAAAACTTGTTCCATACCTTACTGAAGCTGAACTTGTAAAAAGAGGTGCAAACTATGTTAAAGCTTCAGATTGGGCAGAATTTGCAGTAACAGAAAAAAGAATTGTCACAGGGCAAAATCCAGCATCAGGAGCTGCTGTAGCTAGAGAAGTTCTTAATATTTTAAACTCTAATAAGTAATAATTTATACATCTCTTAAATGATTTTTCTATGAATAATGTAATAGTATTTATGGGAAAATTATTATATGAGGTGAGATAAATGGTTGAAGATAAAAATGAATTTGCTATAGAACAATTAAATAGTTTCTTAAAGGGAATATATATGAGTTTAGATGCCTTTAAAGTATATGAGGAAAAGGCAAAAAATCCTAATTTAAAACATAGTTTTAGAGAAGTTTTACCTATTTTTGAATCTCAAAAAAATATACTAACCTCCTATATAAAAGAATTAGGTGGAGAACCTAAAGGGTCTTTAGGAATAGGTGGAGAAGTAGTAAATGCTTTTGAAAAAATGAAAGAATTATTTATGGCTAGGGACTATGAGCTTTTAGACTCTGCTATTAAAGGTATGGATATGGGAATTAAATCTGGATTAAAAGTAATAAGTGAATTAGAAGAAATTGATATAAAAGAGTCAATTATTAATGGGTTAAAAGACCTAATAAAAGAATATGAAAAGATACATAGTAATTTAAATCTGCTTTATAAAGAACCATCTATCCATGACTAATTAAATGCTATCCCCTAAAGACATTCTCATAAAAAAACTCCTATCTTAGTGAATAGGAGTTTTTGTTATTTTAAAAATTTACTTTTTGTTTTGCTCTATCTTAATTTAAGTTTTTATTTGTCTAAAAAACTAAACGCATATCATGCCAAACTGCATTACCATGGGTTGACTCTGATATCCCTTCATCCTTAAATCCAAATTTAGCATAATAATGAACTAATTTATCTTTGCAAGTAAGAACTAATCCTTTTCTACCTTCTTCTCTAGCCTCATCAATAACCCTATTAAGTATTTTTTCTGCAAAGCCTTGCCTACGATATTCAGGAATAATACCTACCCCAAAAATCATTTGCCACTGCCCTTGTTCATTATGTAATTTAGCATTATCATACATTTCATCTCTTAATATATCTTCATCTGTTACCATCCCATTTACAAAACCAACTAACTTTTCTCCATCTTCTAAAAGCCAAAAATGGTTAGAATATACCGTTAATCTTTTTTCAAAACTTTCTTTTGAAGCAGCCTCTGCCTTTGGAAAACATTTAGCTTCAACATCAGTGATTTTATCTAAATCTTTAATATTTGCCATTCTTATATTCATACTTATTAACTCCTTTATTTATACTTCATTAATTTTATCCTAATTACATTTCTAAAATAAATATTAAAAATTGCTCCCTTTCTCTAAAAGAAGTTTACTCAACTTTATAAAATTTAGAAATATTCTCTTCTAGTTTTACTTAAAAGTTCATACTTATTTAGATATAAAATACCACATATACTTAAATAAATAAAACTTATTATAAGGGGGATTTAAATTTATGAAAAAATGTAAAATTGAAGTATTAAAAACAACCTTTCATGAAGATTTAGCTAAGCAATATGGATGTAAGGATATTGGAAAATGCCCTATGCATAAAGTTGGAGATGTATTTTATGGTGATTATGCTAAACCCGATGGTTTATGCGATGAAGCATGGAAAGCTATGTATCAATATGTATTTGCAATATCCCATGGTAGCAAAAAATTCTATTATGGTGATTGGATAGATAAAGAAGGTATTGCCATATGTTCCTGTAATGATGGTTTACGTCCTGTTATTTTTAAAATCGAAAAAACTGATGAAGAATCTATACTTAATTATCCCCCAGTAAATAGATAATAAAAAATAGGCAACCTTAGACTCTACTATCAATAAGTATACTTCTTAAACATAGAGTTTTAAGGAAGCCTTTAAGAAATATTTGAAAAATCTTTCTTATAGATCTTGAAAGGATCTAGGAATGTCCATTATACTTCCAAGGAAGATTTGATTTGTATCATTATACTTATAATAATCACAAAGGCTTACCGTCATTATTTCATCATTTTCATAACTTTTAAAATAATACCGACATGTATTAGTGTTAATAAGAGCTATATATTTGGTGTAATCATATGTCCCTTTATCAGTTATAATAATGCCCTTTGGAACAGAAACACTATTCATAATATGAAAATATGCCATAACTGCTTCAGATAGTTTTTCTGGAACTTCTATATGTGTTTTTAGAAATGCTGCACGAGCGAAACGCTCTGGAGATGTAAATCCACCTGGAAGGTTTATACTTCCTCCACCTTGACCAAAAGGAGTTAATGATACATGCCCCCAGTATGTTTGCTTTTGTTGTTCAATAGAGATATTCATATAATTTCTTAAATTAGTCATATGCCAACTAAAATCAGGACTATTAGCCATAACCCCTATAGGGTTATTAATTACCTTAAGTCCTGTTTTTGTTTGCTCAATAACAACACATCTTCCACTCCTATCGGTAGCAATCCAATGTAAAGGAGCTACTGTTTTTGTAATAGGATCTTTCTCACCTACAATAGTTATATTCTTTGATAAATATTGTAAATCATCTATTGAAGCACAACTACCTAAAATATAATGTAAAAAATCTATAGAAGAAATAGGTTTTTTATCATTTATAGGTAAATCATAATAAGCATAACCTGCAAAATATAAAGCTGCTGCTGCAAAGCCTCGTTCATTTACACCATCAAAAACTCCTAACATACCATCAACTTCTTGACCCATACAAATGAATCTATAACAATCAATATAATTTCCTGTTGTTGCATTATTATACCACTTATAATTCTTAGGTATTATATAAATTCCTGGCTTAATATTATAGGAAAAATCCATAGTTCTTCCAAAGAAATTTTCTCTTTTTTTAGATTGCAATGTAATAGCAGTACACATATGTTTTAAACCTCCAACACTATAAAACATGCTAAGCTAACCTTAATATATGCTTTCAAGATACATGCTGTGTGTGTTTTCGTTTTTTTCTTTATATGTAATTTAAGCTGCCTATTTTTAAAATAAGAATATATATTTAAATAATGGAAAAGATATACCTTATTATTTATCTTTTTATGTTTAAGGAAGGATTTTTTATGGACTCTAATTTACTTTCACCTCTTACAAGATGGTGTGAAATTAATTTAAATTTATTATCACAAAATGTAACTCAACTAAAAAAGCTTATTCCCTCTAAAACTAATATTATAGCTGTATTAAAGGATAATGCTTATGGTCATAGTGATATTATTATAGCTAAAGAATTAGTATCTCTAGGTATTAATTTTTTTGCTGTATCTCATGTTGATGAAGGAATAAGACTTCGCGAAAATGGTATTAATAGCGATATTTTAATATTAAGTTACACTGCACCTAAAAATTTTCAGCTCCTTTTTCAATATAATTTTACTCAAACTCTTATTTCACTAGAATATGCAACTAAACTAAATTATTTTTGTAAATCTAATGGCTATAAAATTAAAACCCATGTGAAAATAGATACAGGTATGCATAGACTAGGGCTTTTTTATGATGGTAAAAAGAAAGATATTAGTGATATCCTAGAAATTTATAATCTATGTCATTTAGATATTACTGGCACATTCACACACTTTGCTGTAGCTGATAGCTTAAACCCTAAAGATATTTCTTATACTAAAAATCAATATAAACTCTTTAATGAACTTATTAGTGCTCTTAAAGAAAAAGGAATAAATCCAGGTGTTTTACATACTCAAAACAGCTCTGCTGTGCTTAATTATCCTAATTTTAAATATGACTATGTTAGAGTTGGAAGCCTTCTTTTTGGAATTCCTTATGGAGATATATCTACTTCCCCTGAAAGTAAAAACTTTAAATCTCTTTTTTCCTTAAAGGCTAAAGTTTCTGTAATAAAGAACTTACCTCCTGACTCAAAAGTTAGTTATGGTCTTAACTTTACCACACCAAATCCTGAAAAAATTGCTATCGTTTCTATTGGTTATGGTGATGGCTACCCTAGAAGTTTATCAAATAAACATGCACAGGTAATCGTCAATAATCATCTAGCAGAGGTTATCGGTAATATTTGTATGGATCAACTTATCATTAATGCTACATCTATACCTAATATTAAAGAAGGGGATACTGTAACTTTAATTGGTTCTAGTAATAATTATGATATTTCTATAGATTCTATTGCCTCTATGGCAAATACCCTAAACAATGAAGTCCTTGATCATATTAATGCAAGGGTTCCTAGAGTTTATATAAAGAATAATAAAACCTTTATTAAGTTTTTAATTTTTTAAAAATTATTACTTTAAAAATATTCATTTTCATTAGAATATTAGTTAAAAATAAAGGGTTTTCATTTAATTTAAAGTAATTATTATATCCCTACTCATACTATAAATTCTATTACCCTTTAGAACCTATGGCCTTTTAACTTCCTTAACTTCTTTTTGTTAAAGCACCTTTCTCTATGTTAGTTATTTTCCAATGATTTTGTTCTTTCTCCATATAATATACTCTTTTTTCTTGATAAACTTCATCTAAACTCATTTGATTTTTTTCAAGGTAATCTTCATTTCCTTCTTTAATTGTAAACTCTGATTCAACTGTTACCTTACATGTGGTTATATCTTTATTAAAATAATTGCGATACCAAATTAAATTTTCATGATTTAAAACTAGTTTATTATTCTTATACATTGATTCTACTGAGTTTTTATAGTTTCCCTTTTCTAAAACCTTATTAAAGCTTTCATTATACAAACTATATTCATCTTCCACATTTAACTTATTAAAATCTCTGTTGTCTATTATTGAGCAATGTTTCTCTATAATATCTACTATTTCTTTTACATTTTCATTAGTATTTTCTAATCTACCTTTATCATTACCCTCTTCATCTAATATTGTCCACAAGGTTTGATTACTTCTTTCCTCTTGTTTTTTTTCTTCTTCTTGATAATCTATATTACTTTTTACATTAGATGCATCACTTAAATTACTGTCACCACATCCACCAATCATTGTAATTATTAGAGAAAGTAGCACTACTTTTAAAATTCTCATAAATATATTCTCTCCTTTTCTCACAAAAGAACTTAGAAAAATCTAAGTTCTTTTATAAATATCAATATCTATTATTCCCTTACTGTACTTGAATCAACTCCCATTGACTGCTCCAATACCCTTTAGGTACATTTCCATATTGCACTACACCCATTTGATCTTCCATATGAATATACTGATTGTTTTTCCATCTATTATTAAATCTTAAGTAGTTTTCTTCATTTTCAACTCTCCACTGAGCACTATAATAGGTTTGTGGTACTTTTCCGTGCTCTAAAAATCCTGTTTGATTTTCTAAATGTAAATATTCTTGAGTTTTTTCGTTTTTTAATCTAATATAATCTCCTGCTCCTTCTTTTTCCCAAACTCCATTTGTATCAAACTCATCAATATTTCCATATAGCACTTTATCATTATTTTCATCTATATATAAATATTTTCCTGTTTCCCTATTTTTTATATGGTATAAAGGTGTTTCATATCCTTCATTCTTCTTCCAAACACGGAAATAATCTATTGCCCATTCTTTAGGCCAAACATCGTTATGTTGCCCTGAACCTGCATCTGTATATATATTTAAGATTGTCCCCATAGGATAATTTGGTGCCTGATTTATTTCCTTGTATAATTCATTATCATAATAAAATTTAAGGCTTCCTGGTGACCAATCAAGTCCGTATATATGATATTCAGAGGTTGGCTCCCCTGATGGAACACTTTCTTCTGATAACAACCAACTTGTTTGAAAATTAGGGTCATTCCATCCATATGCAGCTATTCTCCAAGTATCAGGCTTACTAAAGAAAGATTCTATAATATCTATCTCTCCAGTTTCTTTAGAATTAAACCAATCATCTGTATCATTTTGCATTCCTACCATCCACCAAGCTTGGTGACCTCCACCACCACAATCAGCTAACTTTGCGCGTATTTCAAAATATCCATAAGTAGTAGCATATCCTACCCAAGGTTCCCTGTCCTCATTACTTGTTGTGCCACTGAAGTTATGAATCCAATTTTTATCAAATGACATTATAGCTGATGAGCGAACAGTTCCATCATGTTCAGGACTCCAAGGCTTTTGATCTTCTGTTATATATTCTATTAAAGAACCATTTTCAAACCTATATTGAGCCTTTGCATTTTCTGGGTTTTTCGTCCAATGGGGTAGGTAATAATCTGTCCATTTTGTTTTATCTAACTCTGGACCATCAAACTCATCTGAAAAATCTAATGTATATCCATCTTTTGTTAAAGGATTAGCTGGCTGATCATCTGCATAAACTGGTACTGTAAATACAGTTAAAATTAGTATTAGTAACGTCATAAAGCTTGCTAAGCTCTTTTTTAAAATTCTATACATAATATAATCCCCCTTAAAATACTTTCCCCCTATTTCTATAAAATACCTTAATCCTTTCATCTTTCTCAATAATTTATATATTTCACTATAGCTATAAGCACTTACAACTAACCCATTATAAGCGCTTATAGTTATATTTTTTCTATTTTAAAGTTGGCCAATACCCTTTATTAGCTTCCATTAAGTCATCTAGTACTGCTTTTCCTACTCTATAAGAAGGTATTGTTTTGTTTAGTAATATAGCTTCCATAGCAGTATTATAGGAACCATTTAATGCTGTTTCTACTGTTAATCTTTCGTATCCTTTTTGCATCTCCATCATGGCTTTATGGAATGTTGGTATCTCTCCAACTGTAACAGCTTCTGCCCCTGTTGCTCCAATGTAACAAGGAATCTCAACTACTGCGTCACTGTTAAAATTATTAATTGCTCCATTATTTTTTATATTTACTATAAATCTTTCCTTAGTATCATGAATTATTGC
>CAUWNL010000014.1:0-49353 GCA_963559995.1 uncultured Sarcina sp.
AATAGGGATTAATTGTAAAAACAGTATTTTAAATTTAGACTTTTTAGTATATACTTATACTCAAAGTAAAACATATATAGTAATCGCGCTAAAAATAGAACATAGATGATATTTCTAATATTAATTTATTTAAAATTTAATGAAAGCGTTTGAAATTAATACATAATATTATGGCATAGTTAACTTTATTGAAGGTTAAGAATTAAAAGCTAAATATTTTAATAATACTTAGAAATATAAAATTAGATATTAAAATTTATAAAAGTTTAAATGATAATCTAATACTTACTTTAAAAACGATAAAAAAACAAAATTATAGTTACTTATTATAAGTTAGGCAGAAGATCTAAAGAGAAACTATGATTAAAAAATATTTATAATAAATATTTAAAATGGAGGAACAGAACATGAAGAAAAAATACGTGTATTTCTTTAGTGAAGGAAACGCTAACATGAGAAATCTTTTAGGAGGCAAGGGGGCTAATTTAGCAGAAATGACTACTTTAGGAATTCCAGTACCTCAAGGGTTTACAATAACAACAGAAGCTTGTAATAAATATTATGAAGATGGCGAAAAAATTGATGAATCAATAATAAAAGAAATTTATGTAAAACTAGAAGAATTAGAAAAATTATCAGGTAAAAAGTTTGGAAGTCTAGATAATCCTTTACTTGTATCAGTAAGGTCAGGTGCTAGAGCTTCAATGCCAGGAATGATGGATACAATTTTAAACTTAGGTTTAAATGATGAATCAGTAGAAGCTATGGCAAGACTAACTAATAATCCAAGATTTGCTTATGATTCTTATCGAAGATTTATTCAAATGTTTTCAGATGTAGTTATGGGCATTGAAAAGAATTTGTTTGAAGGTATTTTAGATAAGACAAAAGAAGAAAAAGGTTATAAATTTGATACGGATTTTACTGTAGATGATTTAAAGGAATTAGTAGAAAAGTTTAAGGCTTTATATGAAAGTGAAAAAGGTAAAAAATTCCCAAATGATCCTAAAGTTCAACTTATAGCAGCAATTACTGCTGTATTTAGTTCATGGAATAATCCAAGAGCTATAGTATATAGAAGGCTTAACTATATACCAGGAGAATGGGGAACAGCTGTTAATGTTCAACAGATGGTATTTGGAAATAAAGGTGAAACATCAGGAACAGGAGTTGCCTTTTCAAGAAATCCATCTACAGGAGAAAATAAAATTTATGGTGAATATTTAATGAATGCACAAGGGGAAGACGTTGTTGCAGGAATTAGAACACCTCAATCTATTTCTGAACTTGAAAAGCAAAATCCTAAAATATATAAACAATTTATAGATATTGTAAATATATTAGAAAAGCATTATAAAGATATGCAAGATATGGAATTTACTATAGAAGATGGTGTTTTATATTTCTTACAAACTAGAAACGGTAAAAGAACAGCCCAAGCTGCCCTTAAAATAGCTGTTGATTTAGTTGAAGAAGGAATGATATCAAAAGAAGAAGCTATATTAATGGTTGAGCCAAAACAATTAGACACACTTTTACATCCAACTTTTGATTTACAAAGCCTTAAAAATACTGAAATAATTTCAAAGGGGCTTCCAGCATCACCAGGAGCTGGTTGTGGTAAAGTAGCTTTTACCGCTGAAGAAGCAAAGGAAAGAAAAGCTAATGGAGAAAAGGTAGTTTTAGTAAGACTTGAAACATCACCAGAAGATATAGAAGGAATGATAGCTGCTGAAGGTATTTTAACTGTTAGAGGTGGTATGACTTCTCATGCCGCAGTTGTTGCTAGAGGAATGGGAACTTGTTGTGTTGCAGGTTGTGAAGATCTTAAAGTTAATGAAGAAGAAAAAAAGGTAGAATTAAATGGACATATATTAACTACTGAGGATTATATATCAATAGATGGTTCAACAGGTAATATATACATAGAAAAAATTAAAACAGTTTTACCTGAAATAACAGGATATTTTGCTACATTTATGAATTGGGCAGATGAAATAAAAAAATTAAGTGTTAGAACTAATGCAGATACAACTCATGATACAAAACAAGCTATAGCATTTGGAGCAGAAGGAATAGGTCTTTGTAGAACAGAGCATATGTTCTTTGCAGAAGATAGAATAGCAGCAGTTAGAGAAATGATAGTAGCTAAGGATTTAGAACAAAGAGAAAAGGCTTTAGCTAAATTACTGCCAATGCAAAGAGAAGATTTTACAAATATGTATATAGAGCTTCAAGGAAGACCAGCTAATATAAGACTTTTAGATCCACCATTACATGAATTCTTACCAACAGAGGAAGAAGACATAATAGCTTTAGCTAAAGAAATGAATATAAATATAGATGAACTTAAAAATACTATAGGTGATTTACATGAGTTTAACCCTATGATGGGACATAGAGGATGTCGTTTAGCAGTATCTTACCCAGAAATAGCTAAAATGCAAACAAGAGCTATAATAGAAGCTGCAATAAATGTTAAAAATGAAAAGGGTTATGATATAGTTCCTGAAATAATGATTCCTTTAGTTGGAGAAGTAAAAGAATTAAAATATGTTAAAAATGTAGTAATTGAAGAGGCTAAAAAGGTAATAGAAGAAAAGAAAACTAACCTAGAATATAAAATAGGTACAATGATAGAAATACCAAGAGCTGCAATAACTGCTGATGAAATAGCTAAAGAAGCTGAATATTTCTCTTTTGGAACTAATGATTTAACACAAATGACTTTTGGTTTTTCAAGAGATGACTCAGGAAAATTCTTAAAAGACTATTACAGCAAGAAGATATATGAACAAGACCCATTTGCAAGACTTGACCAAATAGGGGTAGGTTCTCTTGTGAAAATAGCAATAGAAAAGGGAAAATCTACAAGACCAAACATTAAGCTTGGAATATGTGGGGAACATGGTGGAGATCCAGCATCTGTTGAGTTTTTCCATAACATAGGGTTAAACTATGTAAGTTGTTCACCATTTAGAGTACCAGTTGCTAGGCTTGCAGCTGCACAAGCTCAAATCAAAAATAAAAGATAAGATAAAATATAAAATATAACTATACAAAAACTGCTTAGAATATTTTAAGCAGTTTTTCATTTCCCCACAATAATACTTATTTACAAAATTAATTATGTATGTAAAAATATAATAATGTTATTATAAATATAGAGTTTATTTTAATTATTAAACTTAAGATTAAGGGAGAGTAAATTATTTTGAGTAAAGGAAAAAAAGGTTTAGTTAAAGTTGTTTATGGAAGAACGCTAATAGTTATATCACTTGTATTTATTCAATTAATAGTGTTTTTTTCAGTGTATATTTTTTTACATGAGTATATAACCTATATTATAGGAGCATCTACAGCTTTAAGTCTTGTAGTTCTTGTATATATAATAAATAATAGGACAAACCCCATGTATAAAATATCTTGGATAATACCAGTTGCTGTAATGCCTATCTTTGGATCATTATTGTACTTATTTACCCATACCCAAATTGAAACAAAGCTAATAGCAAAAAGATATGATAAATCCTTAAAGGAAACAAGAAGTTATTTAGAACAAGACAAAGAGGTTTTAAAGGAACTAGAACATGATAACCTAGGTGTAGCCTCAATTGGAAAGTATATAGCAAACTATGGTATGTATCCAGTGTATAAAAATACAAGTGCAAAGTATTTTCCACTAGGTGAAGATAAATTTAAAGACATGATAAAAGAATTAAAAAAAGCTAAGAATTTCATATTTATGGAATATTTCATTATTGAAGAAGGTGTAATGTGGGATACTATTTTAGATATATTGAAAAGTAAGGTGAAAGAAGGAGTTGAGGTTCGTGTAATGTATGATGGACTTTGTTGTTTATCACTTCTTCCTTATAAATACCCTAAAAATCTAGAAAGAATGGGAATCAAGTGTAAGATGTTTTCTCCAATAAAGCCAGCTCTTTCTACTTATCAAAACAATAGGGATCACAGAAAGATACTAGTTATAGATGGACATACTGCCTTTACAGGGGGGGTAAATTTAGCTGATGAATATATAAATTTAAAGGAACGTTTTGGTCATTGGAAAGATATAGCTGTAATGATAAAAGGTGATGCTGTTAAAAGTCTTACTATGATGTTTTTACAAATGTGGAATATAACAGAGAAAGAAAAAGAGGATTATGAAAAGTATATATTACCTAAAGAGGAGGTATCAGTAAAGTCAGATGGTTTTGTAGTACCCTATGGCGATAGCCCTTTGGATTTTGAGAACCTTGGAGAAGAAGTTTATTTTGATATTATACATCAAGCTACAAAATATGTTCATATAATGACTCCATATCTTATACTAGATAACGAAATGATAACAGCTTTAACTCATGCAGCAAAAAGGGGAGTTGAAACGATTATTATAATGCCTTATATTCCTGATAAGCCTTATGCCTTTTGGGTAGCTAAAACATATTATGCAGAACTTATAGAATGTGGTGTTCAAATCTACGAGTATACCCCTGGATTTGTACATGCTAAGTGTTTTGTTTCAGATAACGATAAAGCAGTTGTAGGAACCATAAATTTAGACTTTAGAAGTCTTTATCTTCATTTTGAGTGTGGAACCTTTTTTTATAAAAGTAGCGTAATTTCTAAAATAGAAGATGACTTTTTATATACATTAAGTAAGTGTAAAAAGATTACTTTAGAGGATTGCAAAGCCTTACCTTTTAAAGAAAAGATAATTGGTAGCGCACTTAGAATTTTTGCACCACTTATGTAGCTTATAAAAATAAAATGGGAAAGTAAATAGTTATAAATTAGAAAAATAGAGCTGTATGAAAATACAGCTCTATTTTTAACAATAAATTTTTTCAAGTTCTTTTATAAAATTAATTTGAATTTCCATGGTTAAATTTAATTTCTGTAAATTTTCAATAGACTCTTCTTTTGTAAGTTTAGGATTATTACTATAGTAATCTTTGCTAATCTTCCAATATTTTTGAGGATATGATATATAAGATAGTATATATTTAAAATCATCTTTATTTAAAGGATTTATAGAATCATATATAGAAATAATAGATTTAGTTAAGGGAATATCCCAATTAATAGATTTTCTTTTTAAAAGCCTTCTTAAAAAATGAGATATATCATGACTAGCATAGTCAAAAGCACAGTTATCAAAATCAATTACCCATATGTTCCTGTTTTGAAAAATTATATTTTTATTTACATAGTCACCATGACATAAAGTCTTAGTTAACTTATCAAAATTAATAGTTGATGCCATAATACTTGAATTTTGAGCAAGAAAAAAATTTTCTTTAAAAGAGGATAAAAAAAGTTTAGAGAATGTATCATTTCTCTTTAGTGCTTCATTATAACAAAATAAAAGTTTATCAGTATGATTATTAGATGATATATGTAAATTTTCGTAACCTATTTTTATTTTACTATTTTTAATTGGAAAAAAGTTGTTAGAGCATTTATGCATAAGAGCTAAATTTTTAGAAGAAATATAAATATCATCTAAGTTATCGAAATTACATTTTTCACCATGAATCCAAGGTGTTAATATAAATAAAAGATTATTATATTTAACAAACCTCTTGTTAGAGGAAGTAGGTAATAGTTTGGGCACATTTATATTATTTCTATAGAACCATTCTAAAACAGAATAGATAAATAAAAGTCCATTTTCATTACAATATACCTTTTTTAAGCAGTAGCATTTATTATTACAAGTTATCTTAAAAACAGCTCTATCTTTATCTGTAGTTTTAATCTTAATCTGCTCTATGGTAGAATCGTTTAGATTATATAAGGGAAGAATTTTATTTTCTATTATTTTAATAAAATTAGTAGAAATACTTTTTATATTATAATAATCAGGTGGCATTTTAAAAGGCTCCTTTACAATAATTACTGTATAATTAAGAATATTTAAAACTTATTTATATTATACATATACATGAAAGTAAATTGGCTGTTATACTCGACTTATTAAAAATATTTCCATAAAGTTAATATATTAAAATTATTAATGTTTGATATAATATAAATATGATGTATAATAAAATATTGATTGTATTTTATTTATACTCATAATACTTAGTTAGTAGACTTATATTTTAAAATGAGGTAGGTGATTGTTTTGGAAATAAGAGAAAGAATTGAAAAAATAGAAGAAATAACACTTTGCCCTGGAGCTCAACTATCTTCAAAGTCTTTAGGCCGTGAAGGAGATGATAAATTAGATAATATAAGAACTTGCTACATGGTAGATCGAGATAGAATAATTCATAGTAAATCTTTTAGAAGATTAAAAAGAAAAACGCAAGTATATATAAGAACTGCAAGTGACCATTATAGAACAAGATTAACTCATACCCTAGAGGTTTCACAAATTGCAAGAACAATAGCCATTGCAATAGGATTAAATGAGTCTTTAGTAGAAGCAATTGCACTAGGGCATGATTTAGGACATGTAGCCTTTGCACACACTGGTGAAGAAGTATTAGATAAATTTCTGCCTGAAGGTTTCAAACATAATGAACAAAGTGTTAGAGTAGTTAGATTATTAGAGAATAAAGGTAGAGGATTAAATTTAACTAAAGAAGTTCTAGATGGAATATTAAATCATAGTGGCTTTTCAAATGGAAATGCTAAGGCATGTACTATGGAGGGACAAGTTGTTAGATATGCCGATAAAATAGCGTATATAAATCATGATATAGATGACTCCATAAGAGCTAATTTACTTAGTGAATCTGATCTTCCAAAAGATATAATAGAACTTTTAGGAAGCACTAAAACAGAGAGAATAAGTACTCTAGTAAATGATTGTGTGAAAAATAGTATTGAAAATATAAAAAAGGGAATTTATAAAATAAGCTTAAGTGATAAAGTGGGAGATGGCCTTACAAACCTTAGAAGGTTTATGTTTGACAATATTTATTTAGGTGAATTTTTACATAAAGAAAGATTCAAAGCTAAATTTATATTAGAAAACATGTTAGAATATTATTGTTCTAATATAAATTTGATGCCAGACTTTTACAAAAGTATATGTGATAAAGAAGGTGTCAAAAGAGGAGTTGCAGATTATATAGCAGGAATGACAGATGATTATTGCACAGACAAGTTTAATGAAATTTATGTGCCTAAATTTGTAATATATTAATTTTTTTCATCAATAATATGATAAATTTTCAAAAAAACATAAAATACATAAAATATAAATAAATAAATTAAAAAAAATCTTCTTAAAAAAAAGGAATTTATCATTTATTGTCGAATAAGTGTAATGAAAAAATAAAAAAGAGGTGGGATTTTTTGCCGATTCCAGAGCATATCATAGAAAAAGTAAAGGAAGAAAATGACATAGTAGATGTTATATCAGATGTTGTTAGGCTTAAAAGAAGTGGAAGAAACTATAGTGGATTATGTCCTTTTCATCATGAAAAAACACCGTCTTTTAGTGTTTCTCAGGATAAGCAAATATTTAAATGCTTTGGTTGTGGGGAAACAGGAAATGTTATAAGTTTTGTGATGAAAAATAAAGCTATGACTTTTCCAGAAGCAGTAGGATACTTAGCAGACAGGGCTAATATCACTCTAGAATTTGAGGATAAAAAACTATCAAAAATTCAAAGAAAAAAAGAAAGTATATATAAAATAAATACCTTGATGGGAAGATACTATTATAATAATTTATTAAGAAGTAAAAAGGCTAAAGAATATTTCTTTAGAAGAGGAATAACTGAAAATATATTAAGAAAATTTGGCCTTGGATATTCTATTGATGGATGGCAAAATGCAGTTAATTACTTAAGAAGAGTAGGTATTAATGAAAACTTAATCCTTGAAACTGGCTTTGTTATAAAAAGTGACAAAGGTAGGATATATGATAGATTTAGAAATAGAGTTATGTTTCCTGTATTTGACCATAATGGTAAAGTTATTGGCTTTGGAGGGAGAGTTTTAGATGATTCTAAACCTAAATACTTAAATTCTCCAGAAACTATACTATTTCAAAAAGGAACTAATCTTTATGGATTGAATTTTGCTATTAAGGGTGGACTTTTAGATAAAGAAATAATAATAGTAGAAGGATATATGGATTGCATATCTTTGCACCAATATGGAATAACTAATGCAGTAGCATCTTTAGGAACTGCCCTTACTGGGAAGCAAAGCAGACTTTTAAAAAGGTATGTAGATAAAGTTATAATAGCCTATGATGCTGATATAGCAGGACAAATGGCAACAATTAGAGGGCTTGAAATATTAAAAGAAGCAGGCCTTGAAGTTTCAGTTCTTAACATTCCTATGGGAAAAGATCCTGATGAATTTATAAGGGCTAATGGGAAAGATGCCTTCTTAAGTCTTGTAAAAAATTCAGAAACCCTTATGGATTATAAACTTAGGAAAGCTAAAGAAGGTTTAAATTTTAATAATTCAAAGGATATAGATTTATATTCTCAAAGATTAGTAGAGATATTTAAATTTTTAGATCCATTAGAAAGAAGTATTTATATAAAGAAAGTTTCTGAAGATACAAAGTTCTCAGAACAAGCTTTAATTGATCTTTTAAACAAAAAAATACCAATAGATAATAAAAATGAATATAAAATGAATAATATGAAAGAATATGGAACAAAATTAAATATAGAGCCTATTTACATAAAATGGGAAAGAAGCGCCCTTAAACTTTTATGTAAGGATAGATGGCATAAAGATGTTAAAAATAGTTTAACAGAAGATGACTTTATAGATAAAACTCATAAAGAACTTATGAAATTAATTTTAAATATTTTAAATGATACAGAATTTGAAAATTTAGATAAAAAAGTTGAAATAAAATGTGAAAATCCAAATCTTTTAAAAGAATGGTTAAATGTTAAGGAGTCAGAGTTTTTAGATAACTTTTCAGATATAGAAACATTCATAAAAGATTATAAATATAGAATAAGTAAATATAGATTAGAAGAACAAAGCAAAAGAATAAAAAATAATCTTGATATTTTTGTGAAAGAAGGTAATATGGCAAAAGCTATGGAACTAGTAAAAAAATCAAAAGATATTAGTGATAAACTTAAGGAACTAGAAAGGAGCAAATAAGATATATGGTGGAAGGCGGTAATAATATGAAAACTAAAGTAACAGCCAAGGAGCAAGAAAATAAGAATAATGGCAATAAGGCTGATATGAAAGATAAATCTACAAAAATGATTTTAGTTAAAAAATTAATAGAAAAAGGTAAAAAGAGTGGTTCATTAACATATAAAGAAATAATGGACGAATTAGATGAAATAGACTTAAGTCCAGATCAAATTGAAAAAATATATGAAGTACTAGAATCTATGGGTATTGAAGTTATAAGTGATATAGAACAAGAAAGTGTAGAGGAAGATTTAGATTTAAGTGTTCCAGAAGGAATAGCTATAGACGACCCAGTAAGAATGTACTTAAAAGAAATAGGAAAAGTTCCACTATTATCATCTGAAGAAGAAATAGAGCTTGCAAACAGAATAGAAAATGGTGATCAATATGCTAAGAAAAAGTTAGCAGAAGCAAATCTTAGACTTGTTGTAAGCATAGCTAAAAGATATGTAGGAAGAGGAATGTTATTTTTAGACCTTATACAAGAAGGTAATTTAGGCCTTATAAAAGCAGTTGAAAAGTTTGATTATAGAAAGGGATTTAAGTTCTCAACTTATGCTACATGGTGGATTAGACAGGCGATAACAAGAGCTATAGCTGACCAAGCAAGAACTATAAGAATACCTGTTCATATGGTTGAAACTATAAACAAACTTATAAGAATACAAAGACAGTTATTACAAGAGTTGGGAAGAGACCCATTACCTGAGGAATTATCAAAACATATGGATATGCCAGTTGATAAAGTACGTGAGATATTAAAAATTGCTCAAGAGCCAGTTTCTTTAGAAACACCAATAGGAGAAGAAGAAGATTCACATCTTGGAGATTTTATACCAGATGATGATGCACCAGCACCAGCTGAGGCTGCAGCATTTACAATGCTTAAGGAACAGCTTATAAATGTTTTAGATACTTTAACTCCAAGAGAAGAAAAAGTATTAAGATTAAGATTTGGATTAGATGATGGAAGAGCACGAACTCTTGAAGAGGTTGGTAAAGAATTTAATGTAACAAGAGAAAGAATTAGACAAATAGAAGCTAAAGCACTTAGAAAATTAAGACATCCAAGTAGAAGTAAAAAGCTAAAGGATTATTTAGATTAGCACCTTTATATAAGGTGCTTTTCCTTTAATATTTTAGGGAAATAATAAAAATATTACTTTTAGAGTTTATAAGAAAGTGAGATATTATGGAACTTAGCAAAAGATTAATGAAGATAGCAAGTTATGTAGAAAATTGCCAATCTATAGGTGATATAGGAACAGATCATGGATATATTCCCATATATCTTGTGAAAAATAAAATATGTGAAAAGGCAATTGCTAGTGATATAAATAAAGGGCCAATAGAAAAAGCAAAGACTAATATAAGGTTTGAAGGGCTTTCAAAAAATATCAAATGCCTTTTAGGGCCAGGGCTTCAACCTATAAAGATTGGAGAAGTAAATGGAGTAATAATTGCAGGAATGGGTGGAAATCTAACAAGAGATATTATTGTAAAAGATATAGAAAAAGTTAAATTATATGATTTTTTAATACTTCAACCAGCTCAAAATCCAGAAGTTTTAAGAGAATATCTTTATAATAATAATTTTGAAATAATAAATGAAGATTTAGTATTTGACGAAGGAAAGTTCTATGAACTTTTTAAGGTTAAATATAATGAAAACACTAAAAAAATAAATATAGAAGATAAAATATTCTATGAAGTAAGTCCCATTTTATTAGAAAATAAGAACTCTTTAGTGGACTCATATTTGCACGCTAAAATAGAAAGATATGAAAATATAATAAATTATATAAAAGAAGATACAGACCTTGCAAGGGAGAAGAAAAGTTCTTTAAAGGTTAAGGTAAATAAACTTAAGGAGATGATTTCTTGATATTAAAGGATATTATAGGTTATGTTGAAGAAATAGCACCAATAAACTTAAAAGAAGATTTTGATAATGTTGGATTGATGGTTGGAAGTGATAAAAATAATATAATAAATATTTTAGTCGCTTTAGACTGCACAAGAGATGTTATAGAAGAGGCGAAAATTTTAAAAGTAGATTTAATTTTAACCCATCATCCTCTTATATTTAGAAAACCTAATTCTATAACAGATAATACTCTTTTAGGATCTAAGATAATAGAACTTATAAGGGCAAATATAAATGTTTACTCCGCTCATACAAATTTAGATAGTGCAAAAGATGGGATTAATCATAGAATAGCAAAAATTTTAGAGTATAAAACTTGCGAAATAATTAGTAAGTGTAGTGAAGCTAAGGAATGTGGTATAGGAAGATTTTTAGAACTTAAAAAGGAAGTAAGTTTAGAAGAAATTATAAATACTTTTAAAAAAAGTTTAGATGTTAAAAATCTAAGATATACAGGAGACCTGAAGGATAGAATAAAAAAGGTAGCCATAATAAATGGTAGTGGGCAGGATTTCTTTGAAAAAGCTAGAATTTTAGGTGCAGAACTTATAATAACAGGAGACACAACTTATCACTTTGTATCTGATTATACAGAAATGGGAATAGATATAATAGATTTAGGACATTTTAATTCGGAGTGGCCAATTTTTATGGAAATAATGAAAGATTTAGAAGTAAATATAAAGGATAAAAATCAAGATATTAATTTTTATTATTCAAAAGCTTCAAAAGACCCATATAATTTTATTTAAAAGATATAATTTAATTTTAGTGTTAGTTTTAAATAAATGTAGGAGTTAGTATGATTATATGCAAAACATTAAAAATACTGTGACTTTAAGGATTATTAAATAATTAGTAGTTAATTATAAATATAGAATTTATAATTATTCAATCTTTAGTAACACAAGAAATTAGATTTTTAACATATAATATAATATTATAAATGCTTAGGTGGTTAATATGCCAAAAAAATATTATAATGGAAAATCCAATTTTAGTAGAAAATTTAATGTACCAACTAATAAAAAAGATTTTATAAAGTTTTGCAAAAAAAGATTTTTTTATTGTAGAAATCCAATGATCAGAAATATAAAATGTGGAGCTTTTGTAGCACTTATAGGAATATTATTAGTGATGCAAATGGGAATTCCACTTAGTCTTTGTTTAATTTTAGTGTGTATTGGATGTTTATTGTTTGTAAATTAATAAAGTTAATAATATACAGAATTAAAATTATTTTAGATAAGGGTGTATATTTTTATTGAAAATTTTTAATATAAGTAAAAATTTAATAAAAATATATTGTAAAATTTATTACTATATGATAAGATTAATTTTGCGAGTAAGCCAGATAATCGCTGCTAACTTTTAGTTAGGAGAGGAAAGTCCGAGCTCCATAGGGCAGGGTGCTGGATAACGTCCAGTGGAGGCGACTTTAAGGATAGTGCAACAGAGATATACCGCCTAAGTTTACTTAGCTTAGGTAAGGGTGGAAAGGTGAGGTAAGAGCTCACCAGCATATAGGTGACTATATGGCTATGTAAACCCCACCTGGAGCAAGGCTAAATAGAGGGACATATAAGGATTGCCCGTCCTGTCCCCGGGTATGCCGCTTGAGCCTAATGGCAACATTAGGCCTAGATAGATGATTATCAAATACAGAACTCGGCTTATAGACTTATCTCGTATAAAGCTTCCAAAATCGTTGAACTATCAACGATTCGGAGCTTTTTTATTTATATAATATTATGATATAATTACCTATATTTAAAATAAATTGGGATAGTTTTAAATGTTATCAAAAATAAACATTTTTTAGAATAAAGCTATAAATTAAAATTTAATATTGTGAGGTGATATATGTGAATAATGAACTTTTAATGGATTATATAACTATAGTTAAAAATTATTTGAATTATACATATAGTGATAAGATGGAAGTTAGTGAAAGAAATGCGTTAACATTTTTCTATTTATCTAGATATTCAAGCATTAAGGGAAGAAAGTTAACTGATGAGGAAACTATAAAATGTATAACTAAAGGCGAAAATGACAAAGGGATTTGTGGAATTTATATGAACGATGAGGATAAAGATGTCTTAGAAGTTCATTTAATTAAAACAAGATATATAAATGCTTTTAATAAATGCTCACTTACAGAAGGAGATATAGAAGAAACTATAAATAATTTTAAGAAATTCCCATATATAAAGGATTGTAATGAAGCAGTTGATTATTGGCAAAAAAGATATCTAAAGTGTAAAGATAACTTTAAAGAGATTAAAATTAAATTTATATTATTAACTAATGGATATGTTAGCCCTCACGCAAAAAGTAAAGCTTTAGAAAATTCTATACATGTTTTCGATAAAGAAGGAGCTATATTTATGCCAGAGGCTATAAAAATAGTTAACATATATAAATTTGAAAAACCTGATTATAATAAAGTAGAGCCAGGAAGTGTATTTGATGATGAAGGTAATATAAACTTACGAAGAATTATAATGGCCTATAATCTTAGAGAAAAGATCATAACATGGCTATGGAAATCTAAAATGAGTAATATTATAGAAGATTTAATAAATGAAAATTCTAAGATAGAAGTTATGAATTATATATTTTATATCTTTGTAAAATTTATAAAATATTATAATATAAGAACAGTTGATGATAGAGTTGAACTATTAAAATATAATTTTGATAAATTTGTGAATAATGTTGATAGACATAATAAAGTTTTAGAAATTACAACTTTAGAAGAACCTTTCATAAAAACAGTTGGATTGTTTTTTAATGATAGTGTTATTTTAAATTCTAATAAAACAATTAAACTAAAATGGAATGAGGATTATGATAAAGCGCTTGATAGAGCTTTTAATAGTGCTAAAAATTAGATATAAAATAAATAGACCACAATATAATTTTAGCTATATTGTGGTTTTTTATAGTTAGTTAGTAATTTTAATTATTAAAATGCCCAATTACCATTAACAAATATATTAACTTCTTCGTTATCATATGTAGTTCCAGTGATTCGTAAATCCTTTGTTCCTATCATAAAATCAACGTGAGTTAATGAATCGTTAGCGCCTTCTTTTAGAAGTTCTTCTTCACTCATTTTTTCACCATCTTTAATACATAAAGAATAAGCTTTACCAAAAGCTAAATGACATGAAGCATTTTCATCATATAATGTGTTAAAGAATATAATATTTGAGTTTGAAATAGGAGAATCATAAGGAACTAGCGCAACTTCACCTAAGTATTTTGCTCCTTCATCTGTGTCTAAAAGATTTTTTAAAGTTTCGTAACCTTCATCAGCAGAAAAATCTATAACCTTTCCATCTTTAAAAGTTAAAGAGAAGTTGTTTATTAGATTTCCACCGTAGTTAAGTGGCATAGAACTTACAACCTTACCGTTAACACCTGTCTTTTTAGGCATAGAGAATATTTCTTCAGTTGGCATATTAGCTATAAATTCAACTCCACCTTGAGTAAATTCAGCACCACCTGCCCAAAGATGTTTTTCAGGAAGTTCTATGACTAAATCAGTTCCTAGGGAATTTTTATAGTGAAGAGATTTAAATCTTTTAGAGTTTAAAAAGTCCATATTTTTCTTTAAAGTATTTTTGTGTTCTTCCCAGGCTTTAACAGGATCAGCTGAGTTTACTCTAACTATTTTAAATATTGCATCCCAAAGCTTTTCAACTGCCTCCTCTTCTGAAACATTAGGGAATACCTTTTTAGCCCAGCCAACAGTTGGAATAGATACAATAGACCAAGCGTTTTCATTACTCATAAGTCTAGAACTAAACTCCCTAGAAGCTATACTAGATGCTTTTCTAAATGTGGCAATTTTTTTAGGATCGATATCTTTTAAAAGTTCAGGGTCTGATGCTGATATGCTTAAGAAACATGCTCCTTCTTTAGCATAGCTCAATCTTGATTCTTTAACCCATTCAGGAACATTTTCAAAAACTTCTATAGGAGAGTACTTGTATTTTAATTTTCCTGTTAATTCATCATTCCATTGAACAACTACTTCTTTTGCTCCTTTAAGATAAGCCTCCTCAACAAGCATTCTTGTAAATTCTGCACACTCAATTGGAGAAGAGATTACAAGAGTTTGGTCTTTTTGTACGTTAACACCTTGATAGATTGCAAGCCTTGCGTACTTTTTTAATAAATTTTCTTTATTCATTATTTTCACCTTCTTAAAATATATATTTTAAATTTTGCTTCTACTTTAAGTACTTAATTTTAGAAAGATTAAAATTATTTGTCTCATCTAAAATAAAAATTATCTTAAAATACAATCATATTTAATTATAATAGAGTTATCTCATAAGAACAAATATTTAAGGATTATTTATCATTAAATTCTTATAAAACTCATCTGAGAAAGGGTTATTGCAACCATAATCTATTAAGTAGTATTCATTATTTAATATTCCCCAAGAAGAGATTTTTGTTAAATCATCTTTGAAAAGATCAAAGTTATTAGCTAATAATAAAATATCATTTTCAGCAGTAGGTTCATCTCTTAAATTAGAAATATTAATAAAATTTTCATTATATATGTTTAAATAAGGAATTGTACGAAGCATTATTAGGTATTTTTTATTGCAGAAAATAACAGGGCAAAGATATTTTTTAAGATTATTGGGACATTTAGTGTATACATAGTTTTCAATAAAATTTTGCATAGCCCCATCAAAGCTCTTAGCAACTTTTAGAACTAAATAATCATTAAGAGCAAAAACTATTCTTGAAATACCTTCTCCTAAAAATAATAAATTTTTTTTCAAATATGTTATAGTTGTTTTACTAAGATTTTTTCTAAAATCTAAATTATTCATAAGTAAATCACCAGTAAACATTTATATATAGTATATTTTATTGTAAAATTTAAAAAATGGGTAAGATTATATATTAAAATTTTGAAATTATTGAATTTTAATATATAGTATTAATATATTAAATTATTTTAGTAATATAATATATTTTATCCATAGGGAAAGAATAGTTAAATACTAATTATAATTATTTTGGAGGACAAATATGAAAAAATTACTTATATTAGATAGTAATAGTTTATTAAATAGAGCGTATTATGCATTACCCCTATTAAGCAATAAGGAAGGGGTTTATACAAATGCCATATATGGATTTACTAACATGCTTTTTAAAATGAAAGAGGATATAAATCCAGATTATATAGTAGCAACATTTGATAGGAAGGCACCTACTTTTAGACATGAAAAATATGATGATTATAAAGCAGGAAGAAAAAAAATGCCAGATGAACTTGCAAGTCAGTTTCCTCTTGTAAAAGAAATGTTAAATCTTCTTTCTATAAATATATATGAAATAGATGGATTTGAGGCAGATGATATTATAGGTACCTTAGCTAAATATGCTCAAAGTGAAGGAATTGAAGTTTATATAGTTAGCGGAGATAAAGATACACTTCAGCTTGCTGATAAAAATATAAAGGTTTGTATCACTAAAAAAGGTGTCACTGAAAAAGAAGTTTATGACTATGATAGAATGGTTAGTGAATTTGAAGTTACTCCAATTCAATTTATAGATGTTAAAGGTCTTATGGGAGATAAATCAGATAACATACCAGGAGTTCCAGGAGTCGGAGAAAAAACTGCTTTTAAACTTATAAAAACTTATGGAAGTATTGAGGAAGTTTTAAATCACGTAGATGAAATAAGCGGAAAAAAATTAAAAGAAAATCTTACGGAGTATAGAGAACAAGCAATATTTTCAAAGGAGTTAGCAACTATAAAAACAGATGTACCCATAGAATTTGATTTAGAAAGTATAAAATCCCATGAAAATTTTGATAGAATAGGATTAAAAAATCTATTTATAAATCTAGGTATGAAAACATTAATAAGTAAAATAGATGGCTTAGAAAATAATGAAGAAGAAACAAAAGAGATAAATATAAATTATACTTATATAAAAACTTTAGACGAATTAAAGGAGTTTTATAAAAGTATACAAAATAATATATATTTAATCTTTAGTTTAAAGAATATAGAAAGATATTCAACTATAGAAATAGAAAAAGTATTTGTAGCTTATGACAACAAAAATTATATTTTAGATATAAAAGAGTTATTAGGAGATGAAAGTAGCATAGAAATATTAAGAGATTTATTTTCAAGAGGGGATATAAAAAAGAGTAGTTATAGTGTAAAAAATGCAATTACGGCCCTAAGAAAGCTTAACATAGAATTTAATGGCATAGAATTTGATACAGAAATTGCAGCTTATCTTATAGATTCTTCAAAAGGACAATATCCTTTAATTGATTTAATAAATAAATATTTAGGTGAGTATCCAAATATAACAGAAGAAAATAAGGATGTAGTATATATTAGTTTTATGGAGAGATTGACAGAGGTTTTAAAGAAAAAAATAAAGGAAGCATCAATGGACAGCCTTATGTATGATTTAGAACTTCCCTTAGCTAATGTATTATCTCATATGGAGATAATAGGATTTAAGGTAAACAAGGATATGTTAGATGAATTGTCTATAAAATTTAAGAGAGAGATAGATAAAACTCAAGAGGAAATTTATAGTATTTCAGAAGAGGAATTTAACATAAATTCTCCAAAACAACTTGGAAAAATACTGTTTGAAAAATTAGATCTTCCAATTATAAAGAAAACAAAAACAGGATACTCAACTAATGCAGATGTTTTAGAAAAGTTAAAGGATAAGCATCCTATAATAGAGAAGATAACATATTATAGACAGTTAACTAAGATATATTCAACCTATGTTGAAGGATTAAAAAATGTTATAGATACAGATGGGTGTATACACTCTAGTTTTAATCAAACAGTAACATCAACGGGAAGATTATCATCAACTGAGCCAAACCTTCAAAATATTCCTATAAAATATGAAATGGGTAGGGAGATAAGAAAGGTGTTTATACCAAGAGAAAAAGATGATGTTTTAATCTCTGCTGATTACTCTCAAATAGAACTTAGAGTACTAGCTCATATATCTAAGGATGAAAATATGATAGATGGATTTAAACATCATTCAGATATTCATACAAGAACAGCAGCTGAAGTGTTTAAAGTAGATGATAGTGAGGTTACAAGTCTTATGAGAAGTAGAGCTAAGGCGGTTAATTTTGGGATAGTTTATGGCATAGGGGACTTTAGTTTAGCTCAAGATTTAAATATAACAAGAAAAGAAGCTAAAGAGTACATGGACATATACTTTGAAAGATATCCTAAAATTAAAGAGTATATAAGTGATATAATAGAAACTGCTAAAAAAGATGGTAGTGTGAAAACTATGTTAAATAGAAGAAGATTTATACCAGAAATTAATTCTAGCAACAAAATAGTAAAAGCCTTAGGAGAAAGATTGGCTATGAACGCACCTATACAAGGAAGTGCTGCGGATATTATAAAGCTTGCTATGGTTAATGTTTATAATAAGATAAGGGAAAAGAGTTTAAAAAGTAGAATTATCTTACAAGTTCATGATGAGCTTATATTAAATGTTCCAAAGGATGAAATTGAAGTTATAAAAAATTTATTAAAAATAGAGATGGAAAAAGTATTATCATTAAGTGTTCCTTTAGAAGTTGACATAAATATAGGAGATACTTGGTACGACGCAAAATAGAGGGGGTAATGGCTAAAATGATAAAAATAGGACTTACAGGAGGAATATGTTCAGGGAAAAGTACTATATCAAAATTGCTAAAGGATGCTGGATTTAGTATAATAGATGCTGATAATATTTCAAGGGAAGTATTAGTTAAATATCCAGAGATATTAGTTAAGGTAAAAGCTGAATTTGGAAGCAATTTTTTTGATTGGCGAGGTGAATTTAGAAGACGAGAATTTGGTAATCATATATTTAGATTTCAAGGTGAAAGAGTAAAATATGAAAACATAATAATGCCTTATATAAAACGAAAAATAGAAGAAAGATTTAATAATCTTGAAAAACAAGGCAAAAGACTTGCTATATTAGATGGTGCAACTATTATAGAAAACAAAATGGATAAAGAAATGGATATGATAATTTTAGTATGGTTAAGTCAAGCAGCACAAATACAAAGAATGAGATTTAGAGATAATTTAACTCAAAGTGAAGCAATAAATAGAATAAATTCTCAGCTTAGTTTAGATAGAAAAAAAGAATATGCAAATTTTATAATAGATAATAGCGGAAACTTAAACAAAACTAAAGAGCAAGTAGACGACTTAATAGAACTTTTAAAGTTATATGAGAAATAGGAGATTTTAATGAGGAGATTTTTAACGCGCTTAATAGTAATTGTATTAGCTATATATTTAATTTTTTTAGGAAGTACAGTTGTTTTAAAAAACGTAGTATTTCCTAGACAATATTTAAGCTATGTAGAACAATATAGCGCAGAATATGATTTAAGCCCAAATTTAGTTTATGCTGTAATAAAAACTGAAAGTAACTTTAACCCAGATGCTCAATCAGACGCCGGAGCTATTGGTCTTATGCAGATAACCAATAGTACAGGAGAGTGGATTGCACAGAAAATAGGAATAGATAATTATGATGCTAGTATGTTAAAAGATCCAAAAACTAGTATAGAATTTGGATGTTGGTACTTAGAAGATTTATATCAACAGTATGGAAATTGGGATTTAGTAATTGCAGCTTATAATGCTGGCCGTGGTAATGTTGATTCATGGCTTAACAGTGGGGATTATTCTAAAGATGGGAATTTAAGTTATATACCTTTTGGTGAAACAGATCAATATGTTAAAAAGGTAGATGTATTTAAACAAGTTTATGATGTTTTATATGGAAATAATTATTAGATAATATTAGTAGGAATTAGAAAAGGGGATAGAATATTTATAATTCTTTAGGTATACTGATATAGTCTGCTAAAATTAATTAAAAAAATTACTATTTACAATTTTTGTAATGTAGTAATTTTTTTAATTTATAAAAATATAAATAGTATTAATAAGCAATATTGAAAGAGAATTTATGAGTAAAAATTTTGATTATAGCCTTGATATACCAAAATCTTTAGAACGAGAGTTAAGAAGTGCAAAGTACATAGGACAAGGGCATAATGGAATTATTTTCATGTTATCTAACAAGAAAATAGTTAAAATTTTTAGGAAGATTACAGCCTGGGAAGATGAAAGTTATATATTAAAGAGAGTGAATAGATCTAGATTTTTTCCTAAAATATATGAGTCAGGGCCTAAATATATTATAAGAGAGTATGTAGATGGTATAAGGTTAGATAAATATCTAGTTACTAATAATATAAATGATAAGATTTGTGAAGAATTGTATGATATGCTTAAGGAGTTTGAGAAATTAAACTTTACAAGATTAGATATAAGGTGTAAAGATTTATTTGTGCAAAAAGATTATTCTATAAAAATAATAGACCCTAAAAATAATTACAAAAAAGTAGTCATGTACCCTAGACATCTTATGAAAGGACTTGAGAAGAGGGAAGCTTTAGATTATTTTTTAAGTTATGTTGAAAAGAAAAGTTTTGGGGACTATATTTTTTGGAAATATAAATTTGATAGTTATATAGATGAATTTAAGGAAAAGTAGGTTTTTAAATGGATAAAGAATATTTAATAAACAATTATATAAAAAAAGGTGATAAATCATACGATGAAGGAAATATGATAAAATGTTTAAATTATTATTTAAGGGCAGAGGAGCTTTTAGATAACATTAAGGATTTAGATTTAATAATAAGTATAGCCTTAGTTTTAGATGAAATGGGGGAAAATGAGAAGGCTGAAGAAAAATATAAAGAAGCACTAGAGATAAATGAATTTGATGCAAGAGCTCATTATGGTTTAGGTGTTATATATGATGAAAGAGAAGAGTTTGTAAGGGCTATAGAACATTATAAAAGGGCTTTAGAAATAAACCCAATTTATGATAGAGCTCTCTTTTATTTAGCTAATGATTTAGACATAATAGGAGAAAAGGAAGAGGCTATAACTAAGTATGAAGCCCTACTAGAAATACGAGATAAAGATTTTTGGGCCTACATAAATGTTGGGTCTATTTATGAAGAATTAAACATATTAGATAAAGCCTATAGAAGATTTTCAAAGGCTTTAGAAATTGATCCTAATCATTATATGGCTTTATTTAATATGGCTGTTATTTACAAAAAATTAAATGTTTTAGATAAGTCAAAGCTCTATTATGAAAAAGCTATAGAAAAGAATTTAGGATATCCATATAGCTTTTTAAATTTAGCAATAATTTATAAGGATGAAGGGAAAATAGATGAAGCAATAAGTGTACTTTCAAAGGGTATTAAATTTAATCCAGACTGTGAGTTTTTGTTCTATAATAGAAGCTGTTTTAAAGCTATAAAAAATGATTTAGAAAGCGCAATAGATGATTTAATAAAAGCTGTTGATTTATATCCTAAGTTCATAAATTATATAAGAAGGGATAGTGAACTTAAATTTGTTAGAGAAAGTTTAAGATTTAAAGAACATTTAGAAAGTTATCATAGTTCATAACTTAGAAATAATTAATCATGCTTTAAGTTATAAATAGCTATAAGGAGGAGAGATAAAGGGAATATATTTATATTATAATATAGGGCTTAGATATAGATTATAATTAAATAGCGTATAATTTCTAGTAGTTATAAATAAGTAACATAAGTATGCTCTTTAAAACGTATAATGTTTTGGAGGTGCATTTATGAATATTTTTAAGGTTAACAGAAAGTTTAATTTAGGTGATCTAATTATAAGTTTACTTATAACACTTGGTGGAGGTTTTGTTGTTGGATTGTTTATAAGACCCTATGTGCCTATTTATGAAACCTTAAATAAGACATGGTTTTTTCCACAAGGATTTGTGTTCCCAATAGTGTGGAATATTCTTTATATATTAATGGCAATTGCTTTTTATAGAGTATTACAGATTAGTAAGCTTGGGAAAAAGACCTATAGTTCATTAACTTTATTTTATATTCAACTTATTTTAAACTTTTTATGGTCTTTTATATTTTTTAATTTTAGACTATATGGGGTAGCTTTTATAGTAGCGGTTATTTTATTAATATTAGTTATTATAACTACTAAAAAGTTTTTTAAAGTAGATAAAATAGCAGGGTGGCTTATGGTTCCATATGTCCTTTGGTTAAGTTATGCTAGTGTTTTAAGTTGTTTTGTTTGGATATTAAATGAAATGTAGATTTATATACTAAATTTAACACAGTATTTATGTCTAAGATAACCATTATATTAAATAAAAATAATTTGTATTAAGAATTTAAAAAATGTATTATAATTAAATATATAAAAAAAGTAAACTCACAGCAAAATTAAAACTGTGAGTTTATTCTTTTAGGAGTTGATATATTGAAAAGAGTTATAATAGCAGAGAAACCATCAGTAGCAAAAAATATTGCTGATTCTTTTAAAATAAAAACTAGAAGGGATGGTTATTTTGAAGGAGAACATTATTTAATAACTTGGGCTTTTGGTCATCTTCTTCAACTTTTAGATGCTAAAGATTATGATGAGAGTATGAAATCATGGAAAGTGGAGAAATTTCCTTTTATACCTAGCGAGTTTAGGTACAAGGTAAAACAAGACCCTATTAAAAGAAATGAATCTGATAAGGGTGCCTTAAAGCAATTAAACATAATAAAGTCCCTTATAGATAGAGAAGATGTAGAATCTATAATTTCAGCTACAGATTATGATAGAGAAGGGCAAGTTATTTCAGATGAACTTTTTATTTATTTAGATGTTAAAAAGCCAATATATAGAATTTTACTTAATGAGTGGACTGAAAATGAAGTAAGAAAGGGAATAGAGAATTTAAAATTAAATAGTGAGATGAAACCACTTCAAGATGCTGGAATAGGAAGGCAAGTAGCAGATTGGATTATTGGAATAAATTTAACATCTGTTGCAACTCTTCGTTATGGTTTTGAAGAAAACAAGATAATAAATATAGGAAGAGTATTACTTCCAACCTTAAAGATTATCTATGATAGAGATAAAGAAATAGAAAATTTTAAAGAAACAAGTTACTATAAGCTTCTTCAAAATTTTAAAACAAAAGACAATATAGAATTTGAGGCTCTTTATTATGAAGAAAATGAAAAGTTTAAGGATAAAAAATATTTAGAGGATGTTAAAAATGCTGTTAAAGGAAAAGTAGGAACAGTTATAAATAAAGAAGTTGAAAAGAAAAAGGAATATCCAGGCCCCCTTTTTAATCTTTCTAATCTTCAAGGATATATAACTAGTAAATATAAGGGGTGGACTTCTGATAAGGTATTAAAAGTAGCTCAAAGTCTTTATGAAAAGAAGTTTATAACCTATCCTAGAACAGGGAGTATTGCCCTTGAGGAAAGTTTAGTAGATAGAGCTAAAAATGTTTTAGAAAAAATAAAGGTAGGGCTTTCTTATGAAAATGAAATTAAATTTGTAAAATCAAAAAGAGTTTTTGATAATTCAAAGGTAGAAAGTCATAGTGCCATAACACCTACATATGTTAAGCCTACAAGTTTATCAGCAGATGAAAAAGCAGTTTATGAAGCAGTTAAAAATAGATTTATAATGCAATTTATGCCTATAGCTGAGTTTGAGGAAACAAAAATAGTTATTAAAGTTAATGAGGAAAAAGCAAAAGGTGAATTTAGGGCAAAGGGAAGAGTTCAACTTGTTGAAGGTTGGAGAAAAGTTGAAAAAATAGAAACTAAAGATACAATACTTCCTTTAGTAAAGGTAGATGAAAGTTTAGATGTAACAGATGGAAAGGTAAGTAAAGTTACTAAAAAACCACCAAAGCATCATACAGAAAAAACTCTTCTAAGAGTTATGGAGACTTGTGGTAGAAGTTTTAAAGGTAAATCTAATAGGGGAGAAGATGAGGACAATGATGATAATATAGATAATCAAGAGGCATCAGAAGAAATGATGAAAGCTATACTTAGTGGTTTTAGCATAGGAACTCCTGCAACACGAGCAGAAACTATAAAGAGATTAAATGATATAGGATATATAAAATCAAAGGGAAAAAGTTTAATATGCACAGATCTTGGACGTACTATTGTTGAGATTTTCCCAGTTAAGGAACTTTTAGACCTAGAGTATACAGGTCGTCTTGAAAAAACTTTAGCGGATATAGAAAAAGGAAAATTTAATAAAGAAGATTTTCTAAGTCTTATATGTAATTTTACAAGAAGTTCTGTTGAAAAGATAAAAAATGATACTTCTCTTTTATATAAATTTAAGGTAAACACGCCAAAAGATGCTAAGATTATAGGAAAGTGCCCTGTGTGTGGAAATGACATAATAGAAAATGAGAAAAACTTTGGGTGTATAAACTGGAAAAATGGTTGCAAATATACTATTTGGAAAGATGATAAATTCATAAAATCATTAGGAAAAGAAGTATCAGCTGATATGGTAAAAATTCTTCTAGAAAAAGGAAGGGTCGGTTTTAGAAACCTTAGAAGTAAAAAATGCACTACCTTTGCTGCATACTTAAGATATGTTAAAAATGAAAAAACTGGTTATTATAATTGGGAATTAGATTTTATAAATTAGTTAAGGTGGGAGATGAATGGATAAATATGAGGTGAATTCAAAGATATTTAAAGCTTTGAGTGATAATAATAGACTAAAAATAATAGATTTGTTATCTGGTGGGGAAAAATGTGCTTATGAATTATTAAATCACTTTGATTTTAAGCAACCAACTTTATCACATCACATGAAAGTTCTTATGGAATCTGGATTAGTTAAAGCTAGAAAAGAAGGAACATGGAGTCATTATAGATTAGATTATAAAAGAGCCAATCAATCTGTGCTATTTTATATGTCTGTTATAAATCAAACTACAGATTGTATATGTCATGAGAAATAATAGTGACAAGTAGCACATAGATTATTTAATTAAGCTATATTTAATGGCAGTATTTAGTGTATATTAAATATATATGAATAGATAGTTATTTGCATAAAACAAATATAGGTAGATATCAATATATATGATATACTATATTTTATGATTTTAATTTAGGGGTAGTTTATGAAAAAAGTGGATTTAACAAAGGGAGATGTTTTAAAGGTAATAACAAATCTTGCAGTTCCTATAATGGGAAGTTCACTTCTTCAATTTTTATATGGATTAATAGATATGTTATGGGTTGGTGCCCTTGGAAGTTATGCAATAACAGTTGTAGGTTCATCAAGTTTCTTTACTGGCCTTGGATATGCTATAAATTCAATTGTAGTAATTGGAACTGGTATTAAGGTAGCTCATTCAATTGGCAAAAAAGAAGATAAAAGTGTTAAAGAATACATAAATATAGGTCTTGTAATTAATCTAATTATAGGGGTAGCATATTTACTAGCATTAATTTTTTTAGGAACTTATTTTATAGGATTTCTTAATTTAGGAAACATCAAGATTCAAAGAGATTCATATATTTATCTTGTTATATGTGCACCTATGTTATTTTTATCATTTTTTAATACTTTATATATAAGAATTTTAAATAGTTTTGGAAATAATAAGATAGCATTTAAGATAAGTGTTATAGGCATAGGAATAAACATGGTCCTAGATCCTATACTTATATATGTTTTTAACTTCGGTGTCTTAGGAGCAGCAATAGCTACTTTAAGTGCTAATTTAATTATGTTTATTTTATTTAATATTAAGTGCTTGGATATTATTAAGTTTAGATATTCTATAGGATTAAACTATAAAAAAGGCATTGAAATTATAAAATTAGGATTTCCTATGGCAACTCAAAGAATAATATTTACTTTAGTAAATATAGTTATTGCAAGGATTATTGCAGGATTTGGAGATAATGCTATTGCAGCTCAAAAAATAGGTCTTCAAATTGAATCAGTATCTTATATGGTTATAGGAGGATTAAATGGTGCCATTTCTGGCTTTACAGGGCAAAACTTTGGAGCTAGAGAGTATGGAAGAGTTAATGATGGTTATAAAACAACATTAAAAATTGGTACTATATATTCTATAGGGGTAACTATAGTATTTATAATGTTTTCTAAAGAGCTGGCAAGAGCTTTTGTAAATAATAATAGTACAGTTATTATGGCTAGCAATTACTTAAAGATATTAGGACTTTCACAGTTCTTTAGCATGATAGAAATGGTATCAAACGGAGTATTTACTGGTATGGGAAAACCTAAAATACCAGCTATTATAAGTATAATATTTACAACAGCTAGAATACCAATAGCTTTAGTTTTTATTAATTATTTCGGGTTAAATGGTATATGGTTAAGTTTTGCTATTAGTAGTGTATTAAAGGGAATTACAGCTATTTCAATTTATAGACTTAAGGTATATAAAAGCCTTATAGCTAGAATTTTATTTTAAAAATACAAGAAAAATTTAATTGATTAATAAAGATAAGAAATTAATAAAATTAAAAAGAAAAAGGTAGGCTTATTTAAGCCTACCTTTTTAAATATTATTTTTTACCTTTTTTTCTTCTTCTTCTTGACTTATTTATAGCTCTGATTATAAGTGCTAGAATTATAAGAATAATAATAATTGCTACAATAGCTGTAATTATATAGATAGCAAGATTAGCAGCTATTATTTGCCATAGTGTTATATTGGCTGTAGCAGCATATGTTTCTTTATATTGTCTTCCATCTGAAACTAAGACTTTTGCAAAAGTTGGATCTTTTGAAAGTGCCCAAGCATTAGTAGAATTTGTATCTGCTGTTATTGTAAAGTCTTTTTCATTAAGTGGAATAGCATAATAATAAATATTTTCATCTAATGTAAGAGGAACATTTATAGTTTCTGTAGGTCCAAAGAAACCAAATAATTTATATGATACTGGATCATTTTCAATAACTGTTCCTTTAGCTTTATATAATGTTTGTTTTTCACTATAAGCATAATTTATTATTTTTTTCATATCATTAAATACATCAGTATCATTTTTACCCCATATGTCATTATAAATAACACCTATAAGTATTTCACCATTTCTATCATAAACATTTACTAGATCTCTACCGTGTCCAGGTAAATATCCAGTTTTTCCACCTATACAACCATCTATACCTAAGTTTTTATTATCGCTAGTTAAAGTTACACTTTTGCCTGTACTTGCAGTTATTAAAGCACTTTTTGTTCCCATAGCTTCTCTAATCCAAGGAATTGAAAAAGCTTTTCTAACAATTACAGACATATCATAGGCTGTTGAATAATTATCTACATTAAACAACCCATTAGGATTAGTAAAGTGAGTTCCTGTTAGTCCAAGTTTTTTAACTTCAGCATTCATTAAATCAGCAAAAGCATTCTTATTTCCAGCAACAGCATCAGCTTCCATATAAGCACAATCATTAGCAGATATTAAAAACATAGCTTTCATAACTTCACTAGCTTGCATAGTATCACCAACATTAAGTAAGTTATAATTTACTAACAGTGAGTTTGCCGGTTGTTCTGAGGCAGACTTAGTATATGTAATAGTATCATTGGGGTTCTTATTTTCCGCAAATAAAATAGAAGTCATTATTTTTGTAGTACTTGCAGGATATTCTTTTGCATTAATATTCTTTGCATATAATATTTGTCCAGTATTGTAATTTATGACTATAGCAGATTTTCCTATAATACTAGGAGCTTCTGTAGAAGAACTTGAACTATCAGATGATGATGAATCTGAAGCTTCAGTTGCAGTATTTCCAGAAGTTGATTCTACTGCCGTAGTATTAGAGGGAGTAGAACTACTTGTTGTAGCGGCATAAGCAATTGATGTGGGGTAAATAAAGAAAGCGCTAACTACTAAAACAAGTAAAGCAGATATAGTTTTTAATTTAAGGTTCAAGTTTCGTCACTTCCAATCTTAGTTATTTATTCCGAATATAATTATATCATCAATATTTTTTAGCAACAATTATTAAATATAGCCATATTTAGCTAATTTGTGTTAATAATATTAATGAATTAAGGGAAGCGATAAAATGTGTAGAATAAAAAAAGTTTACAAAAAATTAATATATGTTAAGGAAAAGAAAAATATTTAAATATTAATTATAAAAAGGATTGCATTAGAAGAAAATCACATAAAATTAACTAGATTATTAAAATGATTAGTTTTCGGAGATAATCTTTATCAATGCAATGCCTACTTAGTTTTGAATAATTAGTGTATAGAGAATTTTTTTTCTTTAGAAAGTAGTGAGAGTTCTGTTTCAGAAATATTAGTTACTTTACAAAAACCATTTCCTTTGCATATGAGATAGCGAAATTCAATTAATTTGTTGTATGGGCCTTGAACCTCTACTAAAACATCGCCATTATCTAGATTTTTGGCAAAACCTGTTAAACCACCTAAGGTTTTAGCAGTTGTTTGACATAGAAATCTAAATCCAACTCCTTGAACGCGACCTTTTATTATAAATTGTTTTCTTATCAAGGAAAATCCCTCCTTTACATATAATAAATTATATCAATATATATTTTTAGAAACAACAAAAAATATAGTCTGATAATGTTTACAAAAAGACTACTCTTTATGTATAATATACCTATAAATGGTAATTAAGGAGGGTGTTATGGGAATTGAAAAGAGTTTAGTGTTAATTAAGCCAGATGCTGTTGAAAGAAATTTAATAGGAAAAGTTTTAGAAGCTTATGAGAAGGAAGATTTAACAGTAAAACATATGAGGATGGACAAAATATCCAAAGAGTTTGCTAAATTACATTATAAAGAACATAGAGGAAAAGAGTTTTTTGATTCTTTAATAAGTTATATAACGAGAGGAAACTTAGTAGCAGTAGTTTTAGAAGGGGAAAGTGCAATTTCTAAGATAAGGGCTATAAATGGTTCAGTTAATTGTGAAAATGATTCAATATCAACAATAAGAAGAAGATTTGCAATAAGTAAAACAGAAAATACTGTTCATGCGTCAGATTCTAAAGAAAGTGCTAAAAGAGAAATAGAGCTGTGGTTTCCAAATACTTATGAATAAAGATATAAGCGTACCTAAAATGTTAGGGTACGCTTATATTTAAAAAGAAGGTGGAGTACTTATCCAAATAACTTTAGCATTAATTTTCCCACAGTTTTCTATGTAATGATTTGCTTTAGGTTTAAAATAAAAACTTTCTCCTTTTTTAACCTTTGTTTTTTTATCACCTAGATGAAGATAAATAGAGCCGCTTAAAACATACCCAAATTCTTCACCTTCATGAGGTTCTTCTAATATATAACTGCCGCCTGGTTCTATATTTATCATTATTGGTTCCATTTGGTTTTTTTGAGCATTAGGAACAAGCCACATAAGTTTATATTTAAGTTCAGTATTTTCAGTTTCAAACATATCATTTTGTGAAAATACGATTTTTTCATTAGCATCTTCGCTAAAAAACTCATTAAGATTTGTTCCTAGTATATCTAAAATATCTATTAATGTAGCTATAGAAGGAGAAGTAAGATCATTTTCTAATTGTGATATAAATCCTTTTGAAAGCTCACATCTATTAGCTAGTTCTTCTTGTGTAAGTTGCTTTTCAACTCTTAGCCTTTTTAGTTTTTCTCCGATTTGCATGGGTATCCCCCTTTATATTAGTTCTACAACGTACTAATTATTATTAAAAATATAATAAGTATTATATGTAGAGGTATATTTAATTATATTATAATAATATAATATGTTTTTCAAGTATTGAATAAACTATAAGCAATATTTAATACAAGTTAAATAGTTTTTACTGTTTTATTCTTTTTGGTATAATTAATAAATAGGATTTAGAATTTAATTAAAAGAGTGGTGTAATAACATGAATATTAATGATATATTTTATAAAAGAGATGGAAAAAAAGTATATATTAAGAAACCTGATTTAGTGGAGCTTAGTTATACACAAAGACTTTGGAATGATATAGACACTATGGCTGATATAGGAAAAGTAGTGGACTTTCCAAGATATAAGTGGGAAACATTTTATAAACGAAGCATAAACCCTACAGACGGAAAAAATTTTTACTGCCTTGTATATACTCATGATAACATCCCAATTGGAGAGGTCGGTTTTCATGGTTATGATACTCCAACAAAAACTGCAAGATTAAATATAAGGATAGAGAATGGTTTTAGAAGAAAAGGTTATGGAAGAGAGGCATTAAACCTTCTTTTAGATTATTTTTTTCAGGAGTTTGGTGGAGAATATATATTAGAAAATTTAAGAGATGATACATATAAAGAATTTATCGAGGATGAAGGATTTAAATTTGTAAGTAAAAATAAAATTGAAAGTGTATATAGGTTATCTAAGAAGAATTTCTTATCTAAAAATGTTTTAAGGACTAGAAAAATAGGACTTATGCTATATGAAGGAGTAAATCCTAGAGATGTTACAACTATTTTAAAGCTTTTTAAGAGTATAAATGAAATACTAAGTAATGAGATATTTTCAATTACAACATTAGGAGTTAAGGATAAAATAGAGGATAAATTAGGAATTATAACTTTTAACGTTAAAGAAAAAATTACTAGAGAATTTAAAAGTGATTTTCAGGTTCTTATAATACCTTCTACAAAGAATATAGAAGTATTTAAAGATGAAGCTATTTTTAGTAATATACATGAAATTGTAGATAACTGTGAAATAGTTTTAGCCTGTAATGAGGGGGTAATTCCTCTAATTTTAACTAATCTTTTAAGTGGACTTATGGTATCACTTCCAAAAGAACATCAAGATGAATTTAAAAAGTATTTATCATCTTCAATATTAAGTGATAAAAATATAATAGACAATGGAAAGATAATATTATTTAATGGAAAAGAGGATATAACATTAGGCTGTTTATACTTAATAAAGAGGTTATGTGGTGAGGATATTTATAAAACATTGCTAGATAGTATTTAATATTTTTAGAAAGAGAAGCAAGTTAGAGAGGTTACAATGATATATATTTTTTTAGAAAATGATAAAAGAGGAAATATAGTATTTAAAGCTAAAATAGATGAGTACATAAAAGAAAATAAAATGATTAAAAGGATCCTTATGGAAAGCAGATTTATAAAGAAAGAATCCCTATATAATATTCCTATGAAATTTTTGCTACCCCTTTTAAATAATTTTCCTAAGGAACATTTAAAAATAGATAGTAAAAGTTTAAATACTTTTTTAGAGTTTTCAGATGAGTACGATGAAAATTTTTATTATACTTATAAAGCAAATTCAAAGTATATGAATAAATGGATAGAAAATGGTTGTCCTAAAATATATAAAACAACCATAAATAAAGAAGATTTATCTATAGCCAAAAGTGTAGCATTTGAGAGAAACCTATAAACTAAAGTTTAAAAATATAAAAAGGGACTGTATCAAAATAATTTGTTATTTAGATATCATATAGTCTTAACTTAAGTTATAAATGACTATATAATATTGATAATTTGATTTTTGATAGGTCCCTTTTTGTTTTATATATATTTCCTTTTGTTATTTAATATTTTAAAATTAAGATTTATTATAGTTTATATTTTAATCGTGATTGCCTGTACAGTAAGTTGTAGGTTCAGTTCCAGATGAAAAAACTTCGCTATGAACATTTGGAAGACATGTGGATGTAGGAAGTAATCCACTTTCATTACAAACTGTAACAGAGACTGTACTATTTGGCCCTGTTATTTCTTTATAAGATAATCCTTCATGAGCTACATTCATTATTTTTCCCCAAAGAGGTGCAGCAACTCTTCCAGCCCCACCATTCATGCTAGTATTATATTGGTCGTCATAACCAATCCAAACAGCTGCGGAGTAATAAGGAGTAAGACCTGCAAACCAGTAATCCTTATTGCCTGTTGTAGTTCCAGTTTTACCTGAAGTAGGAATATTGGCAACTTTAGCACCTTGTGCTGAGTAAGTTAAAGGTTCTTTTAACATATCATAAAGAATATATGCAGTTTCAGCTGAAACAACTTGAGTTGTTTTTGCAGTATTGTCTATTAACACATTACCATTTCTATCTAAAACCTTAGTATAAAGAATAGGATCAGTTTTAACACCATCATTTCCAAAAGTTCCATAGGCAGCAGCTAAGTTAAATACATTACTACCATCTGGATCGCTTTGGGCATTATGAAATTGTCCAAGAGCTACTGTTGGAACAGTTTTTGAATTTTCACCATAAACTAATCCAAACTTTTCACCGTAGGTTATAGCATTATTAACCCCAACTCTTAAAGCACTTTTTATTGCTATTAAGTTACTAGAAACCTTTAAAGCATGTCTAACTGTCATATTACCGCTATAACTTCTACTTTCATTTTGAGGTTGAGATGTATAACCAGATTTCCTTAGTTCATCAGAACTTAAAGGTGAATCACTCATAATACTACCAGCTCCTAATATTTTAAGATCAATTGCAGGAGCATAAACTGTAAGTGGCTTAGTAGTAGAACCTATGGATTCTAAGGTGCCATAAGCCCTATTTAAAGATAGTTGGGGTTGATTTCCACGGCCACCAATTAAAGCTTTAACCTCACCAGTTCTATAATTCATTATAGAGGCTGCTGCTTGAAGTTTTGGTATTCCATTTTCATCTACAGTTTCAACTCCGCCTCTAAAAGCACCTGTATAATTTGAAGAAGTATCTAAAATTTCTTGAACATTATCTTGAAGTGAAGTATCCATAGTTGTATATATTTTTAAGCCTCCATTTGCAATAAGTTTTTTTGCCTCATCTTCAGTATATTTTAAAGTTTCCATAAGATCACATTTTACTTGGTCAACAGCAGGCCTTGTAAACCATTCGTACTGCATTTCGTTGTTAACAGTACTTGGAGTAAATTCAAGTAGTCCATTATCTAAATCAGATATTCCTTGATTGTATTCATCTTCACTTATATACCCAAGCTCTAACATTTTAACTAAAACGGTTTTAGTTCTTTTTATATAGCGACTAGGATCTTCTTGGTTTGTAGAAGATAAAGCATCATAAGTTGAAGGAGCTTGAGTGATACCAGCAATATAGGCACATTCTATAAGATTTAAATCAGATACATTTTTACTAAAAAATCTAATAGAGGCTGCTTGTACACCATAGACATAACCACCTAAAGGAATTGTATTTAAATAGGTAGTTAAGATTTCATCTTTACCTAGCTCACGTTCAAGACCTAGAGCAAGATAGGCTTCTTTAATTTTTCTTGTAATTGTACTTTCATCAGTTAAAAGTGTATTTTTTATTAACTGTTGAGTTAAAGTAGAACCACCGTGAAATGTTGATTTACCTTGTAGCTTAATTTTTATATTATTAACTACAGCACCTAATATTCTTTTTACATCAATTCCTTTATGTTCATAAAATCTTTCATCTTCTATAGAAACGTAAGCGTTTTTAAGATTATCAGGAATTTCAGAAGAATCAACAACATAACGCTGGCTTGTTGTTACATAGTTAGTTACAAAGTTTCCTTCATCATCATATAAAGTTGTTGTTTCAGTAGGTTCTAAAATAGTATCTACATCAAGGGATGGTGCGCTTTTAATTACTGCAAAAGCATAGCCACTAATAGATGTGATTAAAATAATAATAGTAATGGAAAATATTAAAAGAATTTTTTTGAATATTCCTTTTAATTTGGTCTCTTTCTTTATAAAAGTACTATTTTTTTCAGACATAATTCCTCCTAAGTTTTGTTTTGCAACAAATACCCTTAATAACAAAAATATAAAAAATAACCATATATAATAATATATACTATTATAGCATAATAATTATATGAGTAAATAAAATTTTACATAACAAAATTGTGTTTATTATAAGTGTAAGGAGGTGAGTTGTGTATAATAGAGTACCTAGAAATAAGAAAAAAAAGTTAAAAAAATTAAAGGTAAAGCTCTTTATAATATTAATAATATCTATGTTTGGGTTTATTTTTTATTATATGGATAAAACTCTAACACCAGCTATTATTCTTGTTGCAGATTCAGAGATGAGAGCTAGAACACTAGACATAATAAATACTAATATAGAAGATATATATGATGAAGAATTTCAAAACAGTGATTTAGTTACAGTGGAAAAGGATTCTAATGATAAAATAGTTATGGTAAAAGCAGATACAGTAAAATTAAATACATTAGCTACAAAAATTTCATTGGTAAGCCAAGAAAAATTAACTGATATGGGGAAGGTTGGGTTTAAAATTCCTTTAGGTTATGTTAGTAAAAGTTCAATTTTAACTTATTTAGGGCCAGATATTATAGTTAAGATGAGACCTATAGGAAGAGTTGAAGTTACTTATGAATCAGTATTTGAATCGGCTGGAATAAATCAAACAAGGCTTAAAATATATATGAAAGTAAAAACTACTATGCAAATAATATTGCCTTTTGAAAGTCGTGAATTGGAAATTATAAATGATATTCCTGTAAGTGAGACTATAATAGTTGGAGAAATTCCTCAAACAATTTTAGGTACAGGGGTTTTAGAAAATAAATAAAAAAATAGCAAGTCTAAAATTTAGAAGTGCTATTTTTTAATACTCTTATTTTTCCCAGTTAAATATGTAAGGAACATTTCTATAATAATCTCCATAGTTTAATCCATATCCAACAACGAATAAATCTTCAATAGTAAAACAGCAATAATCAGGAGTTAAGTCAACTTTTCTTCTAGAAGGTTTATCTAAAAGTGTACAAGTTTTAACTGATTTTGCTCCAAGTTTTTTAACGTGGTTTACTATAAATTCCATAGTGTAACCTGTATCCATAATATCATCAACTATAAGAACATCTAATCCTTCAATATTGTCTGGTATATCGTTTATTATTTTTATAGTACCAGAACTTTCTTCTGAAGCACCGTAGCTAGATGTTGTCATAAAACCTATTTGAGTTTTAGTATCAATTGCTCTAACTAAATCTGCTGCAAATATAAAACTTCCTCTTAATAAGGATAAGACATAAAGATTTTTGTCTTTATAATCATTAGTTAATATTTCCCCAACTTTACTTATCTCAGCTTTTATTTGTTCTTCACTAAGTAAAATATTTCTGTTTTTATCTTCCATGTTAGCCTCCTTAGAAAATAGCCAGTCTTGTTTACAATATTGTATTTATAGTATAAAATTAAATGAAAATTGTCAAGAATAATAGTAAGAATACGAGGTGACAAGATAAATGATATATGGAAATACAGATGGAATAAAAGATAGTATTTTAAAAGAATTAGAAAACATATACGATATGATAGTTTCAAAATATGCTGTATGTACTGAGGAAATAATAAATATAATAAGTAGAGTTTCTTCTAATATAGAAAAAGAAGTAAGTGTTGGAATAGATAGAAAAGGAAAGATTGTAAGTATAGCTATTGGAGATTCTAGTAGCGTTGAAATTCCAATAATAAATATAAATGAAAAAAAGCTTTCAGGGATTAGAATAGTTCACACTCATCCAAATGGAATAGCAAACCTTTCAGCCCTAGATTTATCAGCTCTTTTAAAGTTAAAACTAGACTCTATAATGGCAGTTGGTATCATGGAGGGAAATATAACAGAGACCTCATTAGGATTTTGCTATGTTAATGATAATACATTGGTTGCAGAAGAGTATCCTAATTTATCACTAGACCAAAGCTTATCTTTAAATATATTAGATAAAATACAACATATAGAAAGCCTAATAAAGCAAAATGATGTAGTTGAAGATAATAGCGAAAAGGCTATTTTAGTTGGAACAGATACAGAAGAAAGTTTAATTGAGCTTAAAGAACTAGCTGAGGCTTGTGATATACCAGTTTTAGACAAAGTTTTTCAAAATAGAAGTAAAATAGACCCAGCTTTTTATATAGGAAAAGGAAAGGTTTTAGAAATTGCAAGTCTTAGACAAAAGCTAAGAGCTAATCTTATAATTTTTGATGATGAGCTTTCAGGTTCTCAAGTTAGAAATTTAGAAGCTGCCCTTGGGGTAAAAGTTATAGATAGAACCACATTAATCCTTGAGATATTTGCAAGAAGAGCAAAAACTAGAGAAGCTAAAATACAAGTAGAACTAGCTCAGCTTAAATACAGATCATCAAGACTTATGGGGCTTGGAACAGTTTTATCAAGAACAGGTGGTGGGATTGGAACAAGAGGCCCTGGAGAAAAGAAATTAGAAACAGATAGACGTCATATAAGAGAAACAATATATGACCTTCAACAACAACTAAAAAAGATTAAAAAGACAAGGGAAGTTCAAAGAGAAAAAAGAACAAAGGAAAATATTCCTCAAGTATCTTTAGTTGGATACACAAATGCAGGGAAATCAACTCTTAGAAATACTTTATGTGAAATGGCATCATCTAAAGATATTCAAGGAAAAGAGAAAGTATTTGAAGCTAATATGCTTTTTGCAACACTAGATACTACAACTAGAGCAATTAACCTTTTTGATAATAGACTTATTACACTAACAGATACAGTTGGATTTGTAAATAAACTTCCTCATGAACTTGTAGAAGCTTTTAAATCAACTCTAGAAGAGGTGATATTCTCAGACCTTTTATGTCATGTAGTAGATGTTTCAGCAGATAACTTTAGAGAACAAATAGAATCTGTTGAAGGGGTTTTATTAGAACTTGGAGCTTTAGATAAAGCTAAAATGTTGCTTTTAAATAAAATAGATTTAATAGACTCAAAAACTTTAGAAGAGATAAAAGAAGAGTATTCAAGTAGATATAAAGTTTTAGAAATATCAGCAAGAGAGAAAATAAACTTAGAAGAGCTTTTAAAACTAATTGCAGAAGAACTTCCATACACATTAAAAACTATAGAGTATCTAATTCCATATACTAATCAACAAACAGTAGCATTTTTACATAGAAATGCTAAGGTTTTAGAAGAAGATTATAGAGAGGATGGAACCTATGTAAAAGCAGATGTAGATGATGAAGTTTTAAATAAGTGTAAAGAGTTTGAAATATAAAAATTATGGGCTTAAAACAATTTTTTGTTTTAGGCTCATTTATTTTTTAAAGTAGTATTACAATATTTTTATGCAGTTATTTAAAATTATGAAGCATTTTGAAATATAAATAAAGCAAGTGCTTTTTAAGTTAGTGAAATTTATTTAATTTTAGTAGTTATTTAAAACAGTTGTCCATAAAAGCTTGGGATAATATAATATAAATACAAAGAAAAGCTTTATTAAAATTTTAATTCTTTTAGTAAAACAGTTATATAAAAATTGGTATAAAAATAAAAGGGGTTTTTCTATGGATAAATATAATTTGAAATTTTCAGAGGATGGATTTAAATATATTGATATTTACAATAAAATTAAGGAATTAATTGATGAAAATAAATTAAAAGATGGAGAAAAGTTACCTACTATAAGAGAACTTGCAAAACATCTAAATGTAAACAAAATAACTATAATTAATACCTATAAAAAATTAGAGCAAGAGGGCTATGTAAGACAGGTTCAAGGTAGTGGAACCTATGTAAAAAAGAGAACATCTTCTCAAAACTTTAAAAAGGATTATAATGAAATACTTAGAAAAATAACATCTCTAAATTCAAAAGAATGGGTTGACTTTACAGGGGAGATTACAAGTGCTAGTTTCTTTAAAATAGAAAGGCTTAGAGATGTTTTAAATGATGTCTTAAATCGTGATGGTGTAGAAGCTTTAATGTATAATGATAGTTTAGGATATAAAAGTTTAAGAGAGAGTATAAGTTTAAACTTTTGGGATAATAAAATAAACTCAGATGAAATTTTAATAATATCAGGAGCACAACAAGGGATTGATATTACAGCTAAAACATTAATTCATGTAAATGATAGTGTTTTAGTGGAAAAACCAACTCATGGAGGAGCTCTTGGAGTTTTTAAGCTAAGAAGGGCTAATATTTTAGAGGTTCCTATTCTAGATGATGGTGCTGATTTAGACTATTTTGAAAGGATTCTAAAAAAGAATAAAATAAAATGCTTTTATACAATGAGTTATTTTCAAAATCCAACAGGGGTTAGCTACTCCATGGAGAAAAAGAAAAAGATAATAGAATTAGCTTATAAATATAATTTTTATATAATAGAAGATGATTATTTATCAGAGCTTGTTTATGATGAAAATATAGAGTATTGTCCTTATAGAAAGTTAGACCAAAATAGAGTTATTTATATAAAGAGTTTTTCTAAAACTTTTTTACCAGGGGTTAGAATTGGGTATTTAATAGCACCTACAAATCTTTGTGAAACTATTCAAAACTCTAAGGTAAATACAGATATTGCGACATCTAGCCTTATGCAAAGGGCATTAGAAAAATATATATCCACAGGTTTTTTTATAGACCATATAAAATGTTTAAATAGTGAGTATTCAAAAAGATATAATTATATAGTAAAGCTTATAAAAGAAAAGTTAGGTGATTTAGTAACCTTTAATGAGCCAAAGGGTGGTTTAAATATATTTTTAAATATAAAAGAAGATGTAGATATAACATCTAGACAATTATTTTATAAGTTAAAAGATAAAAATACAATAATAACTCCAGGAGAAGTCTTTTATAATAATTTTAAAGATGGAGAAAAAAGTTTTAGAATAGGATTTTCTCAAACAGATTACAAAAGTATAGATAAAGGAATAGAAAATATATATGAAGCATTAACAGAAAGGTAGGTTTTAAATGGATTATATAACAGTTAAAAAGACTACAAGTGATAGTTTTGAAGAGAAAAAGTCAGAGTTTATAGGATATATAAAAAGAGTTACAACAGAAGAAGAGGCTAAAGAATTTGTAGCTGAGATAAAGTCTAAGCATAAAGATGCAAGACATAACTGCTGGGCTTATATAATTGGGCAAAATAAAAATATCCAAAGATATAGTGATGATGGAGAACCACAAGGAACAGCAGGAATTCCAATTTTAGAAGTTATAAAGAAAAATGATTTAACAGACTGCGCAGTTGTTGTTACTAGATATTTTGGGGGCATACTTTTAGGTGCATCTGGCCTTACTAGAGCTTATACAAAGGGTGCTGTTATTGCAATAAATGCAGCAGGAACAGTAAAAAAGGTTTTAGGACTTAGAGTGTGTATTGATGTTGACTATGACCTTTATGGAAAAATTCAATATTTATGTGGAGAAAATAATTGGCATATAGAAGATACTGAGTTTACTGATAAAGTTAAGATATATATTTTAGCTGAAAAAAGTGAGTCGGAAAATATAAAATCACAAATAACAGAATCAACTAATGGTAAAGCTAATATAACTTTTGATAAAGAAAATATTTACTTTAAAGAGGATAACAGATTATACCTAAATCTTGATTAAGCCTTAAGTTGAAGCCTTAAATGTACTATGTTATAATAATAAATAGCGTTAATTTTTAGAAAAAGCTGTTATTTAATAAAGTATTGATTTTAGATAACTTACAGGAAGTTTAGCTAATGATATCTATCTAAAGTTAATAGTGGTTTAAAAGATAGCCTTAGAATAAAGTTTTACTTTATGTATTTTTACATAAATATTAGGAGGGATTTTATATGTCAGGACATTCAAAGTGGCATAATATACAAGCAAAAAAAGGAAAAGTAGATGCTAAAAGAGGAAAAATCTTTACTAAAATAGGTAAAGAAATAGCAATGGCAATAAAACAAGGTGGAGCTAACTTAGATGCAAACTCTAAATTAAGAGACGTTGTTGCTAAAGCTAAAGCTGCAAACATGCCAAATGATAACATACAAAGAGCATTAAAAAAAGGTGCTGGTGAAGCAGATTCTGTAAACTACGAATCAATAGTTTATGAAGGATATGGCCCATCAGGAGTTGCTGTTATAGTTGAAACATTAACAGATAACAAAAATAGATCAGCAGGTAACGTTAGATCAGCCTTTACAAAAGGTGGTGGAAACATGGGGACTTCAGGTTGCGTAGGATTCATGTTCCAAGAAAAAGGAGAAATCATCATTGAAAAAGGTGATTTAGATGAAGAAGAAGTAATGATGATGGCTCTTGAAGCTGGTGCTGAAGACTTCAACGCTGATGAAGAAGAAGTATTTGTTATAACAACTACTCCAGAGGATTTTGGATCAGTAAGAGAAGCTTTAGAAGCTAATGGACTTGAATTCTTAGAAGCAGACGTAAAAATGATTCCAGACACATATACTGAAATCAATGAAGATGATGCTAAGAAGTTCCAAAAGATGTTAAACTTACTTGAAGATGATGATGATGTTCAAGAAGTTTACCACAATGCTGAATTCCCTGAAGGATGGGAAGAATAATTCTACTCAAATAGAATTAATGTTTTAGAATTTATATAAGATTATTTAAATCCACTTTTCAAAGTAGAGAGATATTTTGAAGGGTGGATTTTGTTTAGTGTGAATTAGTATTTATACTTTATTGATAAAAAATACCACCTATGATATTATTTTAAATAAGAAAAGTCATTAATCCATATAATAATTACGTACTATTATGTGGATTATATTAATTATAAGAAATGTATGCGATAACAAAAAATATTGTTGGAGGTATGTATATTGAAAAAGGATGTTAAGGAAAGAGCTGAAAAATTTAGAGATAGAGTTCATGAGCATATGGAAAAGGAAGGATTAGATCCTAAAAATCCAGAGCATAGAAGTGAGCATTATAAAAAGCTAAGAGTTGATGAAAAGATTTTTTGTGAAATATTAAGTGGCATCAGTCGTGCTTTTGGAAACTATATAAGTGATGATGAAGCTGAGATGTTTTTAATGAAGTGGGAAGATTCCCTTAAAGAACATGAGGAAAAATCAAGGGAATAGTAGTTAGTTTAGAGGTTTAGGTATTATCTAAACCTCTTTATTAATTTATATTAAAAATGAATATAAATATTTTTTTATGTCAATAATCACCAGTAAGAGGTGATTGTTTATGAAATTTAAAATTAATAAGAAAAAAATGGTTTTATTATCTGTAGCTTTAGGAATTTTAGTTTTTTCAGGAAGCTATATGGTATCTTACTTTTATAATAAAGAAAAAATATCTGAAACAAATGCTGTTATAGAGAATGAAAAATCTTCTTTAATATTAAAAGATAATTATAAAATTGTTCTTACTAAAAGAACTGTTAGTGATGAAATTATAGTTGAAAGCAATATTGAAGTTAAAGAGATTAAAAAAGAACTAAATATTAAAGAGATAAATGTGGAGCAAGTTGTAGATCTTTATAAGGGAAAAGGCTACTCAGTAGCATCAACTGATGATTATCAAATGGTTTTTGAAAGAGCAGTAGGAACTTTAGAGCCTAATAAGTATTATATAGGGGATAAGGATGGATATATAGCTATTTATAAAAGTGATATAAATGGAATACCAGTTATAGAAAGTGAAGATGATATAACTGAAAGAGAAGTAGGTCTTTTAATGGAGATAGACCAAAATATGATTAGAAACTATGAAATGGTTTTTGATACAAAGGAAGAGTGTGAAGAAGCTTTAAGTAATTTTATAAGTTAGATTTGGAAAGAATTTAGATTCTTTCCTTTTTAATTTATTATTGTGTTTTTAGATTCTATATAAATTAATATAATTTAAAAAAATTATTAAAATTAACAATAATTTTAGAAGCTATCATATCCTTTAAATTATTGATAATATAATATGTTCGTGTTAAAGTATAATATAGATTTTAAAAAATCTTCATAATTGATTTTTATGTTTTTATAAGAATTTTATTATGAAGTAAGGGAGTTTTTTGTGTACGAATATATTAAGGGTTACTTTAAAGGCATAAATAAAGATTATATAATTATAGAAAACAATAATATAGGATACAAAGTGTTTACTTCAGGAAACAGTATGGCAAATATGCCAAAGGTTGATGAAGAAGTTTTTATATACTTAGAACAAATAGTTAGAGAAGACTTTTTAGGTCTTTATGGTTTTACAACTAAAGAAGAACTTGAAATGTTTAAAATGCTTCTTTCCATAAATGGAGTTGGTGCAAAGGCTGCACTGTCTATGCTTTCAATAAGTAGTGTAAACAATCTTAAATACGCTATAATGATTGGTGATGAAAAGCATATAACAAGGGCTCCTGGAATAGGTAAGAAAACTGCCCAAAGAATTATTTTAGAACTTAAAGATAAGTTTAAGGCAGATGACTTAGTAAATGGTGATTTAGATGATATAGGAGTTACTGCAGTTAGTGTAAATAACAATAATGTAATTGAAGCACTAGGGGCATTACTTGCTTTAGGTTATACTGAAAAAGAAGCGGAAAATGCTCTTAAAAATATAGATAAGACATTATCACTTGAAAGTATTATTAAGGAAGCATTAAAGATACTTATGGGTTAGGATAGGGGGTTAAAAAATGGATGATAGAATAGTAACCTCAACTGAAACTGAGTTTGATTTAATTAATGAGTACAGCTTAAGACCAGAAAAGCTAAATGAATATATAGGTCAGGATAAAATAAAAGAGAGATTAAATGTATTTATAAAGGCTGCCCAAAACAGAAGGGAAGCCTTAGATCATGTAATTTTATATGGTCCTCCAGGTCTTGGAAAAACAACATTAGCAAATATAATAGCTAATGAAATGGGTGGGAATTTAAAAATAACATCAGGTCCAGCCATTGAAAGGGCAGGGGATTTAGCGGCTATTTTAACTACTTTAAACAATAATGACGTTTTGTTTATAGATGAGATTCATAGATTAAACAGAAGTGTTGAAGAAATACTATATCCTGCTATGGAAGACTATGTTTTAGATATAATAATAGGAAAAGGTGCATCTAGTAAATCTATAAGATTAGACTTACCTAAGTTTACTTTAATAGGGGCAACTACTAGGGTTGGAATGTTAAGTTCTCCCCTTAGAGATAGATTTGGTGTTCTTTGTTCTATGGAGTATTATACAGAAGAACAACTTAAAGAGATAATAATTAGAAGTGCTAGGATTTTAGGTTGTGATATAACTGAAGAGGGTGCCTTTGAAATAGCAAAAAGGTCTAGAGGAACACCTAGAATTGCCAATAGGCTTTTAAAAAGAGTTAGAGATTATGCAGAAGTAATGTTTAACAATGAAATAACAATAGATGCTTCTAAAAAGGCTTTAGAAATGCTAGAGGTAGATGGAGAAGGTTTTGATAGATTAGATAATAAGATATTAGAAACTATAATAGATAACTTTAATGGTGGACCAGTTGGTCTTGAAACTTTAGCTTATTTTGTAGGTGAAGAGTTAGATACTATTGAGGATGTTTATGAGCCATATCTTCTTCAAAAAGCTTTTATTATAAGAACTCCAAGGGGAAGAGTTGCCACTGATAAGGCATATAAGCATTTAGGAAGAAGTAGAGGAAAAGAAAGTTCAAAACAAGTTGGGTTGTTTGAATAATATTTAGAGAAGGTGAATTTTATGAACGTAAGTGATTTTGATTTTTATTTACCAGAAGAATTAATTGCACAACATCCTTTAAAGGAAAGAGATTCTTCAAGATTTATGGTATTAGATAGAAAAACTGGAGAAATAGAACATAGAGTATTTCATGATGTTTTAGATTATTTAGTACCAGGGGATACTTTAGTTTTAAATAATACTAGAGTAATGCCTGCTAGATTAATTGGAGAAAAAGAAGAGACAGGTGGAAAGATTGAGTTTCTTCTTTTAAAGAGAATAGAAGGGGACAAGTGGGAATGTCTTGCAAAGCCAGGTAAAAAGGCTAAGGTAGGGGCTACTTTTACCTTTGGAGAAGGTAAACTTAAAGCTATAGTTAGAGAAATTGGCTTAGAAGGAAATAGAGTAATAGAGTTTATTTATAAAGGTATTTTTGAAGAAATATTAGATGAACTTGGACAAATGCCTCTTCCTCCATATATTCATGAAAAGTTAGATGATAAGGAAAGATATCAAACAGTTTATTCAAAGGAAAAAGGATCAGCTGCAGCACCAACTGCTGGCCTTCATTTTACAGAAGAGCTTTTAGAAAAAATAAGAGAAAAAGGTGTAAATATAGCCTTTGTAACACTTCATGTTGGTCTTGGAACATTTAGACCAGTAAAGGTTGATGATATTGATGACCATGTAATGCATTCTGAGTATTATGAATTAGATGAAGAAAATGCAAAAATAATAAATGATACAAAGGAAAGAGGAGATAGAGTTATTGCAGTTGGAACAACATCTACAAGGACTTTAGAAACAATAGGAAGTAAAGAGGGAAGAGTAAGACCACAAAGTGGATGGACAGATATATTTATATTCCCAGGATATAAATTTAATATAGTAGATTCCCTTATAACAAATTTCCACCTTCCAGAATCAACTCTTATAATGCTAGTTTCAGCTCTAGCTGGAAAAGAAAATATAATGAACGCTTATAAAAAGGCAGTAGAAGAAAAGTATAGATTTTTCTCTTTTGGAGATTCAATGTTTATAAAATAATAATGACATAAATATTAGATAAAATAAGAAAAGGACGTGAATTTTAAATTGGCAATAAAAAGATATACACTTCTTAAAAAAGATGGTAAAGCAAGAAGAGGTCAATTTGTAACACCTCATGGAACTATACAAACTCCTGTATTTATGAATGTAGGAACTTTAGCTGCAATAAAAGGTGCAGTTTCATCTATGGATTTAAAAGAAATTGGATGTCAAGTAGAGTTATCAAATACTTATCATCTACATTTAAGACCTACAGATAAAGTTGTTAAAGAATTAGGTGGGCTTCATGAGTTTATGAATTGGGATAGACCAATCCTTACAGATTCAGGCGGATTCCAAGTATTTTCTTTAGCTTCTATGAGAAAAATAAAAGAAGAAGGAGTTTATTTTAACTCTCATATAGATGGAAGAAAAATTTTTATGGGACCTGAAGAAAGTATGCAAATTCAAAGTAATTTAGCTTCAACTATAGCTATGGCCTTTGATGAGTGTATAGAAAATCCAGCACCTAGAGACTATGTCATAAATTCAGTAAATAGAACAACAAGATGGCTTGAAAGATGTAAAAAAGAAATGGATAGGCTAAATTCTTTAGACACTACTATAAATAAAGAACAAATGCTATTTGGAATAAATCAAGGTGGTGTTTATGAAGATATAAGAATAGAACATGCTAAAGAGATTTCAAAAATGGACTTAGATGGATATGCTATAGGTGGTTTAGCAGTTGGTGAAAGCCACGAAGATATGTATAGAATAATAGATGCAGTAGTACCTCATCTTCCAGAAGATAAACCAATATATTTAATGGGTGTTGGAACTCCTGAAAACATATTAGAGGCAGTTGAAAGAGGAGTAGACTTTTTTGACTGTGTTTTACCTGCAAGAAATGGAAGGCATGGACATTTATTCACTAGTCATGGTAAAATAAATCTTATGAACGCAAAATTTGAGCTAGATAAAAGACCAATAGATGAGAACTGTCAATGTCCAGCTTGCAAAAATTACACAAGAGCTTATATAAGGCATTTATTTAAAGCGAAAGAAATGCTAGCTATGAGGTTATGTGTTCTTCACAATCTATATTTCTACAATAAGCTAATGGAAGATATAAGAGCTGCAATAGACGGTGATTATTATGATGAATTTAAAGCTAAAAGATTAGAAGAGTGGAGTGGAAGAGCTTAACATATTTTTAAACATTTAAGGAGGAAGAGTGATGGATTTATTAACAACTATAGGGCCTTTTATACTTATGTTCATTGTATTCTATTTTATCTTAATAGTTCCAGAAAAGAAGAGAAAAAAGAAATACAATGCAATGTTAGATGAATTACAAGCTAACGATAAGATAATAACTAGAGGCGGAATAATTGGCAAAATAGTAAAAGTAACTGATGAAAGTGTTGTTATTGAAACAAGTTCAGATAGAACAAAATTAGAAATAACTAAACAAGCAATTGGTACAAGAGTTCAAAAATAATCTTCTAAAGTCTTCTTTATTTCAAAGAAGACTTTTCCTTTAGTTTTTAAGATAAATTTACAAAGAATATTTAAACGATGTTTAGATAATAATTTTGTGTAGATTTTAAACTTAAGTAAATATTCTTTAGCGTAGATAAAAATTAATGTAATAATATTAATTTAGTGTATGTATTATAGGTAGTAAGCGGTAGTTAAAAAAAACTTTGAAAAAAATATAGTACATGCTATAATGTAAAAGTATAGTTAGGAAATGGAGGAATGTTTAATGAAACGTATTAAAACAATAAACAAGTCAAGCCTAAAGAAAAGCTTATGCAAACCAGCAGATTGTAGAGAATGTGCAAACTCATGTCAATCAGCTTGTAAAACATCAGCTACAGTAGCAAACTTAGCTTGTGAAAATTAATTATAAATAGTATTAATGTTGGCAGCAACTTATAGTTGCTGCCATAATTTTAGTTTAGGAGGAAAAAATAATGGCTTTAGTTCATAAATTTATTCAAGATGGCGATTATTATTTAATAGATGTAAATTCAGGAAGTGTTCATATAATAGATGAGCTTATATATAATATGATAGGTGAGGATAGCTTATTAGATAAGGGATTAGTAATTTCAAGCCTTCAAAATAAATGGTCTAAGGAAGAAATAGAGGAGACTTATGGGGAATTATTAGACCTTGTTAAAGATGAAATACTTTATTCAAAGGACTTATATGAGGATATAGCAATGGCAGGGGATGATTCTGAGTCATACATAAAAGCTCTTTGTTTAAATGTGGTTCATGACTGTAATTTAAGATGTAAATATTGTTTTGCAGATGAGGGTGAATACAAGGGATGTAGAAAACCTATGAGCGCTGAAGTTGGTAAAAAAGCAATAGACTACGTTTTAGAAAACTCAGGAAGCATTAAAAATATAGAGGTAGACCTATTTGGTGGGGAACCATTAATGGTATTTGATACTATTAAAGAAATAGTTGACTATGCAAAACAAAGGGATAAACTTTATAATAAAAACATAAGATTTACTATGACAACTAATGCTACATTATTAAGTGAAGAGATAGTTGATTATATTGATAAAAATATGGGAAACATAATTTTATCAATAGATGGAAGAAAAGAAGTTAATGATAATGTAAGAATAAGAGTTGATGGCTCTGGTTGCTACGATAGAATCCTTCCAAATATAAAGAAAATGGTAGATAGACGTGATCCATCAAAACAATATTATGCAAGAGGAACATTTACAAGAAATAATACAGATTTTTATGAGGATGTTATGGCCCTTGCAAATCAAGGATTTAAAGAGATATCAATAGAACCAGTTGTTCTTCCAGATAGTCATGAACTTTCTATAAAAAGGGAAGATCTTCCAAGAATATATGAACAATACGATAAGTTATATAAGGAAATGGTAAGACGTGCAGAAGAAAATGATAATCCATTTAAATTCTATCACTTTAATATAGACTTAAATGGTGGCCCTTGTGTATATAAGAGAATAGCAGGGTGTGGAGCAGGTCATGAATATGTTGCTATAACTCCAGATGGAGATATTTATCCATGTCATCAATTTGTAGGTAATGAAGAATTCCTAATGGGAAATATTAATGATGGTATAAAAAATAAGGACCTTTCTAAAGAATTTAAGAAAGCTCATATATATAACAAACCTAGATGTAAAGAGTGTTGGGCAAGATTCTACTGTAGTGGAGGATGTCAAGCTAACAACTTTAACTTTAATGGGGATATTCATGTTCCATATGAAATAGGATGCGAAATGCAAAAGAAAAGAATAGAATGTGCTATAGCTCTTAAAGCTAAAACTATGTAGTTTTATATATTTAAATTTATTGCCACATATTGCTATGTGGCAATAAATGAAATATAATTTACAGTATACATAATATATACAAAAAAGATATATTATGTATACAAATTACAAAGGGGGATAAGGATGAAAACAAAAGTAACAGCTCTTATTGTGTTTATCATCTCCATAGCAATAATAGTATTTCTAGCTTTTGCAGGTTTTAAAGGTTTTGAAATAAACGGGTATCAATTTAAAACTTTTAATGATATGATTACAAAGGGCCTTGATCTTCAAGGCGGTGTATCAGTTACCATGCAGTTAGAGGGAGATAAGATAACATCTACAGAGCTTGAGCAAACTCAACAACTTTTATCACTAAGAGTAAATAAGGTAGGTGTATCAAATACATCAGTTACCACTGAAGGAAATGATAAGGTTATAGTTAATATTCCAGGAGATTATGATTCAAATTCAATTTTAGATACCTTAACTACAACAGGTACATTAGAATTTGTAGCTCCGGATGGAGGAACTATATTAACAGGTTCTGATGTAAGTAATGCTAGTGTATATACAAATAGTAATGGAGAACCAGTTATATCACTTAAGCTAAACTCAAATGGTACAACTAAATTTGCAGATGCTACTAAAAAGTATCTAGGGCAAAGAATAGCAATTGAAATGGATGGTGAAGTATTAACAGATCCTACAGTTCAATCAGTTATAAGTAATGGTGAAGCTACTATAACAGGAAGCGCATCACTTACAGAGGCTAAAAAGGTAGCAGATATTATAAATGCAGGAGCACTTCCAGTTCCAGTTAAAGTAGTTTCAGTACAAACAATTGGGGCACAGCTTGGAGCATCAGCACTTCCAGATGCTATGAAAGCAGGAGCAATAGGTGTACTTTTAATATTCTTATTTATGATATTAAATTATAGATGGGCTGGATTTGTATCAGCTATGGCCCTTAGTATATTTATATTATTAGTTCTTTATGCTTATGTTGCTGTGGGAGTTGTTTTGTCACTTCCAGGAATAGCAGGACTTCTTTTAACAATAGGTATGGCAGTTGATGCTAATGTACTAATATTTGAGAGAATAAAAGAAGAGCTAAGGCAGGGGCGAAGTGTAAGTGCTTCAGTAAAACTTGGATTTCATAATGCTTTAAGTTCAATAATAGATTCAAATGTAACAACACTTATTGTAGCTGTAGTTTTATACTACTTTGGTTCAGGAGAAGTACAAGGATTTGCATTAACACTTCTTATAGGTGTAATTATAAGTATGTTTACAGCTATAATAATAACTAGATTTTTTATGAATTTAGCTGTTGATTCAAAATTATTTAGCAAACCTTCAATGTTCGGAAGAATAAAAAGGAGGGATGACGATAATGCTTAAGATAGTAGAGCATAAGAAAATTTGGTTTTCTATATCTATTATAATAATTATTATAGGATTCCTATTTGTAGGAATAAGAGGATTAAATATAGGAATAGATTTTCA
>CAUWNL010000015.1:0-47266 GCA_963559995.1 uncultured Sarcina sp.
TGGTTGAAAGTCGATGCCAGTCGCAGGCAAAACGATCCACGTAAGTTAAACAAAGATTTTAATGAGCATGGTGCGGCTTAGAAGTAAGACCTACCAGTATTTAAACTGAGAGGGTTAGTAGTGAGAGGTTAAGTCCGGGTAGCAAAAGCTCCAGTAGGCGAGTGTGGGGTCAAAGACCAGGTCAACTAGTCGTCAGTAAGGAAGGTTGTTCAATTCAATCTTCTTTTTATAAAAAACTTGAACAATCGTTTTCAGTATAGTAAAATATATTTATAGTTAATAATAATTTTTTATTAACTGGTCTTAGAAAGGGGCTGAATAACATGAAAGTAACAGTATACGCTAAGAATATTGAATTAACAGATGCATTAAAAAGCACAGTTGAGAAAAAGATTTCAAAATTGAGCAAATATTTTGCTCCAGATGTTGAAGCGAAGGCTACATTAAGTGTAGTTAGAAATAATCAAATCGTAGAAGTTATGATTCCCTTTAATGGAATATATTTAAGAGGCGAAGAGTCTACAAATGATATGTATAAGTCTATTGATTTAGTTGAGGATAAGTTAGAAGGTCAAATAAGAAAGCAACGAACTAAGCTTTTGAAAAAAAATAAATATGATTCATTAAAATTTTCAACTATGAATGATATTAAAATTGAAGAAGAAAAAAATGAGGCTAAAATTGTAAAAACCAAGAAGTTTGATATGAAACCAATGCTAAAGGACGAGGCAGTTTTACAAATGGAACTTATAAGTCATGATTTCTTCATATTTAAAAATGCTGAAACTAATGAATTAAATGTTATATATAAAAGAAAAGATGGTAACTATGGAATTATAGAACCAGATGATATGAAATAAAATTAAGAGTAGAAAAAGGTATGATATATCATACCTTTTTCTACTCTTAATTTTATAAAGTTATGTATTCCATCATACCTTAAGTAGAATGAGTTTTAAATTTTATTATAATATCTTATATTATAAATTATAAATTTTAGATTTCTTGAAAATTTATAATAATAAATGATATAATTAAAATATTAAATAAGATAATTATGTTAATAAATTGATATTATGAATAGAATTGCAAAAAATGTATAGAAAAAGAGGTATAGACTATGGGAATGCTTGATAAGATGTTTGGTAGTTATAGCGATAGAGAAGTAAAAAGAATAATACCTATAATAAATGCTATTGATGAGTTAGGTCCAGAAATAGAAAAGCTTTCTGACCAACAATTAAGGGAAAAAACATTTGAATTTAAAAATAGATATAATAATGGGGAAGATATAGATGATATTTTACCAGAAGCCTTTGCGGTGTGTAGGGAAGCATCAACAAGGGTTTTAGGAAAAAAACATTATAGAGAGCAATTAATAGGTGGAGTAGTTCTTCATCAAGGAAGAATTGCAGAAATGAAAACTGGCGAAGGTAAAACATTAGTTGCCACACTTCCAGCGTATTTAAATGGAATATCTGGAAAAGGTGTTCATATAGTAACAGTTAATGATTATCTTGCTAAAAGAGATAAAGAGGAAATGGGAAGGCTTTATGAGTTCCTAGGTTTAAAGACTGGAGTTATAGTTCATGAGCTTAATAATGACCAAAGAAGAGAAGCATATGCTGCAGATATAACTTATGGAACTAATAATGAATTTGGCTTTGATTATTTAAGGGATAATATGGTTATATATAAAGAGGAGAGGGTTCAAAGACCTCTTAATTTTTGTGTAGTTGATGAAGTTGACTCAATACTTATAGATGAGGCTAGAACGCCTCTTATAATATCAGGAGCTGGAGATAAATCAACAGAACTTTATAAAATAGCTGACTTTTTTGTTAAAAAGCTTAAAGAAGAGGAAGATTTTACATTAGATGAAAAGGCACATGCTGTTATGCTTACAGATGAAGGGGTGGCAAAGGCAGAAAAGGCTTTTAAAATAGATAACTATGCTGATTTAGCTCACATAGAATTACAACATCATGTAACTCAGGCTTTAAAAGCTAACTTTATGATGAAAAAAGATAAAGATTATATGGTAAAAGATAATCAAATTGTAATAGTAGATGAGTTTACAGGAAGGCTTATGGAAGGAAGAAGATATTCAGATGGTCTTCATCAAGCTATTGAAGCTAAAGAAGGGGTTAAAGTTCAAAGAGAATCAAAAACTTTAGCAACAATAACATTCCAAAATTACTTTAGAATGTATGAAAAGTTATCAGGAATGACAGGTACAGCATTAACTGAAGAAACTGAGTTTAGAGAAATTTATGGTTTAGACGTTATAGTTGTTCAAACTCATAAACCAATACAAAGAATGGATAAACCTGATTTAGTTTATAAAAGTGCTAAAGGAAAATATAATGCCATAGTAGAGGAAATAATAGAAACTCATAAAAGTGGTCAGCCAGTTTTAGTTGGTACTACAAGTATTGAAAAATCTGAATATATATCTCATCTTTTAAAAAGAAAAGGTGTTCCACATAAGGTTTTAAATGCTAAATATCATGAGCAAGAAGCAGAAATTGTATCTCGTGCAGGTGAACTTGGAAATATAACTATTGCAACTAATATGGCAGGTAGAGGTACTGATATAAAGCTAGCTGAGGGAGTTCGTGAAGTCGGTGGACTTAAAATAATTGGAACTGAAAGACATGAGTCTAGAAGAATAGATAACCAGCTAAGAGGTCGTTCAGGTCGTCAAGGAGATCCGGGAGAATCAAGATTTTATATATCACTAGAAGATGATCTAATGAGAATATTTGGTTCTGATAAACTTCAAGGAGTTGTAGAAAAGCTAGGTCTTCAAGAAACAGAAGCAATAGAAAGTAAAATGGTAAGTAAGTCTATAGAAAATGCGCAAAAAAAAGTGGAAGGAAATAATTTTGATGTAAGAAAAACTCTTTTAGGTTATGACGATGTTATGAATAAACAAAGAGAAATTATATATAAGCAAAGATCTGAAGTTTTAGAGGGAATGAATCTAAAAGAACAAATTCAAGATATGATAGAATATGTTATAGATAGTGCAGTAGATTCACATCTTAATAATGTTCTTCAAAATGATTATGATAAAGAAATAGAAGCTTTATTAGTGTATTTACAAGATATATGCCTTCCTCATGGAGCAATAAGTGCAAAAGATATTAAAGGCTTAGAAAATGATGTAATAAAGGAAAAATTATTAGATATAGCTATAAATTTATATAAAGAAAAAGAGGAGCATATAGGGGAAGAGAAAATAAGAGAAATTGAAAGAGTAATTCTTTTAAGGGTAGTTGATACTAAGTGGATGGATCATATAGATAGCATGGATCATTTAAAACAGGGGATAGGTCTTAGAGCTTATAGACAACAAGATCCAACTCAGGCATATCAAATTGAAGGAAGTAATATGTTTGATGATATGATTCATAATATAAAGGTAGATACTGTAAGAATACTTTATCATACTAAAATAGAGGTTGAAACTCCCCAAAGAGAATCAGCTATAGGAACAACAAAGACTGCAGCAGTTCATGGAAACAATAATGAACAAGATCAAAAAAGACAACCAATTAGAAATGATATAAAGGTTGGAAGAAATGATCCATGTCCTTGTGGAAGTGGTAAGAAATACAAATCTTGTTGTGGAAGAGATGTAGGCTAAAAGCTTTGATATGAGGTTTATCAGAATAATTATTTTGATAAATCTCATATTTTTTATCTTTCAGACTATAAATAGATTAAATTTATAATTAACTATTATGAAATTTTTAGATTATATTTAATATAATGATTAGTACGATATTATTAAGTTTTAAATAAGGTGAAAGAAGTAAACTTTTATAGTTAAACTGTAGAAATGAAGGTATAAGTGATATACTATAAAATATATTTATTATGTTAGGAGTGAATTTGGTGATTATAGAATTAGAAAACCAATTAGGAAAGATTGAAGGTTTAAAGAAAGAAGTTATAGAAATGGGGAATTCACTTTGACTTAGATGGATTAAAAAAGCAAAGTGACGAATTAGAATTTAAGATGCAAGAAGCAGATTTTTGGAATGATATAGATAAGGCTCAGGAAGTAACTCAAAAATCTAAAAGGTTAAAAGATAAGATAAATAAAATAATAAATTTAGAAAAATCCTTAGAGGATATTGAAGTTTTAAAGGATATGATAGAATCTGATGATGATGATACTATCAAAGAGATCATAGCAGAAATAAAATCAATTGAAAAACAAATACAAGAATTTAAAATAGAGATTTTATTGTCAGGGGAATATGATAAAAATGATGCAATACTAACTCTTCATACAGGTGTTGGAGGAAGTGATGCTAATGACTGGACATATATGCTTTTGAGGATGTATACAAGATGGTGCGAGAAAAAGGGGTATATTGTTAAAACATTAGAATATCTTCCAGGAGATGAGGCTGGAGTTAAAAGCGTAACTTTATCTATAAAAGGGGAGTTTGCTTATGGATATTTAAAGGCTGAAAAAGGTATACATAGATTAGTAAGAATATCTCCTTTTAATGCTAATGGAAAAAGACAAACATCATTTGCTTCTGTAGAAGTTTTGCCAGAGCTTACAAAAGATCAGGATATAGAAATAAATCCAACAGATTTAAAGGTTGATACTTTTAGAGCAGGAGGTGCTGGGGGACAGCATGTAAATAAAACAGAATCTGCAGTTAGAATAACTCATATACCAACAGGAATAGTTGTTCAATGTCAAAATGAGAGGAGTCAGTTTTCAAATAGAGATACTGCTATGACTATGTTAAAGTCTAAGCTTATAGAACTAAAGGAAAGGGCACATAAAGATAAAATAGAGGATTTAACAGGAGAACTTAAAGATATGGGATGGGGAAGTCAAATAAGAAGTTATGTATTTCATCCATATTCCCTAGTTAAAGACCATAGAACTCTTGTTGAAACAGCAAATGTTAATGCTGTTATGGATGGAGATATAGATCAGTTTATAATAGCCTTTTTAACTAAATAGAATAAAAAAACTGCTAAGGGTTAATAATTACCTTTAGCAGTTTTTAATAACAGTTATTTTAATTGCTTTGTATTTAGTTTATACTTTTTTGTTGTTCATAATAAGAAGAAGTATAAATAATAAAAAGGTCATAACTCCTAAAATAATTAAATTTATTGTATTTAAAAGAAAAAATGTTGAAGAGGAATAAGCGTAATCATATATTTGTGAAATAGTAACTAGAAATGCTCTATTTATAGCACTTTCACTTATAAATTCTAATGTGTCGTGTTTAGTATGAATTCTTGATACGTCACTATCATTTATTGTTACTGAATCAATTCCATTATTTAAAAAGCTTGCGTGGTCTGAAGAATCCTTGTCTTCTATTAAATAAGTTATTTTATTCTCCTCACAATATTCTTTTAGATTATCTAAAAGGTCACCTCTAGTATCTTCATTTTCTCCTGTCATAAGAGTTAAGGGTATATTGTCGTCACTACCTATCATATCAAAGTTTATTACTTTACCACCCTTTAGGACTTCACTATTTTCACTGGCAAAATTATTTGAGCCTAAAAGCCCAAATTCTTCAGCATTTAAAGCAACAAAGATTATATCTCTGTTAGGTGTGGGAAGAGAACTTAGAAGTGATGAAAGTTCTATGAGAAATGAAGCACCAGAAGCATTATCTAATGCTCCTTTATATATATTTCCCACTAAATCTGTACCTAAATGGTCAAAATGTGCAGTTAAAACAAGGGGAGGTAACCTTGAATTTTTTCCTTTTATAATACCAGCTACGTTATTTATAGTAGTTTCCTCAGTAGTATATGGTATATAGCAATTTATAGTATATCCATCTTCACAAGCTTTTTTTATCTCTTTAAAGGTCTTAGGTGAAAGATTTACATACAAATCAAAAACAGAATTATAATCAAAGGAACTCCTAAATTCAAAAGCATCCATAGTAGTTGATATAAAAACAACTTTTTCTCCACTACTTGTTTTAGTTGCTAAGGCAGATGTGTTAGATGATATAGCATCTTCATTAGAAAAAGAGATATCATTTGCTTTAAAATTTAAAAAAGTATCCTTAAAATCTCTATTGTATTCAAAATTTTTTATTATGTTACCAGATGAGTCAGTAATAGTTAAGGAGGGCTCACCATTAATTCTTTTAGGATAAAAAACTTTAAAGGGATGAAGGTAATTTAAATTATAAGGTTCTAACATGTTTTTTTTAAAGTTATTTAGAATATAATTTTGAGCTAAAGTGTTACCTTCTTCACCACATAGTCTACCTTTTAATTCGTCTGAAGTTAAATATTCAATACTACTAAGTACCTTAGAAGTATCAAATTCATCTATATTAAATATAGTTAACAAAGATGTGTGAAATATAAAAAACATTAAAATAAACAAAAATTTAGTTAAATTAAATTTTAAACTTTTCATAACATACTCCTATAAAGTTATAGTTATAATTATGATTTACAAAATATAATTATTCTGTTTTTGTTAATATTTGTTTTTATTAAAATACGTAATATAATATTACTAAAGGAAAGGTAGGAATTTATTTATGGAAAATATAAATGAAACTTTAGCAAGAGAGCTTAATATATCAATAAAGCAAGCTGAAAGTGTTATAGATATGTTAGATGATGGTAACACTGTTCCTTTTATAGCAAGATATAGAAAGGAAAGAACAGGAGGATTAACTGATGAAGTTTTAAGAACTTTTTCAGAAAGGCTTATTTATTTGAGGGGATTAAATGAGAGAAAAGAAGATGTAATAAGACTTATAGATGAACTAGGAAAACTTACAGAGGATTTAAAGAATAAGATTTTAGCCTGCAATACATTAACAGAGGTTGATGATATATATAGACCTTATAAACCTAAAAAAAGAACAAGAGCAACTATCGCAATAGAAAAAGGATTAAAGCCTTTAGGAGAACTTATATTAAAAGGGGATTTTTTAGGAGATGTAAAAGAGGAAGCCTCAAAATATATAAGCAAAGAAAAGGAGGTAGAGTCAGAAGAAGATGCACTAAAAGGTGCTATGGATATTATAAGTGAGATTATATCTGATAATGCTACATTTAGAAAATGGATAAGAGATTTTATAAATAAGGAAGGTACTATAGAAACTAGTGGAAAAAGTGAGGATAGAACTCCTTATGAAATGTATTATGATTATAAAGAAGCAATAAAAACAATTCCATCTCATAGGATTTTAGCTATAAATAGAGGAGAGAAAGAAAAAATACTTCAAGTTAAATTAAATTTTAATGAAGATAGAATAGTTAATTATTTGGATCAAAATATTTTAAAAGGAAATAAAACAATTGATGAATATTTAAAAAAATCTATTAGAGACTCATTTAAAAGGCTTATATTTCCATCAATAGAAAGAGAAATAAGGGCAGATTTAACAACTAGAGGGGAAGAGGGAGCAATTGATATATTTAAAGCTAATTTAAAAGCTCTTTTAATGCAAGCCCCTATAAAAGGAAAAGTTGTAATTGGTTTTGATCCAGGTTTTAGAACAGGTTGTAAAATAGCAGTTTTAGATGATACGGGAAAGTTTATTGAAAATACAACAGTATATCCAACTATGCCTAAAAATGATATAGATGGAACTATAAAAGTATTAAAAGATTTAATATATAAACATAATGTAGATGTTATATCTTTAGGAAACGGAACGGCTTCAAGAGAGTCAGAAGAAGTTATAGAAAAATTAATAGGTGAAGTAAAAAAAGAAACAGGAAAAGATATATATTATGTAATAGTATCTGAAGCTGGTGCATCAGTATATTCAGCATCAGAACTTGCAAATAAAGAATATCCTAACTTAGATGTAACTGTAAGGGGGGCTATATCTATAGGAAGAAGACTTCAAGACCCATTAGCTGAACTTGTTAAAATAGATCCAAAGGCAATAGGAGTAGGTCAGTATCAACATGATGTAGCAGGAAAAAAATTAGATGAATCATTAAAGGGAGTGGTAGAAGACTGCGTTAATAATGTAGGAGTTGACTTAAATATAGCAACGCCTGCACTTTTAAGTTATATATCAGGAGTAAACTCTACAATAGCTCAAAATATAGTTGCATTTAGAGAAGAAAACGGTAAATTTTCAAATAGAAAAGAACTTTTAAAAGTAAAAAGACTTGGTAAAAAAGTTTATGAGCAGTGTGCAGGATTTTTAAGAGTTTTAGAAAGTAAAGAGGTTTTAGATAATACATCAGTTCATCCAGAATCTTATGAAGCTGCAAAAAAATTAATAGGTATTTTAGGTTTTAGTAAAGAGGATTTAAAATGTGGAAATCTAAAAAGTATAGATGAAAAAGTAAAAAATATTGATCTTAGTAAGTTAGCAGAAGAACTAAATATAGGTAAGCTTACTTTAGAAGATATAATAAAGGAACTTAAAAAACCAGGAAGAGATCCAAGAGAGGATCTTCCAAAGCCTATTTTAAAATCTGGAGTTATGGATATAAAAGATTTAAAAGATGGTATGGTTCTTATGGGAACTGTGAGAAATGTTTCAGATTTTGGAGCATTTGTAGATATTGGAGTTCACCAAGATGGCTTAGTTCATAAAAGTCAAATGGCTAATAGATTTGTAAAACATCCTTTAGATATAGTTAAAGTGGGAGATGTTATACAGGTTAAAATATTAGAGATAGATGAAAAAAGAAAGAGAATAGCACTTTCAATGAAGGATATATAAAATTTAATGATATAAAGCGAAATATATTGACATTAAACTTTAATATTGATAAGATTAATAATATAAATGAATAGAATCTTCGGGGCGAGGTGTAAATCCTCACCGGCGGTTATAGCCCGCAAGCTTTTTTAGCAGATTTGGTGAAATTCCAAGGCCGACAGTTAAAGTCTGGATGAGAGAAGATGTGTCATAAATATATTCTTATTGTAATGATATCAGTAACCCCGATGAGTGATCATCGGGGATTTTAATTTTATAGGAATTATTTTAAAAATTATTATATAAATAAGATACTTATGATATAGCTTCGAAGGGAAATAATATCTTAAGGGGAAAGGTTATGGATTCAAAAAGAAATTTAAATAGGTTTATGAAAATATCATTATTATGTGCAATAGCATTAGTTTTGATGTATATTGAGTTTCCTATAACACCATTTCCTTGGCTTAAAATAGATTTAAGTGATGTTCCAGCTCTTATGGGTGCGTTTGCTTTTGGGCCAATAACAGGAATAGTTATAGAAATAGTAAAAAATATTTTAATAGTTTTAGTAAAGGGAACACAATCTGCCTTTGTAGGGGAAATTGCTAATATTTTAATTGGTATTTCTTTAGTAGTTCCATCAGCTGTCATATATAGAAAATGGAAGAGTAGAAAAAGTGCAGTTATTGGGATGATAGTAGGTGCAATATGTATGCAGGTAGTTGGAATACTAGCTAATATATACCTTCTTTTGCCTCTTTATGGAATGCATTTAGATGGTGCTGCCCTTATAAACTATATACTAATAGGTCTTGTACCCTTTAATGGTATAAAAGCTTTAGTAGCCTCAGTAGTAACATTTTTACTATATAGAAGGTTGCAGGGAAAAATATTTAAGCAAGAAGCTTTATGATAAAAAATGCAGTAGCAAATTATTTGCTACTGCATTTTTTATCATATTAAATATTATGGTTAAACATAATTATTGCATCCTCTTTGTTATCTTCATAATATTTTTTTCTAACGCTTTTTTTAATAAAACCAAACTTTTCATAAAGATTTTGCGCTGTAATATTAGATGCACGAACTTCTAAATTCATATCTTTTGTATCATTTTCTTTACAAAGTTTTATGATATGTTTCATCAATAAATTCCCAATACCTTTTCTTCTAAAAGAATTAGATACTGCAATATTTGTAATATTAGCTTCACCAACTATTATCCAAACTCCAACAAAGCCAACCACTCTATTGTTAATTATGGCAACTAGGTAATGAGCAAGAGGATTTTTAATTTCGTTTATAAAAGAATCTCTACTCCAAGATACGGGAAAGCTTTCTTTACTTATTTCAAGAACAGCATCAACATGATTAAGTGTCATAGGTTCAATTTCAATTTTCATAAGATTAAATCCCCATTCTAGCTTCATATTCTCTTTCAGCTTGAGATTTTCTAAGATAAACAGGAGTAATTGAGTTTAAGTCTTCCACAATTCCATCTTTAAATTTTTTAACTCCAAGCTCTCCAACAGATGAAGCTTTAGGAAAATTGCTATGGTTTGGAGCAAAGAAAGCATTAGGCAAATTTTCTTTTAAATACTCTCTATGTTTGTAAACACCATCACCAACAAAAATTATAGGAAGATTTTTTCCTTTTAAGGTATCTACTAATTCTTTTATAGATAAGCAATTTTCTTCTATTAGTGAAGATAAGAAATTATTCTCACTTTTATAAAGACATGTATATACATTGTCTCTAAGAGCATCAATTATAGGACATATTATTCCGCTAAAAGATACTACATTGTAAGCTAAAGCATCTAATGTAGATATAGAAGTTAATGGTTTATTAGAACCAAAAGCTAAACCTTTTAAGGTAGCCATCCCTATTCTAAGACCTGTAAAAGATCCAGGCCCCCTACTAATTACGAAACCATCAAGAGAGTTAATCTCAATATTATACTCTTTTAAAAGAGTATCTATTAAATCCATTAATATAACTGAATGTTGTTTTTTATTATTTAAATTTATTTCACCTAAAACTTCAGTATCTTTAACTAAAGCACAGGTAGCTGTACTAGATGATGAATCTACACTTAAAACTAACATATTTTAATCTCCTTTAAGTAATTATATCTGTTTCCAAAGGCTTCAATAGTTATTTTTCTAAAGTTTTCGCCTTTTTCTGGAGTTTTTTTTATATTTATATAAAGATATTCAGAAGGAATGATTTCTTCTATATAATTTGCCCATTCAATAATACTTACCTTATCGCTAAAGATATACTCATCAAAACCAATAGCATATATTTCATCAGGATCATTAACTCTATAAACGTCAAAGTGATTTAAGCCAAGTCTTCCACTTGAGTATTCATTAACTATATTAAAAGTAGGACTTGTTATATGTTCCTTTATTCCAAGACCAAGAGCAATTCCTTTACTAATATGAGTTTTACCAGTTCCTAAATCCCCAGTTAAACATATTATATCACCTGGATTTACAAGAGCGCCAATTTGTTTTCCTATATTAAATGTTTGTTCAACACTGTTTACTATAAATTCCATAAAATATCTCCTTTTAAAATTAGGGTGTTATTTAATATTTTATCCAAGTTTTAATAAAAAGAAAAGATTGTAGAGAACTATTTAAAGATTTATAGAAAAAATAATAAATAATTGTATTTAATTTCAAATTAATAATTGTTAGCAAATAGTTTAAAATAGGATATAAGATATACATAATAAGAATAAAAATTAGTAATAATATAATTAAAAAGTATTGCATTAAGCCTAAATATATTATATAATACATTGTGTGCTTAGGGGTATGGCTCAACGGTAGAGTAGTGGTCTCCAAAACCATTGGTTGTGGGTTCAAATCCTACTGCCCCTGCCATTTTAAGAGCACAGAAAGTAAATTGAATTATAGGGGTATGGCTCAACGGTAGAGTAGTGGTCTCCAAAACCATTGGTTGTGGGTTCAAATCCTACTGCCCCTGCCAGTAAACTAGAAAAATTATATTTTTTCTAGTTTTTTTTTGTTTTCAATTATTTTATTTATATATTTAATATTATTGAAAATCTTTATAAGTGGCGGTATATTTTTTTAGATTATTAATATCTTTAAAAAAGTTAGTTTCACTAGAATTATAGTTCATTTAAAGAAATTCTATTTTTTTAACATAGATAATAGTTAACTTAGTTTTTAACATACTATGTTTGTATATAAGTATATAGGAGATAATAAAATATTTGTAACTAATATGGAAAAAATTACTTGCTATATAAAAAGGTGATAATGGTTAATATAATACTGTAGCAAGAAGATACAATTAAATAAAAAGATATATTATCTTAAAGTTTAATAAAGATCTTTCTAAAGGCTACAAAATACCAGAGCCAAAGGAGGAATTTATTATGTCAAAAGCATTAGTTCCCGAAGCAAAAAATGGGTTAAGTACATTTAAAACAGAGGTGGCTAGAGAGTTAGGAGTACCATTTTCAGATTATAATGGAGACCTAACTGCTAGACAATGTGGTTCCGTTGGTGGCGAAATGGTTAAAAGAATGGTAGAAGAATACGAAAGTCACTTAAAATAACCTAAAAAGTGTTAAACAGATGAGATATTCTGTAAGAGGGAGACAATAACCATGGAGGTGATTAATACCTCCCATGTTTATAAAGAGCATGGAAATGATGAATATTCATTCATCTAAAACTCTTTGAATTGCTGGAAGGTCCTAAAGCTAACTAAACTACAACATGACCATGAAAAAAGGGTGAGTGTGAAGGTTACGAAAGTAGAAAAAATTAGTTAGATGGTATATGGTTAAATCCTAAGTGCTTAAAACAATGGATAATCAGCAGCCAAGTTCTAAATAGGAAAAGGTTCAACGACTATCCTAAAAGGGAGTACACCACAAGTAGGGGTGGTGGAAGTGGAGAGTGCCTAAAGCATTAATTTATTAATGAACGGTAATGATATAGTCTGCGCTCTTGACCGAAAGGCAGAGGTTGCATTAGCAACATTTACAAAGTAGCGTTTGTAAATAAACAAAATAAAATTTATAAAGGAAAAACTAGTAATATAAAATGACTTAATAAACTTATTATTTTATGATGAGTAGTATAAATATTAAGCAGTTAGTTAAGTGATTTGTAGATTTATTAAAAATCGAAAATGCTTACAAGTAATATTGAGTGAAATAGAGCTGAAATTTGCGCAAGTGAAGACAAGGGTAGAACCTCAGGATCAATATACTCAATATACTTTTCGTGTCAATATGTGCGATAATGAAGCACTAAGCATATTGATTTTAAAAATTGTTTAATAATTTAAATCATTATTAATTTATTTATAAGTTTTGATTTTACAAATTTTAGATAACGGATATACCACCAGAAAGTTTATAATACATAATATTATAAACTAAGGTTATAAAGTTTAACTACCATTCACAAGGGAGACTATTAAAGAAAAGTTCTTTAATAGTCTTTCTTTTTTATTTTAAAGGGATTAATTTATAGGCTAACATTCTTTTATTAAAGGGGTGTTAATATTAGTTAATTATATAAACTTATAATTAATATGTATACTGTAATTTAATTTTATGTTAATTTAATTAAAAAAAGGTGATTATTTGAATATAAATAGTATAATAATTTTATATATAAGATTTTAATATTTAATTTAAGGAGGGAAAATGTTAAAAAAGTTAGTGTACACAGGCGTTTTATTGGTGCCTACTTTGTTTATAGGATGCCATAAGGTAGAAACAGCTTTTGAGGATGATTTAGAAAAGGTTCAGGTAGTTGCGTCTATTGATCCTATAAATGAGTTTGTAAAAATAATAGGGGGGGAGGAGGTAAGTAGCACAACTATGGTTAAAAGTGGTGTAGAACCTCATGATTATGAGCCTACAAGTAAGGACTTAACTAATTTAAATGATTCACAAATATTCTTGTATAACGGATTAGGTATGGAGGATTGGGTAGATAAAATAATAGAGAGTGTAGAAGATACTGATATTGTTGTAGTAAATACTTCTCATAATGTAAATGTTATAAATAATAATGAGAGTGATAAGCAGGGAAAAACCGACCCTCATATATGGCTTAGTTTAAAGGAATGTAAAACTCAAGCTTCAAATATAAAAAATTCTTTGCAGGAGATAGATAATGAAAATAGAGAGTATTATGAAGAAAATTATAATATTTTTATTTCAGAAGTAGATAAATTATATGAAGAGTATAAAGAGAAGTTTAGTAGTTTAGAAAACAAAAATTTTGTAACAAGTCATGAAGCTTTTGGATATTTATGTAGGGATTTTGGATTAACTCAAATTAGTATTGAGGATTTATTTGGAGAGGGTGAAATTACTCCAAGCACCTTGACAAACCTGGTTAATTTCTGCAAAGAAAATAATATAAAAACTGTGTTCATGCCAGAAGTTGCTAGTAAAAAATTATCTGAAACTTTAGCAAATGAGGTTTCCGCGAAAATTGTGGAGATTCATAGCTTAGAAACTATGACGGGAAATTTAGGTTATGTAGATGCCATGAGAGAAAATTTAGATTTAATATATGAAAATTTAAAGAATTAAATACACTAGGAACAGTTATAAAGGTTTTATTTATATAGATAACCTTTATAACTATCATAATATTTTTTAAGATGAGAAATATTCTTATATTACTAGAAAATTAATAGTAGGATAATTATAAATTTTAAGTACTTAGTATAAAGAGGTGTTTATGGAAGAAAAAATAAGCTTTTATGATGAAAGAATTAAATTAAAAAAATTAGAGTTGATTGGCCTAAATAAAAGTTATAATATTATAAGCCTTTTAAGGATTCTAACAATAATTAGTGCCATAGGTTTTCTTTACTACTGCTATGTTAAAAGTAGTATGATTTTTGCAATAATTTTACTTGTACTTCACATAATATTATTTATGTTTTTACTTAAGGTTCATGAAAAAATATATGTAAATAGAGAAAAAGTTAAAGGATTTATAGAATTAAATGAAGATGAAATAAAAAGAATAAATGGTAAGTGGAGAGATTTTAGTGATGATGGAAGTGAGTTTTTAGATTCAAAACATCCTTTTATAAATGACTTAGATATATTTGGAAAATACTCTTTGTTTCAATGGACAAATAATACTAAAACTATTTATGGAAGAGAAAGATTGAAGGATTTACTTATGATAAAAAAACTTCCAAGGAAACATGAAATTATAAAAAGACAAAAATCTCTAGAAGAGTTAGCTAGAAAAATAGATTTTAGGCAGGAATTAATATCTTCTTTAAAAACTGATAGAAATAAAAAACAAGAAACTTTTTTAACTTCTTGGGTTAAAGAGCGAAATAGTAAAAACTTATCCATTTTATTTGATATGATTAGAATTGGTATACCAATAGTAAATTTATTAATAATATTTTCAGTAATATTAAATTTAGTAACATGGCCAATAATATTTATCTTTTTAGGAGTATCATTTTATTTGCTGAAATTTATTGATAAGGATGTTAAAGAAGGTCTTATTATTTTTGAGGATTTAAAGCAAAAAATAAGGGGATATGCAAAAGCAATTAGAATAATAGAAGATGAAGAATTTAAGTCAGAAGTATTAAATGAACTTAAAAATACTTTAAAAACTGATAGAGTATTAGCAAGTGATAATCTATTTGAGTTAGAAAAGATAACTTCATGGCTTTATGATAGAAATAATGCTTTTTATATAATATTTAATTGTATATTTTTATGGGATTATCAAATGGTTAGGAAGCTAGAAAAGTGGCGAAATAGAAATAAAGATAATTTTAATAGATATATGAATACTTTAGGTGAGTTTGAAGCAATGAGCTCTTTAGGGAGTTTAATATTTAATAATACATCATGGGTTAGACCAAATATAACAGAAAATATTTTATCAGGAAAGTGTTTATCACATCCTTTAATAGGCAGAAAAGCCGTTGGTAATGATTTTTATATGGATGATAAAAGAAGAGTTCTTTTAATTACAGGATCCAATATGTCAGGAAAAAGTACGTTCTTAAGAACTGTAGGGTTTAATATGATTTTAAGTTACTTAGGATTAAATATACAGGGGAAAGAGTTTAATGTCCCTATATTTAACATATATACATGTATGAGAACAGGAGATGACTTAGAGGAAAATATATCGTCATTTTATTCTGAGATTTTAAGAGTTAAGGGTATAGTAACTGGAACTAAAAATAATGAAAGGATATTCTTTTTACTTGACGAAATATTTAAAGGTACAAACTCTATAGATAGACATGAAGGAGCCATGGTTTTAATAAAACAACTTTTAAAAGGAGAAACTTTAGGACTTGTTTCAACGCATGACTTAGAGCTTTGTGATATGGAGAAAGAAAATAAGGAGGTAATGAATTATCACTTTAGGGAGTATTACGAGGATAACAAAATAAGATTTGATTATAAAATAAGAATAGGAGTTTCTAATACAAGAAACGCTAAATATCTGATGAAAATGGCAGGAATAGACATAGAATAAACTATTAAAGTCACTTATGATATAACTTTAGACAAACATATTAAAATTTGTTATAATGAAAAAGCCTTTTAAAGGCTTTTTTGTTATGTGGATTTATTTTATAGTAAATCTATGAATTTATAGATAAAAATTGTTAAGAAGAAATAAGTATATTTTTAATTATAATAAATATTTTGCATAGGGAGATGACATTTTGTTTAAAGATAAAGTTAAAGCTAAAGAGCATTACATAAAAGATTTATTAAATGATAAGTTTTTATTTGATATTCCAGACTATCAAAGGGCATATTCATGGAATAGAGAAAATTTAAAACAACTTATAGATGATATTTTAGATTCAATAGAACTAAATAAGGAGAATAAAGGAAGTAGTTTTGAAGATTATGAGCCATATTTTATAGGAAGTATAGTTTTATGTTCTAAAGAATATAAAGACGATGGTTCAGGTCTTTATGATGTTATAGATGGACAACAAAGGCTTACATCCATAATAATGCTTATAGCAACTATAAGAGACTTAACTAAAAATGAATCATATAAAGGTGTATTATCGTCATTAATATATCAAAAACCTAATGAACTTATGGGAATTAAGGAAAGTATAAGAGTTAGAGTTAGAGGAAAAGAAGCTGATTTCTTTAAAAAATATGTTTTAACAGAAGGTGGAACAAATTTAACTAGAGAAATAGATGAAAATGAAATTTCAGAAGCAAAGAAAAATATGTTAAATGCTATATCAATATTTAGAGAAGCTTTCTTAGATGAAAATGGAGAAGTACTAGAGAATAAATTAGATGAGTTTACAAAGTATTTACTTCAAAAAGTAGTTTTAGTAGTAATAACAACAGACTCATTTACTTCAGCTTTTAGGTTATTTAATGTAATAAATGCTAGGGGATTACCTTTGACTAATTCTGACCTTTTAAAGAGTGAAAATTTAAGAGTCATAAGTGAAGATAAAAGGGGCAAATACACTGATATATGGGAAAATATAGAACAAGAATTAGGAAAAGATAAGTTAGAACAAATAATAGGTTTTATAAGAACTATGAAACAAAACAGAAAAGCATCAGCTACTGTTTATGAAGAGTTTAATAAAAAAATATTTGTTACCGAACCAGATTATATAGGTGTTAATTTTGTAGAACATTTAAATAGTATTAAGGATATATATAATAAATATATAAACGAAGGTGATATAGCACTTCCAAATAAAGAAAGTACTGTATATTATAAAAATTTAGTAAGAGTAATGAGAGATTTTATTCCATATGATGAATGGATGGTTGCTCTAATTAAATTTGTTGAAAAGTTCAAAAATGATGAAGAAGTATTAGAGTTTTTAAAAGTACTAGAAAAGAGAATTGTAATTGATTGGGTAAATGGAAATTCTTTTGCAGATAGATTATCAAGAGTTTATAAAATATTAGAGATTATAGATTCTAGTTCTTCTTTAGAGGAGATTAAAAAATCTGATGTATTTATAGCAGATATAGAAAGAACAACTGCATATTTTAGAAATTCTTTAGATGATATTGAGTTTTATAGCAAGGGAAGAATGCTAGTTCCAAAGTACATTTTAATAAGACTTGATATGGAAAAGAGAAGTAGGGAAGTTTTAGATTATAATAGTAAAATAATGTTAGAACACCTTTTACCAAGAAACGCTAAAGATGCTTATTGGACTACAAATTTCACACCAGATGAGAGAAGAAATTGGTGTAACAAACTTGGAAACTTAGTAATAATAAATGGAACTAAGAATACTAAATTAAACAACAAAGCCTTTGCTGAAAAAATTGAACAGTATTTAAGTAAAAAAGGAGACTTTGAAATAACTAGAGAAGTTTTAGATCTTAAAGATTGGAATAGAGAATCAGTGGCTAACAGACAAAGAGATTTAATGGACAGAGCTTTAGTGCTTTGGACAAGGTTTTAAGACTTAATAATATTTAAATTTATAATAAAAGAGGACTTTATTTAAACAGATAGAATAATTATTTTGTAATGATTACTTAAAGGTTTATAGAGTTCTCTTTATTATTTTTAAATAATAATTGTTTAAAATGTAAATTAAGAGTGAAAAATAACTAAATTCATGGCATAATTATATATGTATTTAATGGTGAGGGGATGTAGGAAATGGGATATATAATTATCGACCTAGAGTTTAATAACATGCAAAGTATAACAAAATATTATCCTAAAATTTATGATGAATATGAAGAAATTAAAAATTCAAAGATAGATAATGAGATAATAGAAATAGGAGCTGTAAAGCTCAATAAATTTATGCAAAAAACAGATGAATATAAGACATATATAAAACCTCAAGCTTTCAAGATATTAAATCCTAAAATAACAGAGATAACTGGTATAACAGAAAAGGATTTAGAAGGTGGTAAGGATTTTAAAGAAGCTATGGAAGAATTAAAGAATTTTGTGGGAGAGAGTCATGTCATATGTTCTTGGGCTACAGATGATATAGTTCATATTATAGATAATGCAAATTATCATAACTATAAGAATATAGATTGGATAAAGGAATATTTAGACATACAGGAATATTGCACAAAAATATTAGCTCATAAAAAAGCTTTGAGTTTAAAAAATGCATTAGAAGAATTAAAGATAAAAGTTGATAAGTCAAAGCTTCATGATGCTTTAAATGATGCAAATTATACAGTAGAGGTTTTTAAGAGGCTTTACAATAATAAAATAGTTAAAAATTATATTGTAAAAGATGTCTATAATATGCCATCTATAAGAGTTAAGGAACTTAGAAAATATGATATACAAAATTATAATATAGAATTTTTATGTCCTAAATGTAATATGGAAGTAGAAATTGAACATCCCTTGAAACTTTTTAGTTGGAGATTTTTATCCCTTGGAAAGTGTCCAAAATGTAATCATAAAATCTTACAAGAGGTTATATTGAAGAAGACATTAACAGATGAAATAGTATTTAGTAAAATAAACTCTGTTTTAAGTGACGTAGAATATATGGATATATCTTATAAGTTTAAGAGGGCTCAAAATCAAAGTAAATAATTTTTTAATATTTAATATTATTTTAAGACAATAAACTAAAATTTATGATAGTATGTAATTGAAGATAAAATAAATAATAAATTTAAGAGAAGGGATTCAATATGAATATTGCATTTTTTCTAACACCAAAAAGCGAAGTAGTTTATGAAAATATAGATGCTAATATGAGGCAAGTAATTGAAAGAATGGAACGTCATGGTTATACTGCTGTTCCTATGATAGATAAAGAGGGAAAATATGTTGGCACTTTAACAGAAGGGGATTTGCTTTGGAAACTTAAGAATACTCCAGATTTAAATTTTAAAAATGCAAGTTCTGTAAAGCTTAAGGATATACCAAGAAGAGTTAAGCATAAAAGTGTGTGTATAAGTGCTAATATAGAAAGCCTTATTTCACTTGCCATATCTCAAAATTTCGTTCCTGTAATAGATGACAATGGAATTTTTATAGGAATAATAAAAAGAAGTGATATTATAAATTATTGTTATAATAGTTTATACAAAGATAAAATAAATTAGGGTGCTTTGCGCCCTTAATTTTTTTGAAAATATTTAAAAATATATTAAAGAATATATTGACAATAAGTATAAAATGAAATATTTTATAAGTGTAATTAAATGTATATTAAGTAAGTATTAAAAAGGGGCGAATTTAATGAGTAAAATTATCTTAGAAATAGACGGTATGGCAGGGACTCACTGTATTAACCATGTAAGAAATACACTTTTAGAACTAGAAGGTGTAGATAAAGTATCTGATGTTGAAATTGGGAGTGCAATAATTTACGGAGATATTTCAGAAGACGAGGTAAGGGAGGCTTTAGAAGAGGAAGGCTTTGAACTTTTAAATATGGATTAATATATTCTAGCTTTATCAATAGTTTAGTATTCTAAAATAATTATTATAATTTTTAGAATTTTCAAACTGTTGATAAGGTTTTTTTGTTGTTAAAAGAAAGTTAATTATGTAAAATATAAATATGACATAATAAGGAGATGATATTTTGGATAAAGAAATGACAATGGAAGAATTAATGAATGATTTTGAACTAAAAAACTTCCATAAAGGGGAGATAATAAAGGGTAAGGTTATAAGTGTAAAAAATGGTGAAATAATAGTTAATCTTGGGCATTTCGCTGACGGAATAGTACCTAGAAATGAAATCTCAAATGATAATGATTTTGATATAAATTCTATAAAGGTAGACGATTCTATATATGTTATGGTTTTAAGTGGAGATGACGGAGAAGGTAATGTTTTATTATCTAAAAAAAGGGCAGACAAAGAAAAAGCAATAGAAAACATAGAAAAATCATTTAAAGAAGATAAATTAATAGCTGTAAAGGTAAAGGAAGTAATAAAAGGTGGTTTAGCTTGTGATATTCATGGTATAAGAGCATTTATGCCAGGGTCTCAATGTAGCAATAAAAGAGTCAATGATCTAAGTACTCTTGTTGGAAAAGATTTAGAAGTTAAAGTAATAGAGTTTGAAAAGAGAAATAATAAAATAGTTGTTTCAAGAAGAGTAGTTGAAGAAAAGATAGCTAAGGAAGAAAAAGATAAAATTTGGGATAGTATAAAATCTGGAGAAAAAAGACAAGGTACAGTAACTAGACTTGCTAAATTTGGAGCTTTTGTAGATATTGGGGGAGTGGATGGTTTAATTCATTTAAATGATATGTCTTGGTCAAGAGTTAATAAGCCAGAAGATGTTGTAAGTGTTGGAGATAAAGTTGAAGTTTTTATTCAAGAAGTTGATAAGACTAGGGGAAGGATATCATTATCATTAAAAGACGTTTTACAAAATCCTTGGGATAATGTATCTAAAAAATATAAAGTTAATGACGTTTTAAATGGAAGAGTAAGCAAATTTATAAAGGTTGGAGCTTTTATAGAAGTAGAACCAGGGGTTGAAGGATTTGTTCACATATCAGAAATAACAGATGAAAATATATCAAAACCATCAGATGCTTTAGAGATAGGAAAAGAAGTTAAGGTTAAAGTATTAGATATAAACAGTGAAGATAATAAAATGAGCTTAAGCATAAAAAATGCTACTGAAAAATCAAAGGAATATTTAAAGTATAATGATGAAAGTGAAGGTTTCTCTTTAGGAGAAATGTTTAAGGACTTTAAGTTTGAATAATAATAAAAGTAGATTCAGATAGAGAATCCACTTTTTTTATAAATTAAGATAATTTTATTTAAACAAATCATTATTTGTAATGTTTTTCAGTGATAGTACCATTATATTTTCTCTATTTTAAGCATATTTGTACCACCACTAGTTGCCGATGGAAAGCCTGTTGCAATAAGTATGGTATCATCCTTTTTAGCTATTTCTAAGTCTTTAGCAATGTTTCGTGCTTTTTGTATAATTTCATCAGTACTACTAAAGTGATTGCACTTTACAGGGGTAATTCCAAAGTTTAATGATAGACCTCTTAATACGTGATCATAAGGGGTAATTGCAATAATTGGGCAGTTAGGTCTATACTTAGATAAAAGCCTAGCAGTAGAGCCAGTTTCAGTGGCAGCAATAATTCCTTTAGTACAAAGTTTCTTAGCAGTTTTAGAGGCAGAGTAACTTATAGCCTCGGCAAAGGCAGAGCTATCTTGTGATAAATCCTTTAGTTTTTTAAGAAAGTAGTCATAGTCTAAATGTTCTTCAGCTTTTTTAGCTATTTTAGACATTGTTTTTGCAGCTTCAATAGGATATTTTCCAGAAGCACTTTCCCCACTTAACATTATTGCATCTGTTCCATCTAATATGGCGTTACATATGTCAGAGGCTTCAGCACGAGTTGGGCGAGAGTTGTGTATCATAGAGTCTAGCATTTGAGTTGCTGTTATTACTATTTTTCCATTTTTATTACACTTTTTTATAATCATTTTTTGTATTATTGGAACATTTTCAATAGGTATTTCAACTCCCATATCACCTCTAGCAATCATAACTCCGTCTGTAACATTTATTATTGAATCAATATTATTTACACCTTCTTGACTTTCTATTTTAGCAATAATTTTAATATGTTCTCCGCCATTATCTTTAAGTATTTTTCTAATCTGCAATATATCTTCAGCCTTTCTAACAAAGGAGGCCGCTACAAAATCAACTTTTTTAGAACAAGCAAAAATTAGATCTTTAGTATCTTTCTCAGTTACAGAGGGAAGTTTTATAGGGATATTTGGAACGTTAACTCCTTTATGGTCTCTTATAATACCTCCAGTTATAATTGTACAATTTATATGGTTTTTTTCCACAGTATCAACTTTAAATTCTAATAAGCCATCATCAACTAATATACTACTATTAGGTTTAACATCATTATATAGTTCTTTATAGGTTATAGAACATTTTGTATTATCTCCTAATATTTCATCACCACAAATAAAAGTGAATTTATCTTTAGATTTAAGATTTGCAAAGCTATTTTTAAAATTATGAGTTCTTATTTTAGGACCTTTTATATCAAGTAAAATTGCTGTTGGAGTATTTAATTCTTCTCTTAATTTTTTTATAAGACTTATCTTTTGACTATGACTTTCATAAGTTCCGTGAGAAAAGTTTAATCTAGCTACATTCATTCCAATTTTTATAAATTCCCTTAAAATATTTTCATTATCACTTGAAGGGCCTATTGTAAAAATCATTTTTGTTTTTTGCATTAAAATCACTCCTTTTTGGATAAGATAAAATTATTTAGTTATTATGAATAAATTCTGTTATAATAAAAGAATAAATTTGACAATTATATTTTACCATATAATGGATGGAGGAACCTTATAATATGAATATTTTAAAAGATTTAGAGCCAAATAATGTATTTAAATACTTTGAGGAGATTTCACAAATTCCTAGAGGATCTGGAAATGAAAAAGCAATAAGTGATTATTTAAAAAGCTTTGGTGAAAGCCTAGGTCTTGAAACAATTCAAGATAAAGCTTTAAATATAATAATAAAAAAACCAGCAACAAAAGGATATGAAAATGCACCAACAGTAATATTACAAGGCCATATGGATATGGTATGTGAAAAAAATGTTGATACTGTTCATGATTTTACAAAGGACCCATTAGAACTTAGAATAGATGGGGATTTTGTTTATGCAAATGGAACAACTTTAGGTGCTGATAATGGAATAGCAGTAGCTTATGGTATGGCCATTTTAGCTTCAAAGGATATAGAACATCCAAGTATAGAACTTTTAGTTACAACTGATGAAGAAACAGGAATGACTGGTGCTATGGCCCTTAATGGAGAAGATTTATCAGGAAAAATTTTATTAAATCTTGATTCAGAAGAAGAAGGATTTTTCCTTGTAAGCTGTGCAGGTGGAGTTAGAACTAATGTATCTTTAAATATAGAGTGGGAAGAAACAAAGGAAAATGTTAAAGCTTTAGAGATTTCTCTAAGAAATTTAAAAGGCGGACATTCAGGAATGGAAATAAATAAGGGTAGAGGAAACTCTAATAAGCTTATGGGAAGGGTTTTAAATGATCTTTTAGATAATGTTGATTTTTCTTTAGCATATGTTAATGGTGGTTCTAAGGATAATGCAATTCCAAGGGAATGTGATGCATTAATAGTTGTAGAAGAGAAGGAAGTAGAAAAGGTTAAATTCATATGTGAAGAGTTTAATAAAATATTTAAAAATGAATTGAGCGCTAGTGATAAAGATGTAACAGTTAAAGTTTCTGAAACTTTAGAAATTCCAACAGAAGTATTTTCTAAAGATTCAACTTATAAAGCTATAAAAATATTAAGCCTTATTCCAAGTAGAGTGGATTCTATGAGCATGGAAATAGAAGATTTAGTTCAAAGTTCTACAAATTTAGGAGTTGTTGAAACTAATAATACTTCTATAATATTTAGAAATGCTACAAGAAGTTCAGTGGGAACATTAAAAGAAAAAATAGTTAAAGAAACTAGAGATGTTGCAGAAATTTTAGGTGGAAAATGTGAAGTGACAGCACCATATCCTGAATGGCAATATAACCCTGAATCAAAGATAAGGGAACTTTGTAAAAAGGTTTATAAAGATGTTACAGGAGAGGATGCAAAGATAATAGCAATTCATGCAGGTCTTGAATGTGGACTTTTAGGAGAAAAGATAGCAGGATTAGATATGATATCTTTTGGACCTAATATGTTTGATGTTCATACACCTAATGAACATTTAAGCATATCTTCAACTATGAATGTGTGGAAGCTTCTATTAGAAATATTAAAAGAAATAAAATAAATGAAATAGATGTTATAAAAATATAAATTTTAGAGATTATATCATGATAAAGGAATTATTTTGATATAATCTTTATTTATTTTACCTATACTTAATATAAAAATATTAAAATAAAAAGGATTTTTACAATATATGTAAAATAAATAACATATATAGAATTTTATAAATGGGTATAGGTAGGTGAAAAGATGAAATACACAAGATATGATTTAAACATAAAAAAGAGGAAAAATGAACGAAAGAAAATGCTAATATCTATTCTAAGCGTTATTATTATAGCATTAGTTGTAGGGATTGGATTATATAAATTTATTATTTTACCTACTATGGGGGATGGTAGTATAAATAAACTTCTGTCTAATGAAGGTAAAAATACTAGTACTAATGGTGGAGATAAATCAGGAGGAAACCCTGATAGTAATTCAGTAGCTGCTTTAGAAGATGATAGTAATAAAGAGGCACAACAAACAAATTCAACTGCCACACAAAGTGGTAATAAAGATGATTATGTTATGATTCAATGTGGTGTTTATTCAAAAGAAGAAGGAGCGAAAACTGTATTAAGTGAATTACAAAAGGTTGCTTTAGGAACTATTATAGAAGAGGACGGAAAATATAGAGTTGTTTCTTATATAGGAAGTGAGAGTGAAGGAAATAGCATAGTCACAACTTTAGAAAATAATAATATAACTACGAGTAAGGCTAAATTTTCAATAGTAAAATCAGATAATTGTAATAATAAAATAGCTGAGATGTTAAATGGATATATTCAAATACTTAATAAACTAGATGATGAAGGAGTAAGTGGAGTTAAGACTTCTGAATTTAAAGAATGGACAAATGCTTTAGAGGAAGATACTAATGCTACAAATATTTCTGTATTTAAAGAATTAAAAGAAAATATAAATGCTTTAGGTGAAGAAATAACAAAAAATGATTTAGAAAGTTCATATAAGGCTATGTATAAAGTTTTAGTTAACTTTAAAGTATAATAAAGTATTAGCTATATTAAAATAAGAGGGTTAAAATCTTAAAATAGATTTTTATCTTTACTTATTTTAATATAGCTATTTTTTACTATTAAATAAATAGATAATATTAAAAGCATAATATATTGTTAAAATAGCAGTAGTTAAATAAAATATAAGATAAAAGAATATGTTACTTTATATAAAACATAATAAATTTAAATAAAAGTAGAAAGTTGAGTGAATAGTATATGGAAATAGTTTTAGCATCTAAATCTCCAAGAAGACAGGAGCTATTAAGAAGAATAGTAGGAAATTTTAAAATAATAGAATCTAACTTTGATGAAGATTCTATAAAATTTAATGGGGATATAGAAGAATATGTAAAAAATATAGCGATAGGTAAGGCTCTAAATATTAAAAATAAAATAGAAAATAATTCCCTCATTATAGGAGTAGATACAGTAGTATTTTATGAAAACAAAATTTTAGGGAAACCTAAGAATTATGATGATGCATATAGTATGTTATCAGTTTTAAGTGGCAATACTCATAAAGTATACTCAGGGGTTTGTATTTTTGATACAGAGAAATTAGGAATTAAAAGTTTTGTATGCCAAACTAAGGTTACATTCTCTAAAATGAATAAGAGTCAAATAGAAAAATACATAATGTCTAAGGAACCTATGGATAAGGCAGGAGCCTATGGTATACAGGGGTTAGGTGGAGTTTTTATAGAGAAGATAGATGGTTGTTATTATAATGTTATGGGGCTTCCATTAAATAAATTAAATAAAGAACATCTTCTTACAATATAACTAACTTCTAAAAAATAATAAGTATATTTAAATAATATTAGATTTTAAATATAATAAAACATTAAAAGGTATGGAGGAATTATGAAAAATAATTTTAAACTTTTAGATATGCCAAAGGAATATAGACCAAGGGAGAAACTTTTAAAATATGGTGCAAGTAATTTAACTGATGAAGAGTTATTAGCAATTATATTAGGAACTGGAAATAAGGAAGAGGATGTTTTAGAGTTATCTAAAAGAATTTTAAGAGATATAGGGGGAATACATGGTCTTTTAACATGTTCAGTTAATGAATTTATGGCTATAAAGGGAATAAAAACAGCAAAAGCTACACAAATTTCATCAGTATGTGAAATATATAAAAGGCTTGCTAAACCTAGAAATAGAAAATCAAGAATAAAAAAGCCATCAGATATAGCTTCATTAGTTATGAATGATATATTTTTTATGGAGCAAGAAGTTTTTATTGTTATAACTCTTAATAGTAAAAATAATATAATATCTAAGAAAGAGATATTTAAAGGTAGTTTAAATTTATCATTAGTTCATCCAAGAGAGATTTTTAAAGAGGCTTTAAAAGATAGTGCGGCATCTATTATAATATGTCATAACCATCCATCAGGAGATCCAAAGCCTAGTAAAGAAGATGTAAATATTACAAAGCGTATTAAAGAGTGTGGTAAAATAATGGGGATAGATCTTTTAGATCATATAATAATAGGGGATAAGAGTTATATAAGTTTAAAGGAGCAAGGTCATTTATAAGATAATAAATTTATAAGTAAAAAATTAAGATCTAGTTTTTCATATGCATTTTATAAGTGTTAACTTTTATTAAATAAAAAAAATAAAAAGATACAAAATTTGAAAGAAAGAGAAAATTTAAAAAACAATTTTTTAAAGTTTTATTTTTATTTTGACAAAAAGACTTTTATTGATAACAAATTATCTATATAATATATATGAGTCTTGTTGAAATTTATTAATATTCTAAGTTTCATTAATAAAAGAGCTAGTGATAAGTTGATTTGGAGGACAATTTTACTATGTATGATGAAAGAATTGCTATAAAAGGAAATAAAGATGGCTTTAATGTCATAATCCAAATGGATAAATTTGGCGATTTTAATGAAATGCTAGAAGCATTATTAAATAAACTAAAAAAAGGAAAAAACTTTTTTACTGGAGCCAATTTAATTATTACTACGGAACTAAATAGTATTAATGAAAAACAGGCTAAAAAACTAAGAGATTCTATTTTTGATGAAATAGCGGTTAAAAATTGCGAATTTAGGCAAAAAGAAGAAAATGTAAAAAAAGTTTTTGATGGAGTTCATGAGGGAAGAACAAAATTTATAAGAACTACCGTTAGAGGCGGCCAAATGTTAACATATTCAGGAAACATAATAATAATTGGGGATGTAAATCATGGAGCTGAAGTTAAAGCATTAGGCAATATTATTGTCTTAGGAAGTTTAAATGGTAGAGTGTATGCTGGGGATAATGGCAATGAGAAATCAATAATAGCAGCTTTTAGTATGTCACCAGAGCTTCTGTCCATTGCAGGAAAAATTACAGTGTCACCTGATAATTTTGAAAAATCAGGTTATCCAGAAGTTGCAAGTTTAAAAGATGGTGAAATGATTCTTGAGCCATACTTACCAGATAAATATATATATTAATTAACCAAAATCAAACTATATTAAGGAGAGGAATTTTATTATGGGAATATCTATAGTTGTAACATCAGGAAAGGGCGGAGTTGGTAAAACAACTACTAGTGCAAATATAAGTACAGCACTTGCTGCTGAAGGAAAAAAGGTTGTTGTAGTAGATGGAGATACAGGACTAAGAAACCTAGATGTATTAATGGGTTTAGAAAATAGAATAGTATATACAATAATAGATGTAATTGAAGGTAGATGTAGAACAAAACAAGCCTTAATAAAAGATAAAAGATTTCCAAATCTTTGTTTACTTCCTACTGCCCAAGTTAAGGATAAAGATGATATAAGTACTCAACAAATGTTAAAGTTAGTTGCAGAACTTAAAGAAGAATTTGATTATGTTATTATAGACTGTCCAGCGGGAATAGAACAAGGATTCGAAAATGCTGTAGTAGGAGCAGATAGAGCAATTGTTGTTGTAAATCCAGAAGTTACATCTGTAAGAGATGCTGATAGAGTTATAGGAAAATTAGATGCTAAAGGATTAAATGACCATCAATTAGTAATAAATAGATTAAATTACACTATGACACAAAATGGGGATATGTTAGATATACCAGATATATTAGAAATCCTTTCAGTGAAGTTATTAGGAGTAGTTCCAGATGATAGAGATATAACAATATCAACTAATAAAGGAGAACCAATAGTACTAACTGATGCAAATGCTGGACAAGCATTTAGAAACATTGCTAAAAGAATAATGGGTGAAGAAATTCCAATAATGGATTTAAGTAATACAGGTAGCTCAAGTAATGGAGGATTCTTTAATTCATTAATGAAATTATTTAAAAGGGGATAGGAGGAAACAGAGATGGCATTTTTTAATAAAGTATTTTCAGGTAATAAAGCCACTCCAAAGCAAGTAGCTAAAGATAGATTAAGATTAATACTAATACACGACAGAGGAGAGCTTCCAAATGAGGTTTTAGAAAAGATAAAAACTGAATTATTAGAAGTGCTTGCTAAATATATTGAGATAAAAGATGAGGATATGGACATAACCGTAGCTAGTCAAGAAAGTGTTGAAGGTGATGCAGGTCCAGCTTTAATAGCTAATATCCCTATAAAGAATGTTAAAAGGTAACTTGCAGTTTTATAACTAATTAATTTTATATGAAATTATTTAATGTAAAATCTAAGCTAAAATTTTAATTTTAGCTTAGATTTTATTTATTTTAATATACTTAAAGAATGACTATTGCTATAGAAATTTGATGCCAAGATTTATAGTTTTAAATAAATTCTGTTCTATAAAGTATATATAAAAATATAATAAAGTATATATATTTAATTAATACATAAGAGGATTAGTGTATGGAAAATCATAAATCAATGGTGAGATTTAATCTAAAGATTAGTAAATGGCTAATTCCTCAGTTTATTATATTTTTTATCATTGGATTAGATATAAAATTTATTATTTGCTTTTTTTTTATAGCCCTACATGAGATTAGTCATTTAGTAGTAGTGAAGCTTATGCATATAAAAACTGGGGAATTTAAACTTCACTGTTTAGGTGCAACTTTAGAGATAAAAGATTATAATAATTTGCCATTAAAAGAACAGATAATAATATGTTTAGCAGGTCCAGTATTTAATATTTTAATGAGTATAATCTTTTTTATATTATCTTATTTTTTAAAAGATGATTTGCTTCTAATGATCGTTGAAGTAAATTTAGTATTAGCTATTTTTAATATTATGCCTATTTATCCTTTAGATGGATTTAAATTACTTGAGGCACTTTTTTCTTTAAAATTATCTTATGTAAATGCTAATAAAGTTTGTAATAGTATAAGCTATACTGTAAACATAAGCTTGATTATAATTTCTATGTTTTTTTTAGCTCATAAAAATATATCTGGGGTTTTTATAATAATTATTTGTTTTTTTAGTATTTTTAAAACATTTAAAGATAGGAAAAATATAATGTATGCTGTTATGGATAATTTATTTAAGAAGCAGAATTTAATAATAAGAAAAAAATATATGAAAACAAAGAGTATTTCTATATACTGGGATGAGAGTGTAGTAAGTTTGCTTAAAATTTTAGAAAAAGATCGTTTTCATATATTTTATGTCTTAGATGAAAATATGAGGCTTATATATATTTTAAGAGAAGATGAATTTATAGAAATTTTAAATAATTACGGAAATATTAAATTGAAAGATTATTATAATACTAGAAATAAATAAATATTGGTTATTAATTTACTTTGTGATAAAATAAATGATGATAGAAAGAAGTATTTATAATACTTCTTTTTTTTTCAGGTATTAAATTATAGACTTAGGAGGATTTAAGTTGGTAAGAATAAGTGATGATATTTTATATAGAGTAGAGAAACCTTCTAGATATGTTGGAGGAGAATTAAATCAGATAATAAAAAACCCTAAAGAAGTTGATATAAGGTTTGCTTTTTGTTTTCCAGATGTTTATGAAGTTGGAATGTCACATTTAGGAACAAGAATACTTTATCACATACTAAATGAAAGACAAGACACTTATTGTGAAAGAGTTTTTGCACCATGGCCTGATATGGAAAACTTAATGAGGGAAAACAATATAGTGTTATATGGACTAGAGTCAAAGGATCCTATAACAAATTTTGATTTTCTAGCTTTTACTCTTCAATATGAGATGAGTTATACAAACGTATTAAATATGCTTGACATGGCTAAGATTCCACTTAGAGCATCAGAGAGGAAAAATGATGACCCAATAGTTTTAGGTGGAGGTCCTTGTGCTTATAACCCAGAACCTGTTTATGATATATTTGACATATTCCAATTAGGTGAAGGTGAAGAAGGATTAAATGATGTTTTAGATCTTTATAAAAAACATAAAGAAAGTGGAAACTTTAATAGGGAGGCTTTTTTAAGAGAAGCTACAAAAATAGAAAGTGTATATATTCCATCTCTTTATGATGTTATTTACAATCAAGATAAAACAATAAAAGAGTTTAAACCTAAATATGATGATGTACCTAAAAAGGTTAAAAAGAGAATAATTTATGATTTTGATAAAGTATCTTTTCCAGAAAATGAAATAGTGCCTTATGGAGAAATAGTTCATGATAGGGTTGTTTTAGAGCTTTTCAGAGGTTGTACAAATGGATGTAGATTTTGCCAAGCTGGTATGATTTATAGACCAGTTAGAGAAAAATCTAGAGAAACACTTTTAAAACAAGCAAGAAAAATGGTAAAGGAGACAGGTTATGACGAAATATCTTTAGTTTCTTTAAGTACCTGTGACTATTCAGATATAAAGGGTCTTGTTACAGACCTTATAGAAGAACATGGGGTAAACAATACAAGTGTAGCATTGCCTTCAATAAGAGTAGATGCTTTCTCAGTTGATCTTTTAAAAGAGATTCAAAAGGTTAGAAAAACAGGTTTAACTTTTGCACCAGAGGCAGGTTCCCAAAGAATGAGAGATGTTATAAATAAGGGATTAACAGAAGAAAGAATTTTAGAAGCATCTAGAACTGCCTTTGAATCAGGTTGGAGCACACTAAAACTATACTTTATGTTAGGTCTTTCTTATGAAACTATAGAAGATGCTAAAGGAATTGGTGACTTAGCAGAAAAAATAGCTAATGAATACTATAGCATTCCAAAGGAAGTTAGAAATAAAGGGTTAAAGATAACAGTAAGTACATCAATATTTGTTCCAAAGCCATTTACACCATTCCAATGGGCACCTATGGAGAGAATAGATTCAGTAACAGAAAAAATAAATGCAGTTAAAGGTTCTATAAAAACAAGAGCTATAAACTACAATTATCACCATCAACAAACATCATATATGGAAGCTATATTTGCAAGAGGAGATAGAAGACTTTGTGATGTTTTAATAAAGGCTTATAAAAAAGGAGCTAAGTTTGATGGTTGGTCAGAACACTTTAAATTTGATGCATGGATGGAAGCATTACAAGAGTGTAATGTAGATGGAGATTTCTATGCATACAGACAAAGAGAATATGACGAAATACTTCCATGGGATTTTGTAGATATTGGAGTTAACAGAAAATACTTAGAAAATGAAAATGAAAAAGCAAAACAATGCGTTCTTACACAAAACTGTAGAAAAGGATGTACAGGATGTGGAGTAAATGTAAACTTTAAAGAAGGAGAGTGTTTCTACGGTGCGATATCTAATTAAATTTACTAAAGGTGATGACATAAAATTTATATCCCACTTAGATCTTATGAGAACAATTCAAAGAGTTATAAGAAGGTCAAAGATAAAGATAGAATATTCAAAGGGATTTAATCCACATATGGCACTTGGGATTGCTCAGCCTTTATCAGTTGGAGTATCTTCAGAGGGAGATTATTTAGATATAAACCTAGAAGAGGATATGAAAGAGGGAGATGTTAAAAAACTTTTAAATGAGAATTCAGTAAATGGAATTGAGTTTTTAGAAGTTTCAAAAAGCCCTGTTATAGAAAATGTTAAGAGACTTCCTCAAGCTATGGCACTTATTGATGCCGCAAGTTATACAATAAAAATAAGATATAATGATACAAAGAATGTTTTAGAAAGTCTTGATGAATTATTTAAACAAAATGAGATAACTGTTCTTAAAAAGAGTAAAAAGGGCGAAAAAATGGTTGACATAAAACCTATGATAAAAGATATAAAATATTGGATTAAAGATGATGAGCTTATTGTAAGTGCTCTTATAAGTTGTGGTAGCCGTGAAAATTTATCAGCAGATCTTTTAGCCACTCTTATTAAAGATAATACAAAAGATTATAAAGAGAACACATTTACCTATATAAAAAGAACTGAAATGTATGCTTATAAAGGGAATAAATTAGTACCATTATATAAATATATTTAGTTTAAGGAAGTTTTATTATGGGTGATATATATATAGAAAGAAGAGAAAGAATTTTAAGAGTAGCAATTAAAGAAAATAATATTCTTAAAGAATGCTATATAGACGAAGAAAAGGAAGAGCCATCATTAGGAGAAATATATAAAGGTATTGTAAAAAAAATAATTCCTGGTCTTAAGGGTGCTTTTATAGATATAGGGTACAAAAAACAAGCGTATATGATAATGGATTCAAAGCATAAAAATTTAAAATGTGGAGATGAGCTTATATTAGAGGTTATTAAGGAGAGTTTTGGAAGCAAAGGAGTTACTGTAACTCCTAGTTTTTCACTTCCAGGAAGATATGTTGTTTTAGAACATGGAGAGAATTTTCTTAGTATTTCTAAAAAAATTGAAGATAATAAATTAAAATTATTTTTAAAAGAAAACATAAATACTCATGGCATAAAAATAACTGTAAGGACTAAAAGTCAGTTTGCAGCTTTAGAGAATATTCAAAAAGAAATAGATGATTTATATAATATATATGAAAATATTTTAAGACAGGGAAAGTATTCTTTAAAACCTAAAAAACTTTATGGTGATGAGGATTTTATAAGTAAGCTTATAAGAGATAAAATCTCAGAAAATATTCAAAACATATTTGTAGATTCTAAAGATGATTATAATAGATTAGAAAAATTTATAAAAGATAATAACATAAAGGACTTAGTTGTTACATTATTTGAAGATGGTAGAAGCCTATTTGATTTTTACGCAATAGAGAAAGATATTTTAAGTCTTAGGAATAATAAAGTCGCTTTAAAATGTGGAGGTTCTATAATAATAGAAAAAACTGAAGCTATGCATGTTATAGATGTAAATTCAGGGAAGAATATAAATGGAAAGAATATAGAAAAAACTGCAAAAGAAACTAATATAGAAGCTGCAAAGGAAATAGCAAAACAAATAAAGCTTAGAAATTTAAGTGGAATAATACTAATAGACTTTATAGATATGTATAAAGATGAAAATAAAAAAGAAGTTATAAGAACCTTAAAAGAAGGGTTTAAAGATGATAAAAATAAAACAAAAATATTTAATTTTACAGAATTAAACCTTGTACAAATTTCAAGAGCTAGATTTGGAAAAAGTATTTATGAATATATAGAAGAAGAGTGTATAACATGTAATGGTCATGGAAAGAGGCTTAAATTATCATATATATATCTTTTAATAAGAAATGAAATATTAAAAAAGAGTGGGTTAGGGAAAATAAAAGATTTTCATATAAAGATAAACAAGGTTTATGAAAAAGATATAAAAGAAAATATTTTTGAGTTTTTAAAAGAGATAGATGGATTAAATTTAAATATATATTTAGAATTCAAAGAAATATATGACTTTTATAAGGTGGAAGCATTAATATTTAAAAATCAAATAGATAATGTAAAAGAGTATTTAGTTAGGAATATAGAAAAATGCTAAATTTAGCTTTACAAAAGATTATGGCTATGTTAAAATGGCATTTGTAAACCGCTCACGAATAGGTTTAGAAACAGAATTTATTCTGTACCTTAAGTGGCGAGACCGTTATGAGGAGGTGTTTTTATGTACGCAATATTAACTACAGGAGGAAAACAATACAGAGTTAGTGAAGGAGACGTTTTATTCGTTGAAAAACTAAACGCTGAAGTTGACTCAACTGTTGAATTAACTAAAGTTCTTGCAGTATCAAAAGATGGAGAATTAAAAGTTGGTGCACCAGTAGTAGAAGGCGCTAAGGTTGTTGCAAAAGTATTAGCTCAAGGTAAAGCTAAGAAAGTTGTTGTATTCAAATACAAGAGAAAGAAAGACTATAGAAGAAAAAATGGTCATAGACAACCTTACACTAAAATAGTTATTGAAAAGATAGAAGCTTAATTTTATTATGATAAGAATAAGTATTCAATCAGACAAAAATAACATACTAGCTTTCACTATGAAAGGGCATGCTATGGAAAATAGAGATGCCATTTTAGCAGGAGAAGCATATGATATGATTTGTAATTCTGCATCAGTGCTGTCTCAAAGCGTCATAATTGGATTAGATGAAGTTTTAAAACTTAACGTAAATTATGAAATTGGTGAAGGATACCTTAAGGTAGATCTTAATGGATTTACTAAAGAGGAAATAGATAAAGCTCAAGTTGTATTAAAAACTTTTGAGAAGAGTTTGGAAAGTTTAATTTTAGGATTAGACGAGAGTCTAGGTAAAGAGACTCGTTGTAAATATATAAAGATAAAGAAAGAGGAGGTGTAATGATATGTTAATAATGAACCTTCAATTATTTGCTCATAAAAAAGGGGTTGGTAGCTCTAAGAATGGTAGAGATTCTGAGAGTAAAAGACTTGGTGTTAAATGTGCAGATGGACAATTTGTTTTAGCTGGAAACATACTAGTTAGACAAAGAGGAACTAAGATTCATCCAGGTACTAACGTAGGTAGAGGTAAAGATGATACTTTATTCGCTACAGTTGACGGAATCGTAAGATACGAAAGACTTGGTAGAGATAAGAAAAAAGCTTCAGTTTATCCAACAGAAGTTGAAGTAGCTGAATAATTTATATGCTTTATATAAAAAGAAGCGCCCTATAAATTAGGGGGCTTTTTTTTATGATACTTTGTATTTATATTTAACTTATATTTTAGATAATTATGATTTTAGGAAAATATAGGGGAGTTATTTGATTTTTTTTAATATTCCTCTTTTTTTAAGTAGAGTTTTATTAAAATAGCGCATATTTAAAATAAATTTATATTATATACTTGATTTTTTTATTATAGCTAAGGTTATAATATAATAGATTAAGTATTGTTTTTTAACATTTAGAAGAAAGGATGATATATTATATGTTTATAGATACAGCCAAGATTTTTGTTAAATCAGGAGATGGTGGGCACGGATGCATTTCTTTTAGAAGAGAGAAATATGTACCACTTGGAGGCCCAGATGGTGGTGACGGAGGTAAAGGCGGAGATGTAATTTTTAAAGTAGATACAAATATTACAACCCTTTTAGATTTCAAATATAAGAAAAAATTTGTAGCAGATAAAGGAACAAATGGTGAAGGATCTAAGTGTTACGGGAAAGATGGAGATAAGCTCATTATTAAAGTACCTATGGGAACAATAATAAGAGATATAGAAACAAATAAAATAATGGCGGACCTTTCCCATGCAGATGATGAATTTGTTGTTTGTAGAGGTGGTAAAGGTGGTAAAGGTAACGTAAAATTTGCTACTCCAACAAGACAAGCACCAAATTTTGCAGAACCAGGAATGCCAGGGGAGGAGAGATGGATCGGTTTAGAACTTAAACTTTTAGCAGATGTTGGACTTCTAGGTTTCCCAAATGTAGGTAAATCAACATTCCTTTCTGTTGTAACTAAAGCAAAACCAAAGATAGCTAATTATCACTTCACAACATTAAAACCAAACCTTGGAGTTGTTGCAGTTAATGGCATAGAACCTTTTGTAATGGCAGATATTCCAGGAATAATTGAAGGGGCAGCAGAAGGAGTTGGTTTAGGTTTAGACTTTTTAAGACATATAGAAAGAACTAGACTTTTAATTCACGTAGTTGATATATCAGGATTAGAGGGTAGAGATCCTATAGAAGATTTTAAGAGAATAAATGAAGAACTTAAAAAATATAGTGTTAAGCTTTGGGATAGACCACAAATTGTTGTAGCTAATAAAGCTGATATGCTATATGATGAAAGTATTTATAAAGAGTTTGAAAAAGCTGTAAAGGAAATGGGATATGATAAAGTATTTAAGATGTCCGCAGCTACATCACAAGGAATAGAAGTAGTTATGAAAGAAGCTTCTAAACTTCTTAAAGATATCCCATTAACTGATTTAGAAATTGCAGATGATGAAAGATTTATACCAGAAGAGAAGAGATTTACTTATACAATTAATGAAGTAGAAGAAGATGGATTAAAAGTTTTTGTTATAGAAGGTACATTTGTTGATAGATTACTTCTTGCAGTTAATGTAAATGAGCCAGATTCTTTAAGATATTTCCATAAAGTTCTTAAAAATAAAGGAATATTTGATGAACTTAGAGAAATGGGAATAGAAGATGGAGATATGGTAAGAGTAAACGACTTTGAATTTGAGTATATGCTATAAAAGATTAAACATATAAAGGAGAAACATTTATGATAACAACTAAACAAAGAGCTTACTTAAGAGGGTTAGCTAATGATTTATCACCAATATTTCAAATTGGAAAAGGTGGAATAGAAGAAAACTTTTTAAAACAAGTAAAGGATGCACTAGAAGCTAGAGAACTTATAAAGATAAAGGTTTTAGAAAATAGTGGACTAGAAACAAGAGAAGCTTCAAATTATATATGTGAACAATTAGGTTGTGAGGGAATTCAAGCGATAGGAAGCAAGATAGTTCTTTTTAAGCAATCAGAAAAGAAGTCTAAAATAGAACTTCCTGTTAAGAAAGCAAAATAGAATGAAAAAAATAGGAATTATAGGAGGAACATTTGATCCAATTCATAATGGCCATATTTATATAGCCTATGAATCATACAAAAAATTAGATTTAGATTTTATCATGTTTATACCAAATGGAAACCCTCCTCATAAAAGGGGAAAGAAGATAACTGATGATAAAATAAGATGCGAAATGGTAGAAAAAGCTATATCCCCTTATAGCTTTTTTACTATAAATTATTATGAGATAGAGAAGCAAGGCTTAAGTTTCACATATGAAACTTTAAAGTATTTAAAGAAAAGTTTAGGTGAAGTGGATCTTTATTTTATAACAGGGGCTGATTGTCTGGTAGATTTACATCTTTGGAAGAATGTTAGTGACATAATGAAATACTGTAATTTTGTAGTTTTTAACAGGCCAGGAGTTAGTAAAGAGGATATTAAGGAACAAAAGGTTAAGGTTGAAGAGAAATATAATACAGATATAATATTTTTAGACTTACTTGAACTAGATATAAGTTCTAGCTTAATAAGGGATAGAATAGAAAATGGCTTAGAGGTTAGATTTTTTATGCCAGAGGATGTTTTATCTGTTATAAAAAGAGAAAATTTATATTTAAAGGAGAAGTAATTTATGTGGACTGAAGAAAAAATTCATGATTATCTAAAAAAAAATATAAATGATAATAGATATATTCATACATTAGGGGTTGTGGAAACAGCAAAAAAATTAGCTAAACTTAATGGCGTAGATGAAGAAAAAGCAAAAATAGCAGCCCTTATTCACGATATGGCAAAGTGCATGCCAAAGGATAAGCAATTTGAAATTTTAAAAGACCATGGAGTGGAAATGGATAAATATCTTTTAAATTCTCCTCAAATATTACATGGTGCAGTTGGTGCAATTTTAGCAAAAGAAATTATGGGTATAGAAGATACTGAAATTTTAAATGCTGTAAGATATCACACAACAGGAAAAGAGAATATGACTGTTTTAGAGAAAATAATATACATTGCAGATTATATTGAGCCAAACAGAAGATATGAAGGTGTAGAAGAGATTAGAAAAGTAGCTTTTAATGATTTAGATGAGGGTGTTTTTATGGGTATAGAAAATACTATGCTTCATTTATTAAGGGAGAAACAACTTATACACATAAACACAATAAATGCTAGAAATTATTTATTACTAGAGATAAAAAATAAATAAAATGGTAGTTTTAAATTTTAGCATGAGGTAAGGTATGGGAGCTTTTGAGAGGTTAAATATTTTTAGGAATTTAAATAAAAGGATAAAAAGTAGATGTACATTACTTTTTATAGCTTTTATAATGTTTATTATAACAGTATCTGTTATGCATGTTTTTAATGGTAACTCAATAACTGATGCTATAGAAAATGAAGTGTGTTTAGATGATACTTTAACAGTGCTTCTTTTAGGTTTAGATAGTGACAATTTATTATCAGAAAGTGCTGGAAATATGGATAGTGTATTTTTAGTTAACTATAATCCAAAGGAGCAAAATTGTCAGATAGTATCTTTCCCAAGGGATACTTTAGTGCCTTACGAAGATAGTAATATGAAATTAAGATACTTATATAGCACAGGTGGTAACATACTTATAAAAAATACTATAGAAAACATGATGAATATAGAAATAGATGGTTTAGTTACAGTTAATCTTAAAGGTTTTAAAGAGATAATTAACGCAATAGGTGGAATTGATATTTCTATAGAGAGAGATATGTATTATGATGATAGTGAAAAAAATTTAAATATAAATTTTAAAGCTGGAGAAACAGTTCATTTAGATGGAGAAAAAGCTGAAGAATTTTTTAGATGGAGAAATAATAATGATGAAAAAAATACCTATTTAGATGATACAGCTAGAATAGAAAATCAAAAGCTTTTAATAAATAAGGTTATTGAAAAGGTTATTTCATTTAGTAGTGTAAGTAATGTTAATGAGATATTTAAAGTTATAAAAAGCAATGTAACAACTGATTTATCATTAGATAAAATAATATCCTATGGTTTATCTTTTACTAAAATAAACAAGGACAATATAATAGTTACAAGTCTAAGTGGTGAAACCAAAGAGGTAGATGGTATATCTTATTTTATATATGACAAAGGTCAAATAGCATCTTTAAATAATGAATATAAAAATATAGAATCTTTAAATGCTATGGCTTATAAAAATACAATGAAAATTAAAATTATAAATTGTACAAAAATAAAAGGGTTAGCAGGAAATGTTAAAGAAACCTTAGAGGCTTTAGGATATACTAATATATCTGTTGCTGGAACAAATGAGTTTGAAAAAACGGAAATATATTTTAATAATGAAAAATATAAAGAACTTATATTAGAGGATTTTGGTTCCTATAAAATAGGAGGTAATATGCCAAGTAGATTTGATGAAAATAATGAATATGATGTAATTATAGCTCTTGGTAAGGACTATAAAAAAGTTGGAGACACAAAATGAGTATTTTGAAGAGTAAAGTAACTAAAGAATTTTATAAAAGAAAAATAAGAGAATTTTTAAAAGAAGAATTAAACTTATCAACAAGATTTATTAAATCAGCAGCTATAGAAAAGAGAATAAAAGTAAATGGTATAGCTGTAAAAATGAATTATGTGTTAAATGGTGATGAAGAGGTAGAAGTAAACCTTTCTAAAGAGGAAACTCAAAATATTGAACCTGAAAATATACCTTTAGATGTGGTTTATGAAGATGAAGATATACTAGTTTTAAATAAAGCACCTTTTATGGTTGTTCATCCAACAAAAAGCCATCAAACAGGTACTTTAGCTAACGGTATACTTTATTATTTTAAAGAAACAAAACAAGACTGTATAGTTCGTTTAGTAAGTAGATTAGATATGAATACATCTGGACTTATAATAATTGGAAAAAATCAATATGCTCATATGATGTTATCTAGTGAGATGAAAACAGATAGATTTCAAAAAAGATATTTAGCAATAGTTCATGGAAACTTAAAGGAAAAAGAAGGAACTATAAACGCACCAATTTATAGGCCAGCTTTAGATTCTATAAAGAGGGTAGTAGACCCTAGAGGGCAAGAAAGCATAACTCACTATAAAGTAGTTGAAAGTTTTAAGGATGCCGATTTAGTTGAGTGCTTATTAGAAACTGGTAGAACTCATCAAATAAGAGTTCACTTAGAAAGTTTAGGTCATCCTATATTTGGAGATAGTCTTTATGGAACAGAAGATGAGGACTTTATAAAAAGGCAAGCACTTCATGCCTATGGTCTTGATTTTTATAGCCCCAAAACTAAAGAAAAACTAAGTTTAAGGGCAAGTCTTCCTTATGATATGAAAGAATTAATTGAAAAGTTAAAATAGCAAGAGTTATTAAGTTTAAGAAGCTTTGTTATATTAATTATAGCAAGCTGTCATAGAAGTTACATTACAGTATTTTATAAGAATTAGTTTAATATAAAAAAGAAACAGTCTAAAGTTTTTAGATTGTTTCTTTTTATATTTATGTAAATAATATATCGAAGGTTTGTTGAATATGAGAGGAATATAAAGCTAGAGCATTTTCAATATCATTGTCTAAAATAAAGGAAACCATTTTAGAATGCTCATTAGGAGTTGCTCTAAACTTATTTTTAGCAATTGATGAACTTATATAAACAGAGCTAATTGTCCAAAGGTTATTACTAAACTCTAGTAAGATATTGTTGTTACATCTTTGTAATAAGGTTGAATGAAATGTTTTATGCATCTCTAACCACTTAGGGTTAGGCTTACATTCTTCTCCTTCAATAAATCCAGGTATATTTTTTAGCTGATGCAATAAACTTAATATGGTTGCTTCCCATTCTATATTTCTATTTAAAATAGATAACCTTAAAGCTTCACATTCAATTATTTTTCTAGACTCTACTATATTTTTAAAGTTTTCTTTAGACAGATTAATTACTGAAAATCCCTTATTTGGCTCTTGTGTAACTAAACCTGTAGATAATAGTTTAGTTAGTGCTTCTCTAACAACTGCAAGGGAAACATCAAATTTAACTTTTAATTCTGAAGGCATTAAAGAAGTTCCTGGTGGAAACTCATTTAATATAATACTGTTTTTTAATTCATAATAAACACTATCTACAAGTGTAGATGCTCCATTTTTCTTTGACATATTACAAGTTCTCCTTAAAATCTTATATTAATTATTATTATACATAATACATATAAATAAGTCGATTAGTTGAATATAAAATCGATTATATCATTTATAATGAATATAAACTTAATGGATTATATAATACATAAATAAAAATAGATTAAAAATAATAAAAATAGATTAAAAATCTAAAATTAATTAAGGAGAGACTAAAGATGAGATTGTTAAATTTTGTTGATAATGGAAAGATAAAATTAGGAATTGAAAAAGAAAATAAAATAATAGATGTACAAAAGATGTCATTAAAATATAATGCTAACTTACCTGTTACTATGGAGGAAGTATTAAAAGATAGTAGTGCTATAGAGAAAATAGAAAGTGTATACAAAGAAAATGAAGAAGGGTTAAATAAAGATACTATTACTTATGCACCATGTGTAATAAACCCTGAAAAAATACTTTGTGTTGGTTTAAATTACCTTACACACAGAGAAGAGTGTGATTTAGATATACCAAAAGAACCAGTGATTTTTAGTAAATTTAATAGTTCTTTAGCAGCACATAAGGAAGAAATAGAGTTACCAAAGGATTTGCATGAATTTGACTATGAAGCAGAATTAGTTATTGTTATAGGAAAAGAAGGTAAAAACATAAAGAAAGAAAATGCTAATGAGTACATATTTGGATATAGTATAGGAAATGATTTAACAAGTAGAGAGCTACAATTTTTAACTAGTCAATGGACATTAGGAAAGGTAATTGATAAGTTTACTCCAGTTGGGCCTATAATAGTTACTAAAGATGAGTTAGATATAAGTGATTTAGAAGTTAAGTGTGAGGTTAATGGTGAAGTTAGACAACTAGCTAGCACTAAGGATATGATTTTTAATTGTGATGCAATTGTAAGTTATGTTTCAAAATATATAACTTTAAGACCAGGAGATATAATTTTCACAGGAACTCCAGGAGGAGTAATCTTAGGTGATACTAATCCTAATAAACAATGGTTAAAATCAGGAGATGAAATAAAAATATCAATAGAAAATATAGGTACACTTGTTAATGTGTTAAAATAATAAGAAATTTTTTAGATATTAACACAGCTAAAGATAAGTTTATATTAGACCTTAGACCTTAGAAATTAGATCAATACTTCTAAAATTAAGCCTTCGATACTCTTTTGGACTTGTATTATAATATTTCCTAAAGACTCTAGCAAAATGACTATAAGATGAAAAATTAAGAAATTCTCCAATATCACTAAGTGAATAATCAGAGTATTTTAGCATGTTTTTTGCAGTTTCCATGCGTTTTTGCGTAATATAATTAGAAACATTTTCACCAGTTTCTTTTTTAAAAAGTGTAGAAAGATATGAAGGATTTAATTTTACATGTTTTGCAAGGAGTTCCACCCTAATATTTTCATTAAGATGATAATAAATATAGTCCATACATTCAACAATAGGTTTAGATAGTATATTTTCTTTTTTTGCTTTTGCTACACTTTTAGTAAAGTAGGTTATCATTTCGTTATGAAGTTTACTTATATCAGCAATTGAGTGTAACTTATCAACTTTTTGTATGTATAAATCACTGGCATTGTACGCTTTTTCAAAATCCATACCACCTTCCACTGCAAATCGTGTAACAAGGGTTAAGGAGCATACAAAAAGATATTGTTTATCACGAAGTTTACTATCTGACCTATGACCTACTTTAAATGAATTAAACTTTTTTTAGCAATTTCTATAGCACGGATATCACCATTTTTTATATATTCATATTGAAGCATTTCTTCATCATAGCTATGGTGGCGAAGATTATTTTGTCTATGAATAAATTCAAGGTATGCAACTTTTTTATCAATACTCTCCATATAATACACCTCTTATCATTATAAAATTCCATTAACATTATAGTAAACCTTAAAAATAAATACAATAAATATGACTAAAAACAAATAAAAATGCTGTAATAATTAAATTTAGAAAGCTATACTAAACAATATAGTTTTAAACTTATAGAATATATAGAGGAGATTGTTATGGAAAAAGAGGACAAGGGATTAATTAATTTATTTTCGGTACATATGTTTGTAGCCCTTTTAGGCACAGGAATAGTAAATACTGTTTTTGTACTATTTTTAGAGCAAGTTAAAGGATTTTCCACAGATGAAGCAACATTTATTATAGGAATAACGCCACTTATACTACTTCCATGTTCATTCTTTTGGGGGTGGGTTATGGATAAACATAAAAAGCTTATAATGGCAAATAAGATAGTTTATGCATCAAATGCAGTTATGGTTGCAGTTCTTATTTTAGTTAGTAATTTTGGTGCTATATTTGGATTTAATCTTTTAAGAAATTTTTTAACTCAGCCAAGTGGTGGAGTTAATGATGAGTACATATTACATATAGTAAAAAAAACTGGACATCCTTATGGAAAAATAAGAGCATGGGGGGCTATAGGTTTTGGTGCATCAGGGCTTTTAGTTCCTGTAGTTATGTATTTTTATGGGGTTACAGGATCACTTATAGCAGCTATTATAATATTATTTTGCGATTTAATAATACTTAGTAAGCTTCCAGAAGTTAAGCATGAGAAAAAAGTAATTAGTAAGGAAGAAAAGCCATCTTTAAAATCAACATTAACTTTGTTTAAAAATAAAGAATTTGTTGTCATATTAATTGTTTTAACTATACTTACAACGACTTGTAATATAACAGGTTCTTTTGCTATGCCAATTATGCTTGTAGACCTTAAAGCACCAGACGAATTTGTAGGAATGTTGCCTTTTATTATGGTTTTAATGGAAATAGTATTTTTATTTGTATTTCATAGATTGAAAATAGCTAAGAAAAGTTATACTGTAATAATTATATGTGTTTTAGTATCCATAGTTAGATGGTATCTAATGGCTACAATAGACAATTATTATATACTAACAGCTCTTATGCTTTGTCATGGAGTGGTTATAGGAATGATACTTCCAACTCAAAATAAGCTTTTAGGGGAGATAATTCCAAAACATCAAAGGTCCACTGCATTCTTATTTCAACTTGCTATAGCACCAACAGTTTTTGCAAGTGTATTAAATCTTTTTACAGGGTACTTAAGTACTTCAGTTGGAATAGGTGTATTTGGATTTACATATTTAGTCTTAGCAATAATTGCTCTTATAGTAATACTCCCTACATTTATAAAGGATAAAAAAGTATGTGAAGTTTCATAGATTTAATTTTATTATATATAGGTTATGTTATAAGTAAAAATGATTTTATAGAAGGAAGGGTAGAAGTATTTAGTTTAAATTTTTATTATTTTCTATAGGATTAGTTTTTTAAAACTTACATATTTAAACAGAAGCAGATTGATAAATAAGGAATATTATAGATATAGACGTTAAAAATAATAAATTATGTTAATAATCCTACTGTAATAAATTTATATTGCAGGAGGATTTATTTTGTGAAAAATAAAGAAAAAATAATAGGTAGTGCTGTTTTGTTAGGAGTAATAGCTGTATTTTTAGTTTTTGGCTATATAAATACAAAGCCTCAAAATATATCTGAGGATGATTTAGAAAAAATATTTGTAGAATTAAACACAAATGACAAAATAGATAGTTATAATGAAGAAAATAATACAATTTATACTGAAAGTAACAATAAAATAGTAGTTGAAATTAAAGGTGAAGTTAATAAGCCTAGTGTTTATACTTTAGATGAAGGAAGTAGAATTTATGAACTTATAGATTTAGCTGGAGGTCTAACACCCTTTGGAAATGATAAAAATATAAACAAAGCTTCTGTTTTAGTAGATGGGCAATGTGTAGTAATAGGAAACATAGATGATAATGAAGAAGACACATTAAGTGATGCTACCTTAAATATAAGTACAAATGATATAAGTTCCTTAAGTGACAATACAGAAGAGAAAATAAACATAAATAAAGCTTCAAAGGATGATTTAATGAAATTATCTGGAATTGGGGAATCAAAGGCACAAGCAATTATTGATTATAGAAATAGTATAGGCACCTTTAAAAGTATAGATGAGCTAGGAGACGTAGATGGTATTGGGAAAAAAACTGTTGATAGGTTAAGAGATAATATAAGGATTAATTAATTTTTTATGAAAAATATATTTAATAAACTTGTTTATATAGCTTTAGATAAGGTGTTTTTATTGTTTTACAGAAGTAATTAATTGTAGTATTATATAAGAATAATTTATAATAGATAAAGGGGAGAGTGGCAATCTTGGAAGAAGAAAACGGAATATTAAGAATGATAATAGCTCAAGTAATTGACCAAATTATAGTAATATTAATATCACTTATGATTGTATTTATTTTTGCAGCTATATTATCATTTGCAGGTTATTATATAGTTAGTGTTGCAAGTGTATTATTAATTGCATATGTAATAATTAACATTTTATATAGACCTATTATGAAGGCATCACCATTAGGAGAAACTTTAGGGGGAAAATTACTATACAAATAAGGATGGAAAAAAATGAAAAAAGGAAATAACATAGAAGTACTAATTGAAAAGATGGAATTTCCATCTAAAGGATATGGATTTTGTGAGGGATTAAAAGTATATGCTAAAAATGCTTTCCCAGGGCAAAAGGTTTTAGGGAGGGTATCTAAAAAGAAAAAAGATTATGCAGAGATTAAGGTTAATAAAGTAGTAGAGAGAGCTGAGTATGAAATAGATACAAAATGTCCTCACTTTGAGTTTTGTGGTGGTTGTTCATCTCAGACTGTTCCTTATGAAAAGCAATTAGAATTTAAAACAGAGCAAGTTTTAGATTTATTTAAACAAGGAAATGTACAAACTGGGGAGTTCTTAGGAATAGAAACTAGTCCTGTAACATGGGAATATAGAAATAAAATGGAGTTTACCTTTGGAGATATGGAAAAGGGAGGAGAGCTTACCCTTGGAATGCACTTAAAGGGAAACCCTTTTGGAATAGTAAATGTTAATAGTTGTTTTTTAGTAGATGAGGATTTTAGAAAAATATTAGATTTAACTGTTAAGTATTTTAGAGAAAAAGAACTTCCTTACTATAGAATAATGCCAAGAACAGGATATTTAAGAAATCTTATAGTTAGAAAGTCAGTTAAAACAGGAGAAATACTTGTAAATTTGGTTACAACAACTCAAATAGATTTTGATTTAACTGAATATACTAGCATATTAAAAGAACAATCTTACAAGGGAATATTAAAATCAGTGCTTCATACAGAAAATGACTCATTCTCTGAAGCTGTAATATGCGACAAGTTAAATATCCTTTATGGAGAAGATTTTATAACAGAAAATCTCTTAGGATTAAACTTTAAAATATCACCATTTTCATTTTTCCAAACAAATTCTTTAGGAGCAGAGAAACTTTATAGCATAGTTAGAGATTTTATGGGAGATGCAGATAATAAAGTTGTATTTGATCTTTATTGTGGAACGGGAACAATTGGGCAAATAGCAGCAGGAAAAGCTGAAAAAGTTGTAGGAATTGAACTTATAGAAGAGGCAGTTGTAGCTGCTAATGAAAATGCTAAGTTAAATGGACTAAATAACTGTAACTTTATAGCAGGAGATGTGGCTGAAGTTATAAAAACAGTTAAGGAAAATCCAGATGTTATAATTTTAGACCCACCAAGAAGTGGAGTTCACCCAAAAGCATTAGATTATGTTATAA
>CAUWNL010000016.1:0-43984 GCA_963559995.1 uncultured Sarcina sp.
AAATATAAAAGTATTTAATTGGATAATTGCATATATAAAAATTATTACTAAATATTGAATGATTTTATTATTTAAGGTACTAAAAGAATAATTGTATAATAAAAATAAATTATATTACAAGAGGGTGAGAAAAATATGTTTTCAGAATATGATATCTATCTTTTTCATGAAGGCAGACATTTTAATGCATATAACTTTATGGGGGCACATGTTCGTATAGAAAATGGTAAAAGAGGTGTAAGGTTTACCACCTGGGCACCAAGAGCAAAAGAAATTGCTGTGGTAGGTGATTTTAATTGTTGGAATGTTGAGAACAAATATTTTCTGAAAAAGATATCTGATATGGGTATTTGGTCTATATTCATACCAGGAATTAAAAAAAAAGAAAAGTACAAATTTGCTATTAAAGGGTGTAGTAGTGAAAACTTTATTTTAAAATCAGATCCCTTTGCTAGATGTTCTGAATTAAGACCAAATACAGCGTCTATGGTAGTAGCATCAAGTAGTTATAAATGGAATGATAGGGAATGGGTTAAAAGTAGAAACAAGAATTTATATGATTCACCAATTAATATTTATGAAGTTCATTTAGGTTCTTGGAAAAAAAAAATGAAAGTTTCTTAAGTTATAGAGAATTAGGGGTTATCCTACCTAAATATTTACAAAAGCTAAATTATACACATGCAGAGATAATGCCTTTAATGGAACATCCATTAGATAATTCGTGGGGTTATCAATGTACAGGTCTTTATTCTCCTACAAGCAGATACGGTTCTTTAAATGATTTAAAATTTCTTATAGATGAATTACATAAACATAATATTGGAGTAATTTTTGATTGGGTTCCAGGGCATTTTTGTAAGGATATTCATGGATTAGCTAGATTTGATGGATCTCCTACATATGAATATGACGAAGAGTGGAAAGCAGACAATAAAGTCTGGGGAACATTAAACTTTAATTTAGGAAAGCCAGAAGTTAGGAGTTTTCTAATTTCTAATGCTTTTTATTGGATAAAGGAATTTCACTTAGATGGTATTAGAGTGGATGCAGTATCTAATATGCTTTATTTTAATTATGAAAGTGATTCAAATCCCTGTGCTAATAATTGTGCAGTAGACTTTTTAAAAACATTAAATACAGCTTTATTAAATAAGTTTCCATACATTGTTTTGGCGGCAGAAGAGTCAACTACTTGGCCTAAGGTTTCTTTTAAAGTAGATGATGGGGGCTTAGGGTTTAATTTTAAGTGGAATATGGGGTGGATGAATGATTGTTTAAAATATATTGAGATAGATCCTATATTTAGAAAATATAATCATGAAAAACTAACATTTTCTATGCTATATAATTACGATGAGCATTTCATTTTACCTATATCACATGATGAAGTGGTTCATGGGAAATTATCTTTTCTAAATAAAATGTGGGGTGATTATTGGAATAAGTTTGCAGGAGCAAGACTTTTCATGACTTATATGATTGGTCATCCAGGAAAGAAACTAACATTTATGGGAAGTGAAATCGGTCAATTCATAGAATGGAGTGAGGATAAAGAAATAGAATGGGAATTAGCTAAAAGTTATGATATGCATAAGAAAATGCAATTGTTTGTGCAACATATTAACAGGGTTTATAAAGAGGAAAAGTCCCTTTGGGAATTAGATTATAATCCAGAAGGTTTTAAGTGGATTGAGCCAGATAATAAAGAACAAAGTGTTTTTATTTTTATGAGGAAAGGTAATAATCCACAAAAAGATACATTAATATTTATATGTAACTTTACTCCTGTATATTATGAAGAATATCTTATAGGTGTACCATATTTAACAAATTATAGAGAAATTTTAAACTCTGATAATAGTAAATATGGGGGATCAGGGCAAACAAATGATAATGTTATAACAGCTATAGACAAAAAATATCATAATCAAAGGTATTGTATTAATATTAAAGTTCCACCAATGGGTGCTGTTATATTGGGAATAGACAATAAATAGTTTATTTAAGGAGGATTTATTAAATGAAAATTTTATTTGTAGCTTCAGAAGCAAAACCTTTTATAACAACTGGAGGTTTAGGAGATGTAATAGGGTCACTTCCAAAAACATTATCTAGAACAGGAAATGACGTAAGAGTAATTTTACCTAAATACAAAGGAATACCTGAAGATTTTAAAGATAAGATGAAAGAATTAAAATATTTCTATGTTAATGTTGGTTGGAGAAATCAATATTGTGATATTGAAGAAATAAAAATGAACAATGTAACTTATTACTTTGTAGATAATGAATATTACTTTAAACGTGATAATTTATATGGATATTATGATGATGGAGAAAGATTTGCATTTTTTGATAGAGCGGTTTTAGATGCTATTAAGGAACTAGATTGGAAACCAGATGTTATTCATTGTAACGATTGGCACTGTGGAATGATACCTGCTTTATATAAGTTAGAGTATATAAATGATAATTTTTACTTAAATATAAAGATTGTGTATTCTATACATAATTTATTATTCCAAGGAATTTTTCCACCAGAGGTTTTACCAGATTTATTTGGATATGATTTTGAACAATATCATAATGGAATATTAAAGTTTAATGATGGAATAAGCTTTATGAAAGCTGGAATATATTATGCAGATAAAGTGACTACTGTAAGCAATACTTATGCAAAAGAAATTACGACTCCTTTTTATGGTGAGAAATTAGATTGGATTTTAAGGGAGAGAAGTAATGATTTAAAAGGAATAGTAAACGGAATAGATTATGAAGAATATAATCCAGAAACAGATAAATTAATAGTTAAGAACTATAATATAAAATCTATCAAAAATAAAAAGGAAAATAAAATAGCACTTCAAAAAGAACTAAATTTAGTAGTTAATCCAGATATACCTATTATTGCAGTGGTTTCAAGACTTACACATCAAAAAGGGATAGATTTAATTATTAATATTGCAGATAGATTACTTCAAAAGGATGTGCAATTAATTATTTTAGGAACAGGTGATAAGTATTATGAAGAGCATCTTGAACATCTGAAAAAGAGATACTTTCATAAGGTGTCAACTAATATACTTTTTGATTCAGCTTTATCTCATAAAATATATGCAGGAGCAGATATTATGTTAATGCCATCGACCTTTGAGCCTTGTGGTCTTGGACAACTTATTGCTTTAAGATATGGAACAATACCTGTAGTTAGAGAAACTGGTGGATTAAAAGATACTGTACATCCTTATAATGAATATGATAATACAGGTAATGGTTTTAGTTTTAGAAATTATTATCCTAATGAATTACTAGGTATATTAGATTATGCATTATCAATATATAATCAAAAGGAAAAATGGGGACATTTAATTAAATCAGCTATGGAATCAGATAACAGTTGGGAAAATTCAGCATTAGAGTATATAAAACTTTATGATGAACTTATTGAGAAATAAATTATTTTAGGAGGCTTATTGATGTTTAATTTAACTAAGGAAACTTTCATAAATGACTACAGAAAAAAATTTAGAGAGATGCATGGAATAACATTAAATGAGGGGACAAATCTTTATAAGTATGAAACTTTAGGTGCACTTATAAAGGACTATATTGCAGAGATATGGATAAAAACCAATAAGGAGTATGAAAAAAATCATAATAAACAGGTTTATTATTTTTCTATGGAATTCTTATTAGGAAGATTACTAGAAAATACCCTTTTAAATTTAGGAATTAAAGATATATGTAGTGAAGGCTTAGAAGATTTAGATATAAATTTAAAAGATTTAATAAAATTAGAGCAAGATCAAGGTTTAGGAAATGGTGGTCTTGGAAGACTTGCAGCATGTTTTTTAGATTCTATGGCATCTCTTAATATACCAGGAAATGGTTGTGGGATTAGGTATAAATATGGATTTTTTAGACAAAAAATAGTTAACAATGTTCAAGTGGAAACACCAGAAACATGGCTTAATGATTCAAACGTTTGGGAAATTAAGAAAAAGGCAAAATCAGAGGTTGTAAGATTTGGAGGAGAAGTAAGGTGTGAGGAGATAAATGGAAAACTTGTGTTTAGTCATATAAATTATTCTCCAGTACTAGCAATTCCTTATGATACGCCTATAGTTGGATATAAAAATGAGGTAGTAAATACATTAAGACTTTGGAGTGCAGAGCCTATTTCAGATGAATTTGATTTTTCATCCTTTAGCAGAGGAGAGTATTTAAAGGCTATTGAATATAAAAATTCTATAGAATCAATTTCAAGTGTACTATATCCAGATGATTCTGTATACCAAGGTAAGGTTCTTAGATTAAAACAAGAATACTTCTTTGTTTCAGCAGGTATACAAAGTATTATAAGGTATTACAAAAAGCATAACAAGGATATAAGATTATTAGATGAAAAAGTATCAATTCAATTAAATGATACCCATCCAACATTAGCAGTACCAGAACTTATGAGAATATTACTAGATGAAGAAGGACTTTCTTGGGATGAGGCATGGAAAATAACAAGAAATACATTGGCCTATACAAATCATACAATTTTAGCAGAAGCATTAGAAAAGTGGCCCATAGATATATTTAAGGAATTATTACCTAGAATATATATGATAGTAAACGAAATAAATGAACGTTTTTGTAAAGAGTTATGGGGTAGCTATCCGGGAAATTGGGATAGAATAGCTAAAATGGCTATTATAGCTGACGGTTATGTGAAAATGGCTAATTTAGCTGTTGTGGGATGTCATAGCGTAAATGGTGTAGCTAAACTTCATACAGAAATTTTAAAAAAAGATATTATGAAAGACTTTAATGAATTTTATCCTCAAAAATTTAATAACAAAACAAATGGAATAACTCATAGAAGGTGGTTAATAAATTGTAATCCAAAGTTAACAGAATTATTAGTAGATACTATAGGGGATTCATTTATAAAACATCCAACAGATTTAGAAAACTTTATAAAGTATGTTGATGATAAATCAGTACAAGATACTCTTTATAAAATTAAGCAAGAAAATAAAACAAGCCTAGCAAAATATATAAAAGAAACAAAAGGTATAAATGTAGATGTAAATTCAATATTTGATGTACAAATAAAAAGAATACATGCATATAAGCGTCAGACATTAAACGTTTTAAAAATAATGAATTTATATAATAGGATAATAGAAAATCCCAATATAGATATTACTCCAAGAACATTTATATTTGCAGGAAAAGCGGCACCTTCCTATTATTTAGCTAAAAACACAATAGAACTTATAAATGCTGTAGGAGAAAAAATAAATAATGATCCAAGAATTCAAGATAAGATAAAAGTAGTATTTTTAGATAACCATAATGTATCTTTAGCAGAAAAGATAATTCCAGGTACAGATTTAAGTGAACAAATATCAACTACAACTAAAGAAGCATCAGGAACATCAAATATGAAATTTATGATGAATGGGGCAGTTACAATAGCTACACTAGATGGCGCAAATGTTGAAATAAGAGATGCGGTTGGGGACGATAATATTGTTATATTTGGTTTAAATGAAAAAGAAGTATTAGATTATTATAAAAATGGTGGATACTCTTCCTTTGATGTATACAACTCTGATCCAAGATTAATTAAGGTAATAAATCAATTAATAGATGGAACATACTCTAAGAACCATGATGAGTTTAGAAGTATATATGAAAACTTAATGACTTATAATGATGAATTCTTTGTTTTAAAAGATTTTGATTCATATGTAAAAGCTCAAGAAAAAGTTAAAATGCTATATGCAGATAAAAGCAAGTGGCAAAGAATGTGTGGTGTAAACATAGCTAAGTCAGGTATATTTTCATCAGATAGAACAATAAAAGAGTATGCTACAGGTATATGGGGTTCTGATGTAATGTATAAAAATCTTTAATTTATAAGGTGGGATTTTAATATGAATAATTATATAGTACATGATTCGCAGAGTGAGCAGTATAGGTTTCCATTTGGTGCTGTAGAAAAAGGTACTAAAGTAACTTTAAGAATAAAATTAGAAAGTGATTGGATCGTATTTTTAGAAGCATCATATTTTGATGGTTCTAATGAAACTATTAAAATGAAAAGAAACAATGACTTAAGCTCTTATAAAGAGAATTTTTATGAAACTTCAATTGATACAAAGGAACATTTAGGGTTAATAAATTACTATTTTAGGATATTACAAGATCAAGGAGAGGTATTTTACGGAAATAATTATGAAGGTTTAGGAGGTATAGGTGTTGTTTGTAATAGAAATGATGTTAAATCATATCAAATAACAGTATACAAGAATTCTATAGTTCCTAAATGGTATAAAGATGGAATAATTTATCAAATATTTGTAGATAGATTTAATAACGGAAATAAGAATAAAGAGATATATAATAAAAAGAAAAATAGCTTTATTTATGCTAATTGGGATGATGAACCATGCTACATTAGGGATAAGGAAGGCAGAATTATAAGATGGGATTTTTATGGTGGGAACTTAAAAGGTGTAATAAATAAATTAGATTACTTAAAAGAGCTTGGTGTAACTATAATTTATCTTAATCCTATTTTCGAGGCAGCTAGCAACCATAAATATGACACTGGAGATTATGAAAAGATAGATCCTATGTTTGGGGATGAAGATGACTTTAAGGAGCTTTGCACAAAGGCTAGAAGTTTAGGAATAAGAATAATATTAGATGGAGTATTTAGCCATACAGGATCTGATAGTAAATACTTTAACAAGTTTGGAAGTTATAAAGAGTTAGGAGCTTATCAATCAAGAGATTCTAAGTATTATTCTTGGTATAGTTTTAATAATTATCCCTATGATTATAAGTCTTGGTGGGGAATAGATACAGAGCCAGAGGTTAACGAATTGAATCCATCATATTTAGATTACATAGTAACAGGAGAAAATTCTATAGTAAGTAAATGGATTAATTTAGGTGCAAGTGGATTTAGGCTTGATGTGGCAGATGAGTTACCAGATAAATTTATTACACTTTTAAAAGAAAGGATAAGAAAGGAAAAGAAAGATAGTGTTTTAGTTGGTGAAGTCTGGGAAGATGCATCAAATAAAATAAGTTATTCAAAAAGAAGAGAATATCTTTTTGGAAAAGAGTTAGATTCAACTACAAACTATCCATTTAGAACAGGATTAATATCATTTTTAAATGGTGAGATAACTTCAGATAGATTTAGAAAAATTATAATGAGTCTTTATGAAAATTACCCTAGTGAAAATTTCTATGGAGCAATGAACATACTAGGAAATCATGACACAGAAAGAATATTAACAGCTTTAAAGGATGATATAAGTTTACTAAAAAGTGCTATTCTAATACAAATGGCAATGCCAGGAGTGCCTTTAATATATTATGGAGATGAGGCTGGATTAAAAGGATCAACAGACCCATATAATAGAGGGTCATATCCGTGGGGGAATGAAAATAAGGAAATTCAAAATTACTATATGAAACTAATTTTTTTTAGAAATGAAATGGATGTGCTAAAGGAAGGAAAATTAGCTATATGTAGATGTAATGAGGATATACTAGCATTTAAAAGATATAATGGAAGGTGTATTGTACTAGTCATAGTTAATAGATCAGAAGAGGGTAAAACATTAGAGATTAAAGGGTTTATTAAAGGGGAGTTTTATAATTATTTAAATAATGATGAAAAATATAACTTTAATAATGAAGTTTTAAAAGTAGATTTAAAAGGAAAAGAGTTTAAAGTTTTAATATCAAAAATTTAAATAATTGGTATGAGAGGAGAAGTTGTTATGGGAATTAATAAGGAAATAATATCTTTAATACTAGCAGGTGGAAAGGGGACGAGGCTTGGAGTTTTAACTGAAAGATATGCAAAACCAGCAGTACCTTATGGTGGAGAATGTAGGCTAATAGATTTTCCTTTAAGTAATAGTATAAACTCAGGAATAAACAACATTGGAGTTATAGTACAACATAAACCTATAGGAATTTATAGGCATATAATAAGTAGTGAGACTTGGAGTCTTAAAAAAAATAAAAAAATTAATATAGATTTTTTACCACCCTCTAAAGAAAATGATATACATAATGAGTATACAGGAACTGCCAATGCTATTTATCAAAACTTAAAATATATTGAAAAGTTTAACCCTAAATATGTGTTGATTTTATCTGGAGACCATATTTATAAGATGGATTACAATAAAATGTTAGAAAGCCATAAAAAAAATAATGCAGATATAACAATTTCAGCTATTAAAGTTCAAATGAAAGAAGCTAGCAGATTTGGAATAATTAATGTTAGAGAAGATAATTCAATTTATGAATTTGAAGAAAAACCTAAAAAACCTAAAAGTGATAAGGCATCTATGGGAATATATATATTTAATTATGATATTATTAAAAAATATTTAATAGAGGATGAAAGAAATGAGCTATCTAGTCATGACTTTGGAAAAGATATAATTCCTAAAATGTTAAATGATAATAGAAGATTATTTTGTTATGAATTTAAAGGATATTGGAAGGATGTTGGAACTATAGAGAGTCTTTGGCAAGCCAATATGAATCTTTTAAATAAAGAAAATAATTTAAATCTTCATGATGAATTTTGGAAAATATACTCTACAAATAAATTTAAATATAATAAATCTAAGGTAGATATAACAGGAACTATTAAACATTCAATAATATCTGAAAATTGTATTATAGAAGGGTATGTAGAAAATTGTGTATTATTTCCTAATGTTCATATAAAGGAAGGAGCTATTGTTAAAAACTCAGTTATTTTAACTAATACAAAAGTAGAATCAAATTCAGTAATAAATAAAGCAATAATAGGTGGAGATACCATTATAAATAATAATATTAAAGTGGGAGATGGTATTAATTTAATTGCAATTGGTCCTGAGAGAAATATAGAAAAAGATGTAGTATAAATAAATTTAAAAAATATTCTAAGAGTTTAGAAGTAGTTCTTCAATAGCTAAATCTTCTATATATTCTTTAGAATATTTTTTTCTTCCCATAAGTTCAAATATTATATCTTGAGATAAATAGCCCTCTTTATGTAGTTTTAGATTTTTACTTATCCTTTTTAATTGATTCTTTTTGATATGAAGTAGCTCATATATTTCTTTTAATGAATAAAACTTCTTTTTTAAAGTTAGTTCTAATTGTGTTTGCATTTCTAATTTATATTTTAAGTCTACAAATTTGTTTTTATGTGGACCATTTTTGCCTCTGTGATGACTTGGACATAAATATTTATAGTTAAGTTCAAAGTCTAGACCACCTTCACATCTATGGACAATATGATGAATATCTCCTTCTTTTTGGCATATTTCGCAAGAATAACTCAAGTAATCACCTCTAAATAATAAATTTATATATATAAACTATCATAAAGAATAAGATGAATCAATAAATTTGTCTTAATAAAACAATAATATTAAAAGGCTTTTATACCATATTTATAGAAATATATATTTATTTTAAGGAGGAGAATTTATGAGAAAATATAATTCAATTACGTATTGGGAACCTTTTATAAGGAACAATAAGACCTTAAGGGAAAGAGTGTTTAAATATGATTATATAACAGACAAAACTATATATCTTCATTATACTATTTTTAGTAAAAAATCAGGAGTTGAGAGTGGGTGGGTTCCTGCTCCAAGCTTGGAGAGCTTTTTAGGGTATATACAGTATTGCTTCTTACCCGAGGCATATTACACATGGCTTTATGGAAGAGAAAAAAGTATTTCAAAGGTACCAATAGTTACTGTAGATACAATATTTAAAGAGGCTATAAGGAATAATAAAATAAGCAAAGAGGATGAAAAACATATAAAAGATGATATGGAAAGCCTTAATAGACTTTGGAGGTTAAGAAGAGAAAATTCTAAGTCAGAGGTACAAAGGTTTTGTAGTAAATTTAATTCAAATTGGTTAGGAGATTCAAATTCTTTTCTATATATGAAAGCTTTTTTTAGTTCAAGAGAATTAGGAGAGTTTATTATAGATACTGTTTGTCAAACAAATTGTAGAGAATGTTTTAACAAGGACATATCTATGAGTAAAGATGAGTGGCTAAAATTTTGTGATGAAGTAAGTAAAGATAAGCAAAAAGGAGAAGAATTTAAAGGTTATTTATTTAAAGAACTTAAGGATATTGTATAAAAGTAATAAAGAGTATATTTAGTGTTGATTTTAGATACAGAAACTGGTTTTAAGTAGGATGTTGTATTTAAAATCAACTGATATAAGGGGATAATTGGATTATTTTAGATATATAAGGAATTTAAAAAATGTATTTGTAAATAGTACTTTTAGAATTATTTACTTTTGTATAAAAAAGAGTATAATAAATTATGTAAAGGTTTTAATGAAGGGGAGATTAGTCATGAGAAAACAAATAAACTCATTAGATTATTGGAAACCATTAATAATAAAAAATAGAGATAGTAAAGAAAAGATTTTTCAATATGAATCAATAAATAAAGATACAATGTATATACATTACATAATATACAATAAAGAAATTGGTATAAAGAGTAGTTGGGCTATAGTTCCAAATTTTAGTAAAGCATTAGGATATATAAAATATTGTATTTTACCTCAAGCATATTATGAACTTATTTTAGGACAAGAGGAAGATATAGAAGAACGTACACCAATTATAACACCAGATATGATAATACCTATTCTTAAAAAGGCTAAGGCGTTGGATAAAGAAACAGAGGAGAAGATAAAAAATAATTTAGTTGATATAAACAAGCTATGGAGCGCAAAAAAAGAATATAGTTATAATAGATTAGCAAGATTTATAAATAAATTTAATGTGGACTGGCTTGGAGATTCAACAGGATTTTTATATTTGAAAGTCTTTAATAATACTGAAGATTTGCATGATTTTATAGTGAAAAATAATTTTAAATCAATTTATGATAATAATTTTACAAAAAATATAGGATTTGATGAAGTTACATGGAGAAATTTGTGTAAAAGTGTATACAACGATTTAAATGCAGATAGAAAATTAAAAGAAGTTATATTCAATGAATTCAAAGAAATTATATAGTATAAATAAAAATTAAAAAAATAATAAAATATATTGACAAGTTAGATTATATAATATATAATTTAACTTGTCGTTGAAAAACAACAAGTTAAAAATGTGTATCTTTAGCTCAGCTGGATAGAGCAACGCCCTTCTAAGGCGTGGGCCTGGGGTTCGAATCCCTAAAGGTACACCATTTTGGGATATCGCCAAGCGGTAAGGCAACGGACTTTGACTCCGTTATTCGTAGGTTCAAATCCTGCTATCCCAGCCACATGCGGGTGTAGTTCAATGGTAGAATGTCAGCCTTCCAAGCTGAACACCTGGGTTCGATTCCCAGTACCCGCTCCATTAAAATAAATAATTGTGTGTCATTAGCTCAGTTGGTAGAGCACCTGACTCTTAATCAGGGTGTCCAGGGTTCGATCCCCTGATGACGCACCATATGCGGGTGTAGTTCAATGGTAGAATGTCAGCCTTCCAAGCTGAACACCTGGGTTCGATTCCCAGTACCCGCTCCATTAAAATAAATAATTGTGTGTCATTAGCTCAGTTGGTAGAGCACCTGACTCTTAATCAGGGTGTCCAGGGTTCGATCCCCTGATGACGCACCATATGCGGGTGTAGTTCAATGGTAGAATGTCAGCCTTCCAAGCTGAACACCTGGGTTCGATTCCCAGTACCCGCTCCAAAGAGAGAAAGCGGTTTGATAGTTAAATTATCAAACTGCTTTTATTATTAAAATAATATAAATAGTTTTATGATATATTAAATATAATTATTAGTTATATCTTGTACATGGTTATAACTTCATATAATATTAATTTTAAATTATACATGAAATTAAAATATTTATACAAACTAATTTTTAATGTGTTAGATTTAATTGAAAATTAATAAAGTATCCATATTGATACTTTTCACTGATAAAAAATTATGAAAGGATAGCTTATAATAAGGCTAAAGTAAAATATGAATTATATAAAGAGAGTTGCAGCTATACACGATATATCTTGTTTTGGAAAGGCTTCATTAACTACTATAATACCAATTTTATCAGTTATGGGAAGTGAAGTTTGTCCTATGCCAACTTCTATATTATCCACCCATACAGGAGGTTTTGGTAAACCTGCTTTTGTAGATTTAAGTAGTTTTATGGAGGAAGCCAAGGTACATTGGGAAAATTTAAATTTAGAATTTCAATGTATTTATAGCGGATATTTAGGAAATTCAAATCAAGTTAATTTTGTAATAGATTTTATAAAGAGCTTTAAGAAAAGTGATACTTTTATAGTTGTAGATCCTGTAATGGCTGATGATGGTAAACTGTATGGTGGAATAGATAAAGAGATGATTAGAAATATGAAAAAACTTATAGCTTTTTCAGATATTGTAACTCCTAATATAACAGAAGCTTGTTTTTTACTTGGAAAAGAATATAAAAATTCATTCACAGATGAGGAAGTAAAGGAATATGCTATAGGACTTAGTAATTTAGGAGTAAATAGAGTTATTATAACTAGTGTAATAGATAAAGATGATGTAAACACTATAAGTACTATAGCTTATGACAAAGAAGATAATGAATTTATTAAAATAAAAAATAAAAGGATAAATGCTTCTTATCCTGGTACTGGAGATGCTTTTACTTCAATTTTGGTAGGTTCTATTCTTCAAGGAAAAAATTTTAAAGAATCTATACAAAAATCTTGTAATTTTCTGCAAAGGGCAATAGAATATAGTAATAATTTTGATTATCCTAAAAATCAAGGTATACTTCTTGAAAAAATTTTGAAGGAAATTTAAAGTAATAATAATAAAAAATGCAGGAAATACATATAAATTATTGTTTGACAAATTTTATAATAGATGTTAATATAAATAAAAAATAGAATAATTCTTATCAAGAGCGGTGGAGGGACTGGCCCTATGAAGCACGGCAACCAATATTATTAATTTATTCACTAAAAGTCTAGTATATAAATTCTATTAGTGATTGTTAAAATATAGTGGTGCTAAATCCTGCAGATTTCTGAGAGATAAGTAATGATATTAGAGCATAACTTCTGTCTAAATCGGCAGAGGTTTTTTTGCTTTTAATAGTTAAAATTTATTTTTATAAATTGGTATCATAAAATTTGAAAAAGTATTAAATAAGTTTTATTGTTTAGGGTTAGAGTATTTGATTTTAGAAATTTTAAAGGAGATGATTTTATGAAAAAGAGTAAGGAGAATGCTTTAGCGTTATTACCATTATTAGTTTTTATGGGAGTATATTTAGGTGGAGGGATAATATTAAAAGACTTCTATGCTATGTCAGTTTTAGTACCTGGATTAATAGCAGCCGTAGTGGCTCTTTTTATGAATAGAAAAAAAGGTTTTGAAAAAAGTTTAGAAACATTTTGTAAAGGGGCAGGACACTCAGATATTATACTAATGGTATTTATATTTATCCTAGCTGGGGTTTTTGCACAAGTTGCAAAATCAATGGGGGCTGTAGAAGCAACAGTGAATTTAGGCCTTACAGTTATTCCAAGTAATATTTTAGTGGCAGGAATATTTGTGATTGCAGCATTTATTGCAATATCTTTAGGTACTTCAATGGGAACAATAGCTGCAGTTGCACCAATAGCTGTAGAAATATCAACAAAAACAGGACTAGCTGCACCGCTTATAGTTGGAGCCGTAGTTGGAGGAGCTATGTTTGGGGATAATTTATCTATGATATCAGATACAACTATTGCAGCTACAAAAACTCAAGGTTGTGAAATGAGAGATAAGTTTAAAACAAACTTTAAAGTAGTTTTGCCAGCAGCAATTGTAGCAATAGTAATTTATATTATTTTAGGTAGTGGTGCACAAATTACATCAGCTTCTTATGATTTTAATCTTATAAAGGTTATACCATATATAGGAATACTTATAGCAGCCCTTCTTGGAGTTAATGTAATAATGGTATTAACAGGTGGAATAATCCTAGCCTCAGGAATAGGTTTCTTAACTAACTATTTAACTATAAATAGCCTCTTAGACTCAGTATCTACAGGTATTGCAGGAATGAGCGAAATAATTATAATTTCTCTTTTAATAGGTGGAATAGTAAATGTAGTTAAAGAGAATGGTGGAATAGATTTTGTATTAAATTTAATAACAAGCAAAATAAAAACAAAAACAGGAGCAGAACTTGGAATAGGAGCCTTAGTTGGAATTGTAGATGCTTGTACAGCAAATAATACAATAGCAATAGTTACAGTAGGGCCTATAGCTAAAAACATATCAAATAAATATAGCTTAGAATCTACTAGAATTGCAGGAATATTAGATATGTGTTCTTGTGCAATGCAGGGAGTTATACCTTATGGGGCACAGCTTTTATCAGCAGCAGCAATAGCTTCAGTATCACCCATAGAAATAATGAAATATCTTTTTTACCCATATTTAATGGGAATTTGTGTAATAATATTTATAACTATATTTAAGTCAAGCAGGATAAAAGTTAATAAACTAGAAAAAGAATTAGCTTAATAAAAAATAGCTACACAAATACTTGTGTAGCTATTTTTTATACAGTATTTTAAGTAAAGTTAAGAAGATGATAGAAATTATATGTCAAATAAACTAATCTTTTAAATTAACTATTGTTAGAATATATAAATAAAGATATATCTCTAAATAAATTTATTTTGATATTAATAGGCAGACACTTTGAGAAGATATACCTTCTTTTTTCCCTGTAAAGCCTAAACCTTCTTCTGTTGTAGCTTTAATATTTATTTGAGTTAAGTCTATTTTAAGGGCATTTGCTATATTTTCTCTCATAGTATCTATGTGTGGAGCCATTTTAGGGGCTTGTGCAATAATTGTAGAATCTATATTTAATATTTTGAAATTGTTTTTTTCTAATAATTCACCTACATAAGTTAAAAGCTTAATACTACTAATTCCTTTATATTTTAAATCTGTATCAGGGAAATGCTTACCTATATCACCAAGTGCACTAGCTCCTAGAAGGCTATCCATAATTGCGTGGAGTAAAACATCAGCATCAGAGTGCCCTAAAAGACCTTTTTCATAGGGAATATTAACTCCGCCAATTATTAAATTTCTGTTTTCTACAAGTTTATGAACATCATAGCCCATTCCTATTCTCAAAAAAATCACCTCTTTTAAAATTTTACATTATTTTAATTTTCAGGAACTTAATATAAATGTATAATATAAATATATAATATTAACATAATTTTAGAAAGGGAGAACTTTATATTTTGATGTATAAATTAAAAAAAATAATAGGAACAATCTTCATTCTTATAGGTATAAGTCTTATTTCTATAACCGGTTTTATGAAATATGAAACACATAAAAAACAACAGAAGAGTTTAGAAAGTTTTAAAAATATGGATTCTTATAGTGAAGTTGATGAAGAGGATGGAAGTATAAAGGATACTGATGAAAAAACAGCTATTGCTATTTTGAAAATACCTAAGATAAATTTAGAGATAGCTGTAGTAGAAGGTGTTGAAAAAGAAGATATAAAATATGTTGTAGGTCACTTTAAAGATAGTGTTATGCCAGGAGAAATAGGGAATTTATGTATTGCAGGACATAGAACGTCAAATTATGGTCAACCATTTAAAGAAGTAGATAAGCTTCAAGAGGGGGATGAAATAATATTTATTTATAATGGGGGAGAGTATGTATACACAGTAAATGAAAGTTTTGTAGTTACCCCTTATGATACTTATATATTAGATAATACAGAAGATGAGGCTACTATGACCTTAATTACATGCACATTAGATAGTAAAAATAGATTAATAATAAAAGGAACATTAAAAGAGTAAAGTTTTTAAATGGGGGCTTAAGAATTTATGTACACACAAGATTTTATTTTTGTTAAAGATAAATATATATTTTCAAGAGAGAGGCATATAAGAAAAGTAAGAAAGAATATATCTAAGGAGCGTATACGTCTTTTAGTAAGTGAGCTTAGAAGATATAATGTATCTTTGATTAAGTTATGTAAAAGAGAGATTAATGAAAGAGAAAGAAATTTAATATTAAATATAGCATTATATATATATGAAGATGAGAAGCTATTAAATTTAATAAAAAAAAATAAAAACTTACCTTTAAATAGATTATCAATAAAAACTAATATAAATACAGATTTTTTAATAAAATGGAAAGGATATATATTAGCTTATGTTATATTAGCTGCTGATGATAAATATATAGACATTTATGATTATCTTGATGTAAACTTTAAAGAGTTAGAAAATAGTAACGGTAGAAGGGTATATGTAGATATTGATATATATAGAGGTGTTGTACTTGACACATATAAAACATACACTATAATACTCACAAGTTCAGGAGAGTTTGTACGTATAAATAAAGGAAATGAAGTGATTGGTTCAGATATATGTGGAAGAAAAAAATTAGGTTTTAAACCCTATAAAAAGTTAACTGCAGCTCTTATTTTAATTTGCTTTATAATAGGAAGCCTAGGATACTATTACTATGAAAAAGAAAAATCAACTATAGTAATTCAGGGAACATCTCAAATAAAGCTTAATTCAAATAATTTTGATAAGATTATTTATGGATATTCAGCTACTGAAAAAGGTAAGCTACTTTTAAGTGAAGTAAAATGGGAAAATAAAAATGTAAAAATAGTCTTAAATAATATTTTTATTAAGTTACAAGAATTAAATATGATTCCTATAGATAGAAAGGTTGAAGTAATAATAACTGGTGAGGAATTAAAAGAGTCTATTATAGAGAATATTTCTAAATATGTAGATAATGTAAATAGTGATGGCGATGCAGGAAATAATATTAAAATAACAATTAATAATGCAGGAAATGAAAAAGTGTTAAAGTAAACTATAGGAAGAAAGGTTTTAATAATATGGATAAAAGTTTAGGTGTTAATATAAAAGAAGAAAAAAAGGAAGTAAGATTAAATAAGTATATAAGTGATACAGGGTTTTGCTCAAGAAGAGGAGCTGATAAGTTAATTGAGAGTAAAAGAGTAAAAATTAATGGTGTTTTAGCTACAATGGGAACTAAGGTTTTAAAAGGACAAAAAGTTACTATAGATGACAAACCACTAAAATTAGAGGAAGAGTTAGTTTATATAGCTTTAAATAAGCCTAGAGGAATAACTTGTACAACAGAGAAAAAAATAAAAGGTAATATAGTAGATTTTATAGGTCATGAAAAGAGGATATTTCCTATAGGGAGATTAGATAAAGATTCAGAAGGATTAATATTTTTAACTAATGATGGAGATATAGTAAACAAAATTCTAAGAGCCGGAAATAATCATGAAAAAGAATATATAGTTATAGTAAATAAGAATATAGATGATAAATTTATAAAAGGAATGAGCAGTGGTGTCCCTATCTTAGGTACTATAACTAATAAATGCTATGTTGAAAAATTAGGTAAAAATAAGTTTAAAATAATATTAACCCAAGGATTAAACCGCCAAATAAGAAGAATGTGTGCTTATTTTGGTTATGAAGTTTTAAGACTTGAAAGAATAAGAATAATGAATGTAAACTTAGATAATTTAAAAACTGGGGCATGGAGATACTTAACATCAAAAGAACTAAAAGAAATAGATAGATTAACATCAAATTCTATAAAAACAGAAGAAGCATCAAAAATGACAAAATAAGACTTCTATTACTTAAAAGAAGTCTTATTTTGTTTAATTAATATTGATTTCATATAAGGTTTAAAGATTAATTAATATTAGATAAATTACTACCATTATGTCTTTCATAAGAAGAATTAGAATTAGTATTATAGCTTAAAGCTTTTTGGATAAAATTAAACACTTTTTCTGCATAAGCCTCTTTATTAACTTGGACAGCTTCTGTATGTGCTGCATTATCAACTAAAAAAATTTCCTTAAGACCATTTACTTTTGCCTTATAAAATTTTTCACACATATACCAAGGAACAAAGGTATCTTTATTGCCATGAATAAACATTATTGGTATTGATGTATTTTTTACTATGTTTATAGGGCTAACATCTTGAAATCTAAACTTTGCTTTAACCTTTATAATAAAATTTGTAAACTTTAAAGATAAGAGTAATGGATAATGTAAGATTTTATTAAATCTAAAATGTAATTCATAGAGCATAAGTTCATATAAATCTGAATATCCACAATCCTCAATTACAAATTTTATATTGGGATTTAAAGGAATTGTTTGAATAACAGTGCTAGCACCCATGGATTCTCCATGAAGTCCTACTATTATATTTTTACCAAATCTATTAACTAGATAATTTATCCAAAGATTAACATCATATTTTTCAAAATAACCATATGTAGAATATTTACCTTCACTTTTTCCATGTCTTCTTTGGTGCATAATAAGGACATTAAAGCCTCTATTAAAGAATATATCTAAATATTTTAAAGACCCTACATATCCTATAGAAATTCCATGAACTAAAATTATAAACTTATTTGTTTTTTGTTTATTTAAAAATAACATGGAAGATAGTTTAAAACCATCTATAGACATCATTTCTATATCTTCTTTATCAAGAGATTTATATAACTGATCATTTATAACTTTTTTATTCAAAAAGAAGTTATAACTTTCATTTTCATCTCTTAATTTACGAGTTATAGAAGATTTAAATATCATCATAGAAGATACGATTAAGAAAATAATAGCTAAAGCTATAAGAATAATTAAAAATATATCTAGATAAATCATAAAAACCTCCTTTGTTTTAAAATATAATCTAAAATTATAGAGAGTACTATTAAAATAATTATGAATAATTTTGACTTAATTAATAATAGATATTATATAATAATTTAATATTATAAAATCAACAATTAAATTAAGATTATAGAGATGATATATGATAGATAAGGAATATATCATAAATAGACTACTAATTTCATTATCTCAATATAATTAAATTATATTCCTAGAATATTATAGTATAAATCTTATATAATAAAAATACTATATAATTGTAATAATTGTGGATATTTTGTAAAAATAGTGTATAATTTCAGTAGCGTGTATATGTTTTCTGAATTGGCTAGATAAGCAGATTCACATTTTAATAAAGGTAATTAAAAAAAATTTTCAACTAGAGAAAATTAAGGTATTAAATTATTATATGATGTGATATTGAAAAATGGGTATTAATGTTTAATAAAAAAGAGGCAATAAAGTGAAAAGCATAAGGAAGAACTTTATGCTTTTATTTTATATAATAAATTAATATAAAGATATGCACACGATAAATATAGGTAAAATAAATAAGATAGGTTTAAAAGAGTAATCATAAGGTATTTATGGATAAAAATTTCAAATATTTTCAAAAAAAATATTGTTCACGTGTTCATAAAGTGTTATAATGAATTAAAGTGATAATTAAGAATCTAAATTTATTGAAAAATTTAAGAAATATAATATTTATAAAGAAACAAGTAAATTGTTAAAATGTAGGAGGTTGTTTTAGTGAAATTAAGTAAAGAAATATTTGAAGGATTTAAACGTTATCCGGAAAGAATTATACAATTTGGTGAGGGAAATTTTTTAAGAGGTTTTGTTGATTGGCAAGTTCAAAAAATGAATGAACTAGCAGATTTTAATGGAAGTGTTGTAGTTGTACAACCATTAGAAAATGGGATGGTTGAAATGTTAAATAACCAGGACTGTTTATATACATTATATTTACAAGGTATAAAAAATGGTGAAGCTGTTAAGGAACATGAAGTAATAAATAGTATAAGTAGAGGGATAAATCCATATAAAGAATACGATGAGTTTTTAAAAGTAGCTGAGCAACCTGAAATAAGATTTGTTGTATCAAATACAACTGAGGCTGGGATTGCTTTTAATGAAAACGATAAATTAGAAGATAAACCTCAAAATACCTATCCAGGAAGATTAACAGCACTTCTTTATAATAGATTTAAAGCATTTAATGGAGATAAGGAAAAAGGATTAATAATTATCCCTTGCGAACTTATAGATAGAAATGGTGAAAAGCTTAAAAATATAGTTTATAAATATGCCACTCTTTGGAATTTAGAGAAGGAATTTATAAATTGGCTTGATGAAGCTAATACATTTTGCTGTAGTTTAGTTGATAGAATAGTTCCAGGATATCCAAGAGACACTATCTCTGAAATAACAGAGGAGCTAGGTTATGAAGATAACCTTGTGGATGTCGGAGAACAATTTCACCTTTGGATAATTGAAGGACCAAAGGAAATAGAAAATGAATTCCCAGTAGGAAAAGCTGGATTAAACATAAAATTTGTTGATGATATGACTCCTTATAGAACTAGAAAAGTAAGAATTTTAAATGGAGCACATACATCTTTAGTTCCAGTTGCTTATCTTTGTGGTTTAGATACTGTTAAAGATTCAGTTGAAGATAATTTAGTTGGACAATACTTAAGAGAGACTATATTTGATGAAATTATTCCAACATTAGATTTACCAGAAGAAGAGTTAAAACAATTTGCAAGTGATGTTTTAGAGAGATTCCAAAATCCATTTATAAAACATTATTTAATGAGTATAGCGTTAAACTCTATGTCAAAGTTTGAAACAAGAGATTTACCATCACTATTAGAATATATAAATAGAAAAGGGACTCTTCCAAATAAATTATGCTTCTCTTTAGCTGCATTAATAGAGTTTTACAAGGGTAAAAGAGGAAATGAAGATATTGCCTTAAAGGATGGACAAGACATTTTAGAACTTTATAAATCATTATGGAGTGAACATGATGGAAGTGACGAAAGTCTAAGAAATATAGTTAAAAATGTTTTAGGATATAAAGCAAATTGGAAAATGGATTTAAATGAAGTACCAGGGTTAACAGATAAAGTTTCTGATTATTTAATAGATATTGAAAACTTAGGCATTAAAGAAGCTGTAAAAAAAGTAATGAATTAATAGGAAATATCAGAAAGGAGCGCAAGGGTAAATTGCTAAGTAGTAATCACACTGATTTCAAAAGTTATCAGTGTCCTTGCTAGATTTATGAAAAGTATTATTAAAATAAATGAAAATGATAATGTATGTGTAGCTTTAAAAGATTTAAAAAAAGATGATGTTATAGAAATAAATGGATTAAAAATATCTGTAAAAGATGATATAAAAACTGGTCATAAGATAGCTATAAAAAATATTAAAGAAAATGAGGATGTAATAAAATACGGGTTTCCTATTGGACATGCACTTTTAGATATTCAAGAAGGAAGTCATGTGCATACTCAGAATATAAAAACTAATTTAACTGGAGTTCAAGATTATAGTTTTAATCAAAAACTAATAGAAAATAATATAAAAAATGAGAATTTAACTTTTAAAGGGTATAGAAGAAAAAATGGTGAAGTTGGTATAAGAAATGAACTTTGGATAATACCTACTGTTGGCTGTGTTAATGGTATGGCTGACAGAATAATGGAAAGATTTAAAAAAGAAATTGGAGTATTAAAGTTAGATAATACTTTAGTTTTAAAACATAACTATGGGTGTTCTCAGTTAGGTGATGACCATGAAAACACAAGGGTTATTCTCAAAGATGCTATTAAGCATCCAAATGCTGGTGGGGTTCTAGTTTTAGGACTTGGCTGTGAAAATAATAATATGACTGATTTTAAAAAATTAGTTGGAGATGTTGATAATTCTAGAGTAAAGTTTTTAGTTTCCCAAGAAGTTTCAGATGAAATAGAAGAGGGAGTAAAACTTTTAAAAGAAATTTATGAGGTTGTTAAAGATGATAAAAGAGAAGATGTATCACTATCAGAGCTTAAGGTAGGCTTAAAATGTGGAGGTTCTGATGGATTTTCAGGAATAACTGCTAATCCTCTTTTAGGGAGATTTTCTGATTTTTTAATAGCCCAAGGTGGCACAACAATTTTAACAGAAGTTCCTGAGATGTTTGGTGCTGAAACTATTCTTATGAATAGATGTAAAGATAGAGAGACATTTAATAAAACAGTTCGTTTAATCAATGATTTTAAAGAATATTTTATTAAATATGATCAGCCAGTTTATGAAAATCCATCACCAGGAAATAAAGCAGGTGGAATAACAACACTTGAAGATAAATCATTAGGATGTACACAAAAAGCAGGAAATGAAAAGGTGGTTGATGTTTTAAAGTATGGTGATAGATTAGAGCATAAAGGTTTAAATCTTTTAAGTGCACCAGGAAATGATTTAGTGGCAGCATCAGCCCTTGCCTCTTCTGGTTGTCAAATGGTTTTATTTACAACAGGAAGAGGAACTCCTTTTGGAAGTTATGTTCCTACAATGAAAATATCAACAAACTCTAAACTTTATGAATTTAAGAGAAATTGGATAGATTTTAATGCTGGAGAATTAGTTGCAGGTAAATCTTTTGATGAGGTTTTAAAGGATTTTGTAAACTATATTATAAAGGTGGCAAGTGGTCAATTTATTAATAATGAAAAAAATGATTTTAGAGAAATAGCTATATTTAAAACAGGAGTTACTTTATAAGAAATGAATTTTAAAGTGGTTTAAGAATTAGTTTAATTTTATAAGGAGCTTCTAAAATACTATTTTAAATATTGTATATATAAGTAATATAAAATAAATAAAATGATATGAACTGATTAAAAATATTTGTTAGCATATAAAGGTTAAAATGGGGGAATTATTATGAAAAAATTTATGGATGAAAACTTTTTATTATCAAATGATACAGCAGTTGAGCTTTATCATAAATACGCAAAGGAAATGCCAATAATAGATTATCACTGTCATCTAAACCCACAAGAAATATATGAAAATAAACAATTTAAAAATATAACTGAAGTTTGGTTATATGGTGATCACTATAAGTGGAGAGCTATGAGAAGTAACGGTATAGATGAAAGATTTATGACAGGAGATGCAACAGATTATGAAAAATTCATGGCTTGGGTTAAAACACTTCAAGTTGCTATAGGAAATCCTCTTTATCACTGGACACATTTAGAGCTTCAAAGATTTTTTGGAATTTATGAACCTTTAAATGAAAAAACAGCAGAAGGGATTTGGAATAAAGCAAATGAGATGTTACAAAGAGAAGATTTTAGAGCAAGGGATTTAATAAAAAGATCTAATGTAAAAGCTTTATGTACAACAGATGATCCTATTGATTCTTTAGAATATCATATAAAACTTAAAGAAGATAATGATTTTGATATTAAAGTATTACCAGCTTTTAGGCCAGATAAAGCCCTTAGAATAAATAAAGAAACATTTATTCCTTGGATAAATAAATTAGGAAAAGTAACAGAAAAAGAAATTAAATCTTATGATGATTTATTAAATGCTTTAAGAGAAAGAGTTGAATTTTTTCATAGTGTTGGTTGTAGAATATCTGATCATGCTTTAGATAGTGTATTTTATAAAGAAGTATCTGAGGAAGAGTTAAACAATATATTTACAAAAGGATTAAATGGAGAAAAAGTTTCTAAAGATGAAGAGAGAGCTTATGTAACTGGAGTTTTAAAATATTTAGGAGAACTTTATTCAGAATTTGGTTGGACAATGCAACTTCACATTGCTGCAATGAGAGATAACAATACTAGAATGTTTAATAAAAAAGGTTCAGATATAGGTTTTGACTCTATAAATGATGAAGAGATTGCATATCCCCTTTCAAGATTTTTAGATTCATTAGAAAGCATAGATAAGCTTCCAAAAACTATATTATATACTTTAAATCCAAAGGACAATTATGTTATTGGAACTATGCTTGGAAACTTCCAAGGTACTACTGCAAAGGGAAAAGTTCAATTTGGTTCAGCGTGGTGGTTTGTCGACAACAAACTTGGAATGGAAGAACAAATGTCAACACTTGCTAACTTAGGACTTTTAAGCAACTTTGTTGGTATGTTAACAGATTCAAGAAGTTTCTTATCATATCCAAGACATGAATATTTTAGAAGAATACTTTGCAACTTAATTGGAACATGGGTTGAAAATGGAGAATTTCCTCATGATATGGATATATTAGGAAAGATAATTAGTGATATTTCCTATAATAATGCAGAAAATTATTTTAATATGTAAGTAAAATATAAATTTATGTTTTCGGGTTATACTTTAAGTGTTTAATATTTTAAAATTAACAATATCCTAAAATAAAATTTAAGATAGGAAAAAAATAAACACTATGAATTCAAATAAATTCATAGTGTTTATATATAATATATATACTTTTTTAGGTAGTTAGATATTTAAAAATGTGATAACATAAAGTAGATTTAAGAGTATTAATGTTTACTAATTAAAAAACTTAAAATATATATTTAGCTGTTTAAAATGGAAAGGTGAATAAAAATGAGTATAACTATAAAAGATATAGCTAAATTAGCAAATGTATCACATACAACTGTATCTAGAGCTTTAAATGATAGTCCTTTAATAAATGAAGAAACTAAGAAAAAAATAAAAGAGATAGCAAAGGAACTTAATTATGTTCCTAATTACAATGCAAAGAGTTTAGTTTTACATAAATCTTATACAATAGGTTTGTTTTTTACTAGTATAACTCATGGAACATCTCCAAATTTTTTCTTTGATGCAATAAGGGGAGTTAATCTATCTATTAATAATCAATATAATTTAGTGGTAAGAGCTATAGATAGCTATAAGGAATTTTCAGCTATTAATAATAAACGCTTTGATGGAATAATATTGATGAGTCAAAGTGATAATGACAATGCATTTATATATCACGTTATTGGGCAAGATATACCTTTAGTTATATTAGATAGGGATATAGATATAGAATCAGAAAAAGTAATAAATATATTATCAGATGATAAAGATGGTGTATTTAATGCTGTAGAATATATAATTAAAAATGGGCATAAGGACATAGCACTATTAACAGGAAGAAAAGAGTTTAAATCAACTGAGAAAAGAAAAGAAGGATTTATTGATGCTTTAATAAAAAATAAATTACAGATACATGATGAGTATATAGTTTCAGGAAATTATAGTTTAGAAGGTGGATATAAAGCTATGACTAAGCTTATAAGTTTAAAAAATACTCCAACAGCAGTTTTTTGTTCAAATGATGATATGGCAATTGGCGCTATAAAAGCTATAGTAGATGCAAATTTAAAAATTCCAAAAGATATATCTATAGTTGGTTTTGACGATATAAAATTTGCAGCATATACAAGCCCAACACTAACTACTATAAAAAGAAAAATTGAAAGAATAAGTGAAATTGCTGGGGAAAAAATTTTAGATATGATAGATGGAAAGAAAGTGGATAGGGAAAAAATTTTTGTTAAGACAGATTTCATTATTAGGGATTCTGTTTTAAAATTAGATAAATAATTAAAAAACTGTCTTTAATTATGTAAATTAAGGCAGTTTTTATTTTAAATATCTTGTTCACGTGTGCAAAAAATGTTATAATGAAATAAATAAAATAAAACAAACTTACAAATAGGAAGAAAGAAAAGGTTTAAATCAAATACAAATATATTTTAGGGGGAAAATAGTAATGATAGAAAAGATAAATACATTAAGTAAAATTACAAGTGTTGGAGTAGTAGCAGTAGTTAGGGCAAATAATATAGAAGAAGCTGAAAAGATATCAGCAGCTTGTATAGAAGGTGGGATATCAGCTATAGAGGTTACTTTTACTGTACCAGGGGCTGATAAAGTCATAGCTAGTTTAAAGGAAAGATTTTCTGAAGAAGAACTAGTAATTGGTGCAGGTACTGTTTTAGATAGTGAGACTGCAAGAATTGCAATTTTAGCTGGAGCAAAATATATAGTAAGCCCAGGATTTGATTTAGAAACCGCAAAGCTATGTAATAGATATCAAATACCATATATGCCAGGGTGTATGACAATTACAGAAATTATAAGGGCTATGGAAGCTGGAGCCGACGTAATAAAAGTATTTCCAGGAAGCGCTTTTGGCCCAAACATAATTAAAGACTTTAAAGGCCCTTTACCACAAGCACCTATTATGCCAACAGGTGGAGTTGATTTAGAAAATATTGATCAGTGGATAAAGAATGGTTGTATTGCTGTAGGTGTTGGCGGAAAGCTAACAGCTGGGGCTAAAACAGGTAATTATGATGAAGTTAGTAGAATGGCAAAACTTTTTGTAGAAAAAGTTAAAGAAGCTAGAAGTAATTTATAGGGGGGCTTTTAAAGTGAAAAAAGTTGTTACAATAGGAGAGGTTCTATTAAGATTATCTCCTCCAGGCTACGAAAGATTTCTACAAGCAAATACCTTAGAGATAATTTATGGAGGAGCTGAAGCAAATGTTGCTATAGCCCTTGCAAATTGGGGAGTTAATTCTTGTTTTGTTACACAATTACCAGATAATGATATTGGACAATCTGCTATTAATAACCTGAGAAAATATGGTGTTGATACAAGATATATAAAGAAAAAAGGTGAGAGAATAGGTCTTTATTATTTAGAAAAGGGAAATTCAACAAGAACTTCTAATGTAATATATGATAGAGCTAATTCTGCTATGGTAAATACAAATCCAAATGATTTTGATTTTGAAGAAATATTTAAAGATGCTGATTGGTTTCATGTATCAGGAATAACATTAGCTTTAGGTGAAAAATGCATAGCATTAGTTGAAAAAGCTATAAACGAGGCAAAAAGAAGAAAAATAGGAATAAGTATAGATTTAAATTATAGAAGTAAGCTTTGGACTTTAGAAGAGTTTGAAAATGTAATGCCAAGGTTTTTAAATAATATAGATGTATGTTTTGGATGGCTTAGTAGTGTGGAAGGAAAACAAGAGGAATATAGCGTAGCTAATTTTGCTCAAGATAAATTAGATGAAGATAGATTTAAAGATATATTTGGTAGAATGAGAGAAAAGTTTGGAATAAAATATGTTGTATCAACTTTAAGAGAAACTTACTCAGCATCACATAATGCCTTATCTGCAATAATTTACGACGGTAGGGAACTTTATAAATCTACAAGATATGACTTTTCGGTTCATGATAGAGTAGGGGCTGGGGACTCCTTTGCAGCAGGGCTTATATACGGGTTAGTTAATGGAGAAAGTCATAAAGAGGCTTTAGAGTTTGGAGTTGCAGCAGCTGTTATAAAGCATAGTATAGAGGGAGATGTTGATTTAGTATCAGTAGATGAAATTTTAGAACTTAAAAATGGGAAAGGAATACAAAGCGTAAAAAGATAATAATAGTATGTATATTTCACAAAGTTTTAAGATAAAACATAAGATAGAATGAAGTATTACATGGGGTTGAAAATTGTGATATATGGTCTTATTCTAGCAGGTGGTAAAGGAACTAGGCTTTATCCACTTTCAAGACAGGATGAACCAAAACAATTTTTAAAGATTGTTAACAATAAAAGTTTTTTGCAAAATACTATTGATAGAGTTAAACTTTTAGTTGAAAAAGAGAATATATATATTATTACTAATGAAGGTTATGTAGAAAAAATTAAAAATGAACTTGCAGATATTAATAAAAACAATATATTTACAGAGCCTTTAAATAAAGAAACTGCAACATGTATAGGGTTATCAGCTGTTAGACTGTTAAAAAAAGATAAGGATGCTATTATGATGGTTTTACCATCTGATCACCATATAGAGCAAAATGATAAATTTAGTGAAACATTAAGACAGGCTTTAGAAATTGCAGAAAAAAGAAGAGGTCTTGTGACAGTAGGGGTTACTCCAACTAGGCCTGAAACTGGATATGGATATATTGAAATGGGAGAACAAATAAACGGAAATATCCCAAGCTACAAAGTATCTAGATTTACAGAGAAACCTAATATAGAAGTAGCTAAAGATTTTTTATCAAAAGGAACTTATCTTTGGAATAGCGGAATGTTTATATTTAGAGCTGATGTAGTATTAAGAGAAATAGAAAAGTATATTCCTAAAATGTATAAAGGTCTAATGAATATATACACTCATTTAGGAGGAGATGATGAGGAAGATATTATAAGACTTGAATATGAAAAAATAGATGGTATATCAATAGATTTTGCTATAATGCAAAAAACTAGAAAAGCCTATGTTATAAAAGCAGATTTTTTATGGAATGATATAGGTAGTTTTTCGGCTTTAAGTAAATTTTTAAATGAAAGTGGAACAAATAGCATATCGGAAAAAGTTTTTTTGGAGGAATGCGATAATTGTTCGATATTTGGAAAGGAAAAGCTAGTAGTAGGTTTTGGAATTAATGATTTAGTTATAGTAGATACTGGAGAAGTAATACTTGTTATGAATAAAAATAAGGAACAAGAAATAAAACAACTTTTAAGGGATATGGGAAAAGATAAAGCTCTTATAAAGTATTTATAATTTTAAGCTATAACTCAAAGGAAGAGTTATAGCTTATTTTTTATAAAAAAATCATAGTGGATTTCTGTGGAAATTAAGGGATAATAGTATTATAATTATTTTAATATAAAAAGTTTAGGGTTTTAGAAAGTAAAAATAGGGAATAATAAATTGAAATATTGTTTATGGAGGATATAGATAAAATGGATGATAGAGTAGTTGATTTTAATGAACTTAAAAATAAGGTTAGGGATAAGGATGTAGATAAATTTGAGTCATATATATATGATTTGTATTATTCTGTGGCAACAGGAAGTATGAGCATGGGGGATTTTACAAAAAGAGTGACTGAATATATGAGTGATAATAATATATCCCAGGAGAAATTTTTTAATATTCAAAAAGAAATGTTAAAGAGATATGGTTTTGATTTAGGCAGTATAGAAGAACAAATGAAAAACTTTGGGATGAGTATGCCTAATTCAGCACCTCAAGATAATTATGAGCAGTTTAGAAAAAATGTAAGTTTTCAAGAAAAATATAAAGGTCAGTTAAGTATAAAAAATTTAAGTATTTGCACAATAAAAAATGACTTAAATAATTTAGAAATATTTTTAAATGAAAAAGAATTAATCATAAAAAGCGATAAAAAGGTTAATTTTAATGATTTAGAATTAAATGACTTTATATGCTCTTATAAAAAAACATTAGATAATGATAAAATTAAAGTAAGGGTTTGTGATAGTGAAACAACCTATGAATATTAAATAAAAGTGGCTAACTGATAGAATTAATTTTAAAACTAATTCTATTTAGTAAGCCTAATTTTTATTCTTCATAAAAAATTAATAAAATTGATATTAAATTTTAGTAGATTTTATATTAAAATCGTATAGGCGGTATAAACTAAGGAGAAAAATGTTAATAAGTACACATAGATTAATAGCAAAAAATATTTTAAAAAATATGGCTGAAAATAAAAAGAATATGCTTAGTAGTTTTAACTTTATATATGGAAGTATAAAGCCTGATATATTATCTAAATATAAAGTGAAAAAGCATTATGCAAAAGAATCATATTCTATGATATTAAGCAAAATAAAAATTCTTTCAACATTTAATGTGAGTGATATAGAAAAGAGCATATCTATAATTAAATTTAGTCAGGAACTTGGAGTTATATGTCATTTCCTATGTGATTTTTTTTGTATAGCCCATAGTGAGATATGGAGAGAAAAGTATAAAATATTTACACATATTAAATATGAAAAACATTTAGCTAAAAATGCTAGAAGATTTAATTATGAATATTTTAAAATCTATATCTTAAAGAAGGAGGATATAAAATCTTTTATAGATAATTGTTTTGAAGAACATAAAAAAGATAGTGGATATAATAATGACATAAAATTTGCATATTATGTTTGTACAAATATTATTAATTATATTTTAGAATCTATAATAGCAAACAGTTGTGAATTAAAATATATTGAAATAATTTAAAAATTTTCAAGTTATATATTTTTAGATATTTCAGATAAAATTGAGATATTTTATTTAATATATTTAAAAAAAATATATACATATTAAATAAATAATAAAAATAATAAAATTATATAAAGAAAAATGTCAAAAAGTGTTGACAATTATACTAATATTTTATATAATAAAAAAGCAAGAATACTTTCAGGCATAAGTATGGATTGTGGGATTTATTCCCAAGCTTAGATTAATATTCTCTTTTAGAGTAAGAGGCTTTGTGTACGTAGATATAGTGTTACACATAAGCCTTATTTTTTTAGAGGGTATGTTTTGTAAAGTGAAATTTTTAGATTTAAAAAGTAAACGTATGAAAAATGTTAAAATATAGATAAAGTTAGTGATAATATGTTATTATGTAAATAATGATAAATAAATTTATAACAAAGTTATGAATAAAATATGTTTTATTTGAAATAATATAGAAAAAGAGGTGTTTGATTTTGATAGAAAAAAAGAAAAATATATCTATGGCTGTAATTAAAAGGTTACCTAAGTATCATAGATATCTTCAAGAACTTATAAATAATGAGGTTGATAGAATATCTTCTAAAGAACTTAGTGAGAAAATAGGTTTTACTGCATCACAAATACGTCAAGATTTAAATTGTTTTGGTGATTTTGGACAACAAGGTTATGGTTATAATGTTAAGGATTTATATAATGAAATTAGCGTTATACTAGGATTAGATAAAAGATATAATACAGCAATAATAGGTGCAGGAAATATTGGTCAGGCTATTGCAAACTATACTAAGTTTGATAAAGTAGGATTTGATTTAACAGGAATATTTGATGCTAATCCTAAAATGCTTGGAATAAAAATAAGAGATGTAGCAATAAGAGATATTGACGATTTACCAGAATTTTTAGCAGGTAATAAGGTTGATATAGCAATAATATGTGTTCCTAGAATTAGTGCTCAAAGAGTATGTGATGAGGTAATAAAAGGTGGGGTAAAGGCCATATGGAATTTTGCTCCTGTTGATTTAGAGGTACCGGAAGATGTTACAGTAGAAAATGTTCACCTAAGTGAAAGTTTATATACTTTAGTATATCAATTAAATGATAAATAACATATTATTTATTTATAATTTATTAATTATAGTTTTATTGAAGTATTAAATACTTCAATTTTTTTTCTTTAAATTTTGTTAACTTTATAACTAATATATAGATAAAAATTTGTTAAAGTTTCAATTAATTCATAAATATAAACCTAATAATGGATATTTTGATTTAAGGTAGAATAGAATTATAAATGAATTTTGTAAAAAATATTTATAAGGGGTTTAATATAAATTATGAAGAGATTTACTATACCTAGAGATTTATATTTTGAAAAAGGTTCTATAGAGAAACTTAAAAGTCTAGAGGGTAATAGAGCTATTGTAGTAACTGGTGGAGCTTCCATGAGGAAATTTGGATTTTTAGATAAGGTTATTTCTTATTTAGAAGAAGCTAAAATATTAGTTAATTTAATAGAAGGAGTAGAGGCAGATCCTTCAGTGGAAACTGTGTTATCTGGTGCAAATGTTATGAAAAGCTTTAAGCCTGATTGGATAGTTGCTATAGGAGGAGGTTCTGCAATAGATGCTGCTAAGGCTATGTGGATATTTTATGAACATCCTCATTTAGTTTTTGATGATATAAAAGATCCATTTACAATTGCAAAACTAAGAAATAAAGCAAAATTTGTTGCGATACCTTCAACGTCAGGGACAGCAACGGAGGTTACAGCTTTTTCAGTTATAACAGATTATAAAACAGGAAATAAGTATCCATTAGCAGATTATAATATAACACCAGATATAGCTATAGTTGATCCAGATCTTGCTCAAACTATGCCAAAAAAATTAACAGCCCATACAGGAATGGATGCATTAACTCATGGAATAGAAGCTTATGTTGCAACACTTCATTCAACATTTACAGATCCATTAGCAATAGAAGCTATAGATATAGTAAAGAATAATTTATTTAACTCTTATAATGGAGATAAAAAAGCAAGGGAGAATATGCATTATGGTCAATGTTTAGCAGGTATGGCTTTTAGTAATGCGTTATTAGGAATAACCCATAGTATGGCTCATAAATCAGGAGCTGTTTTTGGTATCCCTCATGGATGTGCAAATGCAATATATCTTCCATATGTGATTAATTTTAATAGGAAGTTAGCTATAGATAGATATGCTAATATAGCAAGAAAAATAGGTCTTACAGGAAGTACAGCAAATGAACTAGTTAATTCTTTAGTTGAAATGATTAAAGATATGAATATACAAATGAAAATACCTTTAACCCTTAAAGAATATGGGATAGATGAAACTGAATTTAATAATAAAGTCAGATTAATATCTGAAAGAGCAGTTTTAGATGCATGTACATCATCAAATCCAAGAAGAGTAAATGTAAGTGAAATAGAAAAGTTATTCTTAGCAGCTTATTATGGTAAGGAAGTAGAGTTTTAAGATATAAGTTTAGACTAGAATATAAGAAATTATTAGCTGTATGAAATAAAGTACAAGCAATAGATTTTTAATTTATGTATAGAAATCATTGCGATGAAATTTGATGCAGCTTAATTTTATATATTTTAAGCTATTTTAGAGTTTGTAAGCTATAGCGATATATAAAAATCTATAATTATAAAATATATGCAAGTACTTTTATTGATGTGTAAGGAGAGGGGAAGTATGTATCAAATAGTTAATAAAAGAGAGTTAGCTAAGAATATTTATTTTATGGACATAAAGGCTCCTAGGATAGCTAAAGCATCAAAGCCCGGCCAATTTGTAATTGCTAAAATAGATGAAAAGGGAGAAAGAATACCATTAACAATATGTGATTATGATAGTGAACGAGAGATTATAACAATAGTATTTCAGGTAGTTGGGGAATCTACAAAAAGAATGTCACTATTAAATTGTGGAGATTATTTTATGGATTTTGTAGGACCCTTAGGAGTAGAATCAAGGTTAGTACATGAAAATATGGGAGTTTTAAAGAATAAGAGAATATTATTTGTAGCAGGAGGGGTAGGTGTAGCACCTGTATACCCTCAAGTTAAATGGTTAAATTCTAAAGGAATAAAATGTGATGTTATAATTGGTGCAAAAAATAAAGATATGCTAATTTTTGAGGATGAAATTAAGAAAGTGACAGGAAATCTTTATATTACAACAGATGATGGTTCTTATGGAGCTAAGGGATTAGTTACTGATAAAATAAATGATTTAGTAAATAATGAAGGGAAAAAGTATGATTTGGTAATTGCTATAGGACCTATGATAATGATGAAATTTGTAACTCTTCTTACTAAAAAATTAAATATACCTACAGTTGTAAGTTTAAATCCAATAATGGTAGATGGAACAGGAATGTGTGGCGCTTGTAGAGTAACAGTTGGAAATGAAGTGAAATTTGCTTGTGTTCATGGGCCTGAATTTGATGGACATGAGATAGATTTTGATGAAGCTATGAGAAGACAAACTATATATAAAAATGAAGAAGGAAGAAAATATTTAAAATATATAGAAGGGAAAACTCATACTGGTGGATGTGGAATTTGTGAAGGGGATAAGTAGTATGGCTAATTTTAAAAGAATCCCTATAAGGGAACAAGATCCAAAGATAAGGGCTAAGAATTTTAATGAAGTGTGTTTAGGATATACTAAAGAAGAGGCCTTATTAGAAGCTAATAGATGTTTAAGCTGTAAAAGGCCAAGGTGTGTAAGTAAATGCCCTGTAAATATAGATATTCCAAGATTTATAAAAGAAATTAAAGAAGGAAATATAGAAAAGGCTGCAAAAATAATAGGGAATTCATCATCACTTCCAGCTATATGTGGTAGAGTGTGTCCACAAGAATCACAATGTGAAGGACAGTGTGTATTAGGTATAAAGGGAGAAGCTGTTGCTATAGGGAAATTGGAAAGATTTGTTGCAGATTACATGATAGAGAATAATATAAATATAACTTATAATATAAAGAAAAATAATAAAAAAGTTGCTATAGTTGGTAGTGGTCCATCAGGTCTTACTTGTGCAGGAGACTTAGCAAAGTTTGGCTATGATGTAACTATATTTGAAGCATTACATGAAGCAGGTGGGGTATTAGTATATGGTATACCAGAGTTTAGACTACCAAAAAATAAGATAGTTAGACATGAAATAGAAAATGTTAAGAAATTAGGAGTAAGGATAGAAACAAATGTTATTGTTGGAAAGACTGTAACAGTAGATAGTCTTTTTGAGGAAGGATTTAAAGCAGTATTCATTGCTTCGGGGGCTGGGCTACCAAACTTTATGAAGATAAAAGGAGAAAATGCTAATGGGGTTTTTTCGGCTAACGAATTCTTAACAAGGAATAATCTTATGAAAGGATTTAATGATGATTATGATACTCCTATAAAAGTAGGTTCTAAAGTGGTAGTTGTAGGAGGCGGAAATGTTGCTATGGACTCAGCAAGAACTGCTTTAAGGCTTGGAGCAGAGGTTCATATAGTTTATAGAAGAAGTGAAGATGAACTTCCAGCAAGAAAAGAGGAGGTTCATCATGCAAAGGAAGAGGGGGTTGTATTTGATCTTTTAACAAATCCAGTAGAGATAATACAAGATGAGAAAGGTTGGGTAAAAGGTATAAAGTGTATAAAAATGGACCTTGGGGAAACTGACGTTTCAGGGCGAAGAAAGCCAGTTGAAATTAAGGGTTCTGAGTTTATTATGGATGTAGATACAGTAATAATGGCTATAGGAACGTCACCAAACCCTCTTATAATATCAACAACAAAAGGAATAAAAATAGATAAGAAAAAGTGTATAGTAGCAGATGAGATAGGACAAACATCAAGGGAGGGGATTTTTGCAGGAGGAGATGCAGTAACAGGAGCTGCAACAGTTATATTAGCTATGGGAGCTGGTAAGAATGCAGCAAAAGCTATAGATAAGTATTTAAAAAATAAATAGTATTAAGAAAAATAGCTTATCATATATTTGAATGATGTAATTATTGGTGTATAATATATTAAACATTAATAATTGCATTATTTTTGTTTTGTAGACCTATTTTTTTAGGAGGTTTTTATGAGTATAGCAAATAAATTTAAAGAAAAATATAATAATTTAAAAGATAATACAAAAAGATATGTTGAAACAGCTAAAGAAGCTGCACATATGACTAAGGAAACTATAGAAGCTGCAAAGGCTGGATATAAGGTTATTAAAGAAGTTAAAAATTTAAACCAGCAATATGCACAAAATAATGGGAATAGTTTTAGTAGAAAGTATTATAATACAAAAAACAATTCTTATAAAAAAGAAAATATACATGTTGACAATAAAGATGCAATAGATGTTGACTTTGAAGAGATTTAAATAATGGAGATTAATATGTTAGTAAACTTAATAAATAAATATTGGAATAAAAAATATGACTTAAATTGTGCTGAATGTATGCTTTACGCTGCAAATGAAGAGTATGATTTAGGTCTTTCTAAAAAGGAATTTAAAATTATGGCAGGTTTTGGTGGTGGTATGGCTATTGAAGGAGTATGCGGTGTAGCGTCAGGTGCAGTTGCTGTAATTGGACTTATGTTTACAAAGGATAGAGGACATGAAAGCGTAATAGTTAAAAAGCTTACCAAGGAATTTATGGAGAAATTCTATGATATTTTAAAAACGCATAAATGTGATGAACTTAAAGCAAAATATAAAAAAGATGACGAAAGAAGATGTATTTATATATTAGAGAAAGCAGGAGAAATATTAGAAGATATAATAAAACGTGAAAGGAAAAATATAGTGCTATGGAGCTAGATATAGAAAGCTTTAATGATAAAGTAGTGATAAAAAATACAAAGGATTTTAATATAAAACAAATATTTGAGTCTGGACAATGTTTTAGATGGAAGAAGGAAAGAGAAAACTCCTATATAGGTGTGGCATTTGGAAAAGTTATAGAAGTTTATCAAGAAGGGGATACTATAACAATATATAATACAAATGAAGAGGAATTTCAAAATATTTGGTTTAAATATTTTGATTTAGAAAGAGATTATTCAGTTATAAAGAAGGAATTAGCTAAAGATAAACTTTTAAAAACAGCTGTAGAATATGGCTATGGTATAAGACTTTTAAATCAAGATCCTTTTGAAATTGTAATATCATTTATAATATCAGCAAGAAACAGTATACCTGTAATATCTAAAACAATAAATAATATATGTGAAAAGTATGGTAAGAAATTAGAGTATAAAGGAAAGGTATACTATGCATTTCCTACTATAGAGGAACTTTCAAAAGCTACTTTAGAGGAAATACAAAGTATAGGTGGCTCTTTTAGAAGCAAATATATAGTAGATACTACAAATAAGATATATAGATGTAATCTTGCAAAGGTTGGTAAGTTAGAGGAGCCTAAAGAGGTTATTGATGAATTGTTAGAAAAATATGATTTAGAAAAAATAAAAAATATGTCAGATGATGATTGTCATAAAGCACTTCAAGAATTTATGGGAATTGGAGCAAAAGTTTCTGATTGTATAATGCTATTTTCTATGGAAAAATATTCAGCATTTCCTGTAGATATTTGGGTGAAAAGAGCTATGATGCATTTTTATGGTGCAGATGACGCCTCTTTAAATAAAATAAGAATCTTTGGAAGGGAAAGATTTGGGGAAATTTCTGGTTTTGCACAGCAATATCTTTTTTATTATGCAAGAGAGAATGGAATTAAATTTTAAAAATATTATAAATTTAAATGTTGTATTAAATAAAATAATTATAAAATTAAGCAATAATATTTAGCAAAGTAGTTTTTTATAATTATTTTATTAAGATACAGCATTTTTTATTTATAAAATAAAAATAGGATTTAATAACCCTTTCTTCTTACAGATTTAGACTTTTTTATTTGGATATAAGTATCGCCAGGATGCTTTTTTATAAATTTTAAATATCTAATTATTTTTTCATCATTTTTAAGTTTAGATATTGAATTTAATCTTAGTGCAAGCTCTTTATTTGTAAATAAGGCATGAATTTGTTTATGACAAGGAATACATAACATTGCAGTATCTAAATTACGTCCTCCAAGTTCTCTAGGGATAAGGTGATGTTCAGTTAAGGATGGAACATGTCTATCACAAAGTTCACATATTTTTTTATCTTCAGTATTCATAAAATTTTAGGCTTTAAATACTTTTGACTTAATTCAAAAGAAAAAACCTTAAACCTCCTATTTACTTTAGATATAAGTATATCTTTGTTTTGGATATAAAATTAAGATAAATTAGTATAATGTTATTTTTAAATTATTATTAATAATTATAGTAAATAAAAATTAAACTATGCTTTTAAAGTTAAAAAATTTTTACTTTTATTATAATATAATTTACAACTAAAAGAAATAAGTAAAATAATTCCTATGATAAGTACTGCACATAGCATAAAAAAGTTTTCAGGAAGAATCAGTATTATTGAGTCTTTAATAGGACTAAAAATCCAATAATTATTATTAAAAAGTATATGATGAAACAAAGTAAAGGTTGCAGAGAAATTAAAAAATATAAGTACTAGAAAAGTAGAAATAAGAAATATATTAAAATAAAAGTAAAAGTTAAAACTTTTAATAATATTTATTAAAAATAACTTACCATAAAAATAATAAAGAATAATTCCTATAAGTGAAGTGATTAAAAAAAGTATAAATATTAAAGAAAAAATATTTTTTACTTCTTCAAAATGTATTCTAGCAGTAGAACCTATTGAAAAATATTCTGTGTTTAAATCAATTACCCAAGGAAATCTTAAGTAATTTATAACATTTTTATAATCAGTTTGTATATTTTGAAGAAAAATATTAGTTATTGAGTATAAATTTGTCAATTTAACAAAGATCTTATGAACAGGTATAGAAAAATTTATTATTAATATAATAGAAAAAGATAATGATAGAATAAATAAATATAATGAAAGTATTATTTTTTTAATCAAAATTAAAATCTCCTTTTAAAATTTTTTATGTTTTTAAGAATAAATTTTTTTGTTTTTAATATACATAATTGTGGTAATATTAGTTAATAATAAGATAGTTACTTCATTAAATTACTTTGTTAGTTAAAACTTAGAGTCACTTAAGATAAAGTTCAATTTTTACAAAAATATATCAGAATTTAAAATAGATAATACTTTAAGTATTGACATAATTTAAAATATGTAAATTATTTTTTATATATTTTTTTAAATTAGAAAATAAGAGGAAAAATGAGATAACTAAAGATATTTAATAATAAACGAAAGAAATGAAGATTTAATTTGATAAAATGGTAATCTTTACTGTTGAAATTAATTCATAAATTGTCTATTATAATATTAATATTAGCACTCTAAAGTAGTGAGTGCTAACTAAATAATATTAAAATATTAGTTTTATATTTAAGGAGGAGTTCTTAATGAATATTAAACCACTTGGAGATAGAGTCGTTATAAAAAAATTAGAGGCTGAGGAAACAACAAAAAGCGGTATTGTTTTAACTGGAGCAGCTAAAGAAAGACCACAAGAAGCACAAGTTGTAGCAGTAGGACCTGGAGCTATATCTGATGGAAAAAGAGTAGAGATGGAAGTAAGAGTAGGAGATAAGGTTTTATACTCAAAATATTCAGGAACAGAAGTTAAAGTTGAAGGTAATGAATACACTATTTTAAGACAAGACGATATATTAGCAATTGTAGAGTAATTAAGTTATAAAAATTAAAATGATAATTAAAGATAGAAATATATAATTTAAATATTTGGAGGTTTTTTATTTATGGCTAAGACAATATTATTTGGTGAAGAATCAAGAAGAGCTATGCAAGAAGGTGTTGATAAACTTGCTAATACTGTTAAGGTAACTTTAGGACCAAAGGGGCGTAATGTAATATTAGATAAAAAATTTGGATCACCACTTATAACAAATGATGGTGTAACTATAGCAAGAGAAATAGAACTTGAAGATCCATATGAAAATATGGGAGCTCAACTTGTTAAAGAAGTTGCAACAAAAACTAATGATGTAGCAGGAGACGGAACAACTACAGCTACACTTTTAACTCAAGCAATAATGAGAGAAGGATTAAAAAATGTTACTGCTGGTGCAAACCCAATGCTTATTAGAAGCGGTATAAAAATGGCTGTAGATAAAGCAGTAGAAGGAATTAAAGAAATTTCAAAACCTATAGAAGGTAAAGAAGATATTGCAAGAGTTGCAGCAATTTCAGCAGCAGATGAAAATGTAGGTAAATTAATTGCAGATGCTATGGAAAGAGTGGGAAATGAAGGCGTTATTACTGTAGAAGAATCAAAATCTATGGAAACAGAACTTGATGTTGTTGAAGGTATGCAATTTGATAGAGGATATGTTTCAGCTTACATGGTAACAGATACTGAAAAAATGGAAGCTGAATTAGATAATCCATATATTTTAATAACAGATAAGAAAATAACTAATATACAAGATATATTACCAATTCTAGAACAAATAGTTCAAGGTGGAAGAAAGCTTTTAATAATAGCTGAGGATATTGAAGGAGAAGCCATGGCAACACTAGTTGTTAATAAGCTAAGAGGAACATTTACATGTGTTGCAGTTAAGGCTCCAGGATTTGGTGATAGAAGAAAAGAAATGTTACAAGATATAGCAATTCTTACAGGTGGAACAGTAATTTCTGAAGAACTTGGAAGAGATTTAAAAGAAACTACTATAGAAATGCTAGGTCAAGCTGAGAGTGTTAAGGTAACTAAAGAAAATACTACCGTTGTAAATGGTAGAGGAAATAAAGAAGAAATTAAAAATAGAGTTCATCAAATAAAAATGCAAATAGAAGAAACATCTTCTGAATTTGATAGAGAAAAATTACAAGAAAGATTAGCTAAATTAGCAGGCGGTGTAGCCGTAGTAAAAGTTGGTGCTGCAACTGAAACTGAACTTAAAGAGAGAAAGTTAAGAATAGAAGATGCCTTAGCTGCTACAAAAGCTGCTATAGAAGAAGGAATAGTTCCAGGTGGTGGAACAGCTTACGTAAATGTTATAAATGAAGTAGCTAAATTAACTTCAGATGTAGCTGATGTTCAAGTAGGTATAAATATAATAGTTAGAGCTTTAGAAGAACCAATGAGACAAATAGCTCACAATGCTGGAGTTGAAGGTTCTGTTATAATAGAAAAAATAAGAAATGGTGAAGAAGGAATAGGATATGATGCTTTAAGAAATGAATATAAAAATATGATTAAAGCAGGAATTGTTGACCCAACAAAGGTTACAAGATCAGCACTTCAAAATGCTGCATCAGTTGCATCAACATTCTTAACAACAGAAGCTGCTGTTGTAGATATTCCAGAGAAAAATCCTCCAATGCCAAATCCAGGAGTGGGCGGAATGGAAGGAATGTACTAAAATATAAATACTAAAAGATGTATTTTATAATGTAAGTAATAATCTTAAAGTTGTTTTAAAAACACACCTTAAAGATACTAGAAGTTATCTAGTATCTACAGGTGTGTTTTTTATTAATTTATAAATAGAGTTATTTGAAATAATTTAATATTATTAACAATAATGCGCTATCAGAAAGTAAAATAATAATATATTTTAGTAAATAATATAAATAAATAAAATATGTGAAATATTTGTCGACAAGAAACTATGTAAATGTTTTTAAAAATATAATATAATTTACTTATAAGTATTAAATATGTAATTAAGAAAGGGGTTTAAAAGATAAATATTTAACATATTGCATAAAGATAAAACTTAAATAGTCTATGTAAAGGTTGACAAATGGGCTAAAAACATTAAGATGAGTATATCTTTTTAACTATTAAATTAAATGATATAGGGATAAAAATAAAATATTATTTATAAAGGGGAAAATTATGAAAAAGAAAGGTTTAATAGCTAGATTGTTAGTTGTTAGTATTGTTAGCACATTCTCATTAGCATTTACTGGTTGTGGAACTTCTAGCACTAGTGCTGAAAGTAGTGGGACTAAAAGAGTTGTTAGAGTAGCTCATGTTCAAAATGAGAATCATCCAATACATGGTGCATTACTTGAATTGGAAAAGTATATTGAAGAAAAAACAAATAATGAAATAGATGTTCAGATATTTCCTAATGAATTATTAGGACCTCAAACACAAACGATTGAACTTACACAAACAGGGGCAGTAGATATGGTTGTAGCTGGGCTTGGCGCACTTGAAGCATTTAATAGTGCATATACAGTATTTAATCTACCATATATTATGGATAGTGTTGAACATTACCATGCAGTTATGAATGATGAGAATATTATAGGGCCTGTATTTGAAGCAACAGAGAGCAGTGGATTTGTAGGTTTAAGTTGGTTTGACGCAGGAGTCAGAAATATTTATACGAAGAATAAAATTATTCAAACACCAGATGATTTAAAGGGATTAAAAATAAGAGTTCAAACAAGTCCAACAAATGTTAAAATGTTACAAGCTCTAGGAGCATCTGCTACACCAATGTCATTTGGAGAAGTTTATACAGGACTACAACAAGGTGTTATAGACGGAGCTGAAAATAATGAATTAGCCCTTGTTAATAATAAGCATGGAGAAGTTGCGAAATCTTATTCATATAATATGCATGCTATGTTACCAGATATTTTAATTATTAGTACAAGCTTATTAGATAGACTTACAGATGAAGAAGAGCAAATATTTAGAGATGCAGCAGCTCTGGCAACTGAATGGGAAGTTGAAGAATGGGAACAAAGTGCAGAAGAAGCAAAAGCTACAGCAGCAGAAATGGGCGTAGAATTCTATTATCCAGATATAAAACCATTCCAAGATAAGATGGCTGATTTACATGCAGAATATACTCAAGATCCGGATATGAAAGCTATATACGATAAAATAAAAGCAAAGGGTGCTGAAGTTGCAGCAGCGCAAGAAAAGGAAAGTAACACAGAAGAAACTGTTTCTGAAGAGGTATCAAATGAAACAGTAACTAAATAGAGGAATTATAAATAAATTTTTAATTAATTATTATTAAAGGGAGAAATAAAATGGGTGTTTTAAGAAAAGTTCTTGATAAATTTTTAGAAGCTATTTGTTGTACATTACTAGCTCTAATGACACTTACTGCATCATGGCAGGTAATATCACGTTATGTTTTAAATAATCCAAGTACTGCTACAGAGGAGTTAACACTTATAGCCTTTGTTTGGACATCTTTATTTGCAGCAGCTTATGTTTTTGGTAAGCAAGATCATATGAAAGTTACTTTTATTCTTGATAAATTTAATCCAAGTAATAAGATAAAATTTAGGATGTTTGCTGAAATTATAATTTTAGGATTTGCAGCATTAGTATTAATTTTTGGTGGATTTAAGATGTGCAGTTTATCAATGGCACAAGCTTCATCATCATTACAAATTCCAATGGGTTATATATATCTAGCATTACCATTCTCTGGATTGTTTACGTGTGCATACAATATATTGAATTTATCAAGTTTAAAAGAAGAGCTTAATAATCTTAAAAATAATAAATCTAATTTAATAAATTTAAAAGCAAAAGAAGTTAGAAAAAAATCAGCAGTAGGAGGTAGAAAGTAATGAGTTTAGCATTAGCAACGGGAGTAACTCTTTTAGTAGTCTTTGTAGTATTACTTATTATAGGTGTCCCAATAGCTGTAACAATAGGAATATCTTCAGTTGTAGGTGTATTAGCAGCACTTCCATGGGAAAACGCAGTATTTACAGCATCTCAGCGTATATTCACAGGAATAAATTCCTTTTCACTTCTTGCAATTCCATTCTTTGTGCTTGCTGGAAATATAATGAACTCTGGAGGGATAGCAGTAAGACTTGTAAATGTGGCTAAATTACTTGCTGGAAAACTTCCAGGTTCTTTAGCACATACTAATGTTGTTGGAAACATGTTATTTGGATCTATAAGTGGTTCAGGGGTTGCAGCTTGTGCAGCAATTGGTGGAACTATGGCACCTATCGAAAAGGAAGCTGGATATGATGTAGATTATAGTGCAGCTGTTAATATAGCATCAGCACCTACAGGGCTTTTAATACCTCCAAGTAACTCTTTAATCGTATATTCTTTAGTTAGTGGAGGAACATCAGTAGCAGCCTTATTTATGGCAGGATATATTCCAGGTATACTTTGGGGACTTAGTGTTATGATTGTTGCCTATGTTTTAGCTAAGAAAAATAACTATACAGTTCAAAGTGATAAGTTAACGGCTAAAATAGTAGGAAAAGTTCTTTGGGATGCAATTCCTAGCTTATCTTTAATAGTTATAATTCTAGGCGGAATTTTAGGTGGAATATTTACAGCAACAGAAGCTGCAGCTATAGCAGTTGTATACTCATTTTTATTAGCTTTTGTATTCTATAGAACAATAAAGTTAAAAGATATAAAAGGAATACTTATGTCATCAGTTCAAATGACAGGAACAATAATATTCTTAATAGCAGCTTCATCAATAATGTCATGGGTTCTTGCTTTTACAAATATTCCAACTATAATAACAGAATTTATCTTAGGAATATCAAGTAGTAAAATATTAATATTATTAGCAATGAACATTTTATTATTAATAGTAGGAACATTTATGGACTTAACTCCAGCTATATTAATATTTACACCTATCTTACTTCCAATAGCTCAAAACTTTGGAATGAATACAGTACAATTTGGTATAATGCTTGTATTTAATCTTTGTATAGGAAACATTACACCACCAGTTGGAAATACATTGTTTGTAGGATGTAAAGTTGGAAAAACTAAGATAGAAAATGTAATAAGGCATATGTTACCTTTCTACGTAGCTATAGTTACAGTTTTAATGTTAGTAACGTTTATACCACAAATAAGTTTATTTATACCTAATCTTTTAGGATTATAATTTATGAAAATAGTAGTTAGGAGATTTCTTAACTACTATTTTTTGTTGTACTAATATTATTAGATAATCATTATTGAATAAT
>CAUWNL010000017.1:0-43376 GCA_963559995.1 uncultured Sarcina sp.
TTGGTGCCGAAGACCGGAATCGAACCGGTACGATGTGTTAGCATCGCAGGATTTTAAGTCCTGTGCGTCTGCCAGTTCCGCCACTTCGGCATATTAAGTTTAAATGGTAGCGGGAATAGGATTCGAACCTACGACCCTTCGGGTATGAACCGAATGCTCTAGCCAACTGAGCTATCCCGCCAAATTTGGTTGCGGGGGCAGGACTTGAACCTACGACCTTCGGGTTATGAGCCCGACGAGCTGCCAACTGCTCCACCCCGCGATATTGGTGCCGAAGACCGGAATCGAACCGGTACGATGTGTTAGCATCGCAGGATTTTAAGTCCTGTGCGTCTGCCAGTTCCGCCACTTCGGCATGTCATTAATTTTTTCTAGTTATCTTAGCGACATGTTTTATTATACATAACACTTTAATATGTGTCAACACTTTTTTATATTTTTTTTAATAATTTATTCTATTTACATATATATTGGCTGCATCAAAATTTAAATAGTTATAAAAATAAATCAATTTAAATAATTTTGAAACAGCCCCTATAGTCTTATAAGTATAAAATTCATATCATGATAACTATCACAATATTTTTTTATGTTTAACTTAAAATTATTTTTAGTAACTTCTCTTTTTATTTTTAACCTCTTGATGCTTTTTAACGTCTTGAAGTCTTTCCTCACTATCCTTTAAAAACTTAGACATTATATCTTCAAAATTATTTGCATTAGCCTTCTTCTTTTCTGAAGCCCAATCTATTTCAATAGGTTTAGCTGACTTTCTTTTAACTGGCATAGCTTGCTTAATTGACAAGCTCATCTTACCATTGTCATCTACTGAAATAACTTTAACCTTTACTACATCTTGTTCTTTCAAATGTTCTCTTATATCTTTAACATAAGAATCAGCAACCTCTGAAATGTGAACTAGCCCTGTTTTTCCATCAACTTCAACAAATGCACCAAAATTAGTGATGTTTATTACTTTGCCCTCTAATATGTTTCCTGCCATTAAGGTCATGTTTAAAAGATTCCTCCTTAAAATTAAAATAAAATATATGTTATTTAACTAATAACCTAGATAATTTAATTAGATTCATTAGAACTTATTATAACCTTTTCTCCGCTTCTTATCATTCCAAGACGCTCTCTAGCTAACCTTTCTATATATGAATCTGAATTTACTCTCTCAACTTCATCCTGCAGTTTTACATTTTCATCTTGTAATTGCTGAAGCTCTTCATTTTTCGTAGCTATGTTTTTATTTAACCTTTTCATTGTAAGTTCTTGTCTTACAAAAGCTATAATAAAAACTCCTAATATCGTTAGTACTGCTAAAGTTTTAATTTTAATTTTTCCATTTCTCATATATGTCCCCCAATAAAAAATGGCTTATTTATAAGTATATTTTAAACAGTATTATTTTTTTATTCAAGATTTTTTTCAAATCTTAGGCAATTTATTTTGTAAAAATACTTTTAAGTATATATATTAAATTTTTAAATATTATCCTTATTGTTTTTAGTATTCTTTCTATAAGAAAACGTTCTAATTTTAACAATCTTTTAGATAGAACGCTAAAATAAGTAAATATCCCTATAAGTATAAATATATATACGTATACGTTTAAGAATCCATAATTAAATTTTAATAAAAATATAAATATGCTGAGGCTACACAATATCCAAAATAATACATCCTCCAATATACTTATAATCTTTATTCGCTCTTTTCCTCTGATTATCCTGTAGATATCAAAAAAAACTCCTATTATGAAGCCAGATATAAATGGGTAGATTATCATATCAAATTGTATTTTTAATGGTAATAACATGCAATCACCTATTTACCAAACTTAGGTATTAAAAATCTCTTTTTTCTTTTAGCTTTAGAACCATTATATATTAAACTATTAACATACCCATGAATTATTACCTGGCTATTTTCTAAGTCTAGCTTTTTTACCCTTAAATTTTTTCCTTTAATTCCAAGAGACCCCAACTTAGTATTTAGAGTTATTTTTTCATCATTAAAATTTAAAACCTCTAAAACGCCATTCATGACCAATATTTTTCTATCTTCAAGATTTAAACTGCTTTTAAACTCTTCGTTTACAGATTTATTTTCCATAATTCTCCCCCATACTCTTAATAATTAAAGTGGTTTCTAAACTATAACTATGCTAAGTTAACATAAAAAATTACTAAAAGTATGGAGTATTTTATACTATACTTAGATGCTTTTACATAGTTACTCTTCTGTGTCTTCTTCACCCTCTATTATTTCATACATATTTTTAGCATCTTCTTTCCTTACATGTTCTGCTAAATTTACTATTTTAGCTTTTAATGTTTTATTTCCAAAGACTATTTCTATAATATCGTCTTCTTTTAAAGCTGTTGATGGTTTTGCAACTTTTCCATTTATACTAACCCTTCCACCTTCACAAGCTTCTTTTGCTACTGTTCTTCTTTTTATAATTCTAGAAACTTTTAAATATTTATCTAATCTCATACACTTCTCCTATATGCTCAAATATTATTAAAGAACCTAAGATATCTTAGGTTCTTTTAAGAATTATTTGTTAACTTTTTCTTTTAACTCTTTACCAGGTTTGAAAACAGGAGCTATTGATGCAGGAATAGTTATTACCTCTTTAGTTCTTGGGTTTCTTCCTTCTCTTGCAGCTCTTTCTCTAGTTTCGAAAGTCCCGAAACCAACTAATTGAACCTTATCCTTATTTTCTAAAGCTTCAGTAACGCTTTCTATAAATCCTTTTAAAGCTGTTTCAGCATCCTTTTTTGTTAATCCAGACTTTTCAGCCATTTTTGTTATTAAATCTGCTTTATTCACTTTTACATCCTCCTTAAATTTACGTAATTAGCTAATTTTTTAATATAGCTACAAATACTAAACTTAGCTTATATTATCATACAATATATTTTTTTCTTTGTATAGTCAATGATTCTATATTCTCTAAGAAATAATAATATTATTATATAATAGACTCATTTTTATGATTTTATTCAACTTCTTTAGCCTCATTCCACAATATATTCATCTGTTCTAAATCTAAATCTTTTAATGATTTATTTTCATTTAATGTTTTTTTCTCTATATATGAAAATCTTTTTATAAACTTTTCTATTGTTTTTCTAAGTGCCACTTCACTATCTGTTTCTAAAAACCTAGCTAAATTTACACATGAGAATAATAAGTCCCCAATTTCATCTTCTATTCTTACCTTGTTTTGGCTTTTATATACATCCCTTACCTCATTTAATTCCTCCTCTATCTTCTTCATAATATCAGAAACATTATCAAAATCAAATCCAACCTTTCTAGCTTTATTTTGAACTTTACTTGCAATTATTAAGGCTGGTAGAGCATTTGCTATAGTATTCATTTCTTCTGTTAGTGTGGAAATTCCTTTTTCTTTTTGCTTAAGATTATCCCAATTATCTAATACATCTTCTGATGTTTTTGCTTTGTCATCCTTAAAGACATGAGGATGTCTGTATACCATTTTATTATATATTCCTTGTATAATATCATTTATGTCAAAATATCCATCTTCTTTTCCTATAGATGAATGGAATACTATTTGTAAAAGTACATCCCCAAGCTCTTCTATAAGTGAATTGTCATCTTGCTTTTCTATAGCGTCTAAAACTTCAAAACTCTCTTCTATTATGTTCTTACCTATACTTTCATGGGTTTGTTCCCTATCCCAAGGACAACCATCTTTCCCCCTTAAAGTATCTACTAAATCTACAAAATCATAAAAGTCCTTTTTATTATTTAAATCCTTTGGAATATATATTGATGTTAAATAATCTATATCATCCTGCCAATCAAGTTCATATAAAGGAATTTTTCTTATGCTTTCTAAGCCTTCAATTCCTGCAGCTCTTATAAAAAATATTTCTGTATCTTCATTATACCCTTCTAAAAGCTTTATTTTAACCTCAGAAGCTATGAATTTATTGTAAACTTGTGTTATTATACACCCTATTCTCTTATCCATTATTTGATTATTTATATCAAAGGCATCAATAATCTTTACTCCCTCTATTGGGTCTATTTTTAAACCTTCCATAATGGCATCTATAAAGCTTACTGCTGGATATAGCCTATACTCTATATTATTTCCCTTGCAAAGTTCTATAACATTTAATACTGATCTTTCAGCGACTAATGGATGACCTGGAACACCATAAATTATTTCTTTTCCTGTTTTTAAATTTTTTATTATATCCTCTGCTATATATTCATAGACCTTATCAAAACTATCAAACATCTCATATGCATGGTCGTAGGTTTTAAACTTTACCTCTTGTTCCTTTAAAAACTCAACTGTAGGATGTTTCTCTGTCCTAAAATAAATATTTTTATTTGTTTTAAGTTCATCTAAAACACCTATAGTTAATGCTTTAGGATCTCCTGGCCCCAATCCAATTATTTTTAGCATAATTTTTCTCCTTCATGTAAAAACACAAAAATATGTTGAGATCCTTATTAATTCTTAAGTTAAATCTATATAAATTAATATCTTCGTTTCTTAGATTTTACCCTTCCTTTAATCTCTTCATATCCTAGTATTTTAAGTGATATTACTAATACTACATATATAATAATACCCATAAATATAGAAATCAAGCATGACAACCCATTATTAATACTCATATTTATCATTTTTAAATATGTTAATAAAACTCCTATAATCATTAAAAGTGATGCTATAATTGGCTTTATTATAGTTTCTATTAAACTAAATTTACATTTTAACCTTTTCATCATATAAATAACATTTAAAACTGCTACTGTTAAGTATGCACATATAGTTGCTATAACAGCTCCATATATATTTATATCTTTTACCGGTACTAGAATAATAGTTAAAATTATTTTTATTATACATCCAATAAACAGGTTAATAACAGGTCTATAATAATACCTTGTTCCCTGTAAAATCGAAGTTGTGATATTAGTTGTTACTAAAAATGGAATGCTTATTGCTAAGTATTTAAGTATAGTAAATCCTTCAAATCTTCCTGGAAATATTAATTTCATTATAGGTTCTGCCATAAAGAACAATCCTAAAAAACATGGAATAGCAACTAACATACTAAGTTTAATAGACATATTTATTTTATTTTCTAATTGTTTTTTATCCTTTAATACATAAAGTTCAGATATTATTGGTATTATTGATGCTGACAATGCTGCTGTAAGAGTCATAGGTATATTAGTAAATATAGAAGCTTTTCCTGTTAACTGTGCATAAAGAATTGTAGCATTTTGCATATTCATTCCTGATTGAAGGAGCTTTTGTGGAACTAAAACAGAATCTATAACCCCCATAATACTTCCTACTGCTGCCCCTATTGATATAGGAAGTGCAACTTTAATTATTTCACTAAATATTTTTTCACTTCCCTTTACTTTTCTTATGTTATTTTGTTTTTTTATTTTTAAAAATTTAGGCCATAGATATATTCCACCTAAAAGTGCTCCTGCCGCTGCCCCAAAGGATGCTCCTCCTGCTGCCTTTTCTATCCCTAATGGAAATAATATAAAAGCTAGTCCAACTCCAAAAACTACTCTTCCAATCTGCTCAATGACTTGTGATACAGCAGTTGGAGTCATATTCTGCATTCCCTGAAAGAAACCTCTAAGAGGAGTCATAAATCCTATAAAAAGTGGTGCTAAGCAAACACCTAGTATTGAATAATAAGCTTTGCCATCCCATTTTAGTATGTGTATAATATATCTACCAAATCCACCTAAAAATATAGTTGTCCCAAGTCCTAACAAAATCATTACTTTTAATGCTTCTTTTATGACTTGAAATACCTCTTCTTTTTGTCCTAATGCTATTTTTTCAGATATAAGCTTTGATACTGCTATTGGAACTCCTGTTGATATAGCTATAAATAACATATAAAGGGGATATGTCATTTGGTAATAACCAAGACCCTCATCCCCAATTAACATTATTAGTGGCCATCTAAAAAATATACCTAAAAATTTGGCTAATATGCTAGCAAAAACTAGTATTAAACTACCCTTAACTAATGATTGCTTTTTCATAAACACCTCCAGATTTTCACTTTAATCAACTGTTTAATTTTATTGTAAATCTAGAGGTATTATTCCTAATAATGATTAAATATTATTGCTCCATTTGTTTTCCTAAGAATAATGCTGCTGTTTCAGCTAATTTACTTTCTAATTCCCCAAATTTTTCTCCTTCTTTAGAAAGTATTATAACTGAGCCTATAACATCACCTTCAGCTATAATTGGGGCTACAACTTGACTTGAATATTTACTCTCATCATCATCACCATGTAGAGGTATTACCTCTCTGCCTTCTGAGCCTAAAATTGTTGTCTTTCTATTTTCAACAACTTTTTCTAACTCATCGCTTATTTTTTTCTCTATAAATTCTTTTTTTGGTGTACCACTTACTGATATAAATGCATCATTATCAGCAATTAAAATTACGTGTCCTATAGTTTGTTGAAGTGATTCAGCATATTCCTTAGAAAAATCTGTCAATTCTCCAATTGGAGAATATTTTTTTAGTATTACTCCACCTTCTCTATCTGTAAATATCTCAAGTGGATCTCCTTCTCTAATTCTTAAAGTTCTTCTAATTTCCTTTGGAATTACAACCCTTCCTAAATCATCAATACGTCTAACTATTCCTGTGGCTTTCATTTGTTTTTTCCTCCTTAATTATCTATGTATAATTATTTTTAATAAAATAGGGTATATTACTATATCTAGTTTTCAGTATTAGTATCTTATTAATTTCAAATTTTATACACATTGGTTATAATTTATCTTTACAGAAAATTTTAGTTTTAAGACAAAATAAAAAACCACAAAGTATTATACTTTGTGATTTTTTATTTTATAATCCTTCTTCTAATTTATCTGTATAAGTTTTAACACCAAACTCTTCTTCCCAAGTAGTTAAATTTTCTGTCATAAGTGTATTTTTCTTTGTAGTTAAAACAGTTTCTCTTATTTCTTCCTTTAATTCATCATCTAAAAGCATATCAGTTGTTGCCACTATATTACTTCCTTTAATTATAATATATTGAGAAGTATCATTTATAGGAGCAGATACGCCATCATTTTCTGTTATTCCTTTAAGGGCATCCATAAATGTAGTTCCGTAAGCAGTTGAATCATATGAAATAGTTCCTAAATCACTAGCTGTTGGAATATTTTTCTGTTCATCTGTTGCATCTTCTCCTTGTGCTTTTTCAACATTTGCTTCATATTCTGAATATAATGCATCAAAAGTTGTTGTACCATTTGCTATGGCCTCACTTGCTGCATTTGCCTCCTCTTCAGTTTTAAATACAAGTTCTTTAACATCAGCACTTCCGTAGTTTAAATAACTATCCTTATTTTCATTATAGTACTTTTCAACTTCTTCATCTGAAACTGTTAAATCCTTAGTCATATATTCTTCAAGTGCTTGACTTATTAAGGAATTTCTAAACATTTCTCTAACAGAATTTTCTCCATAAGTTGCTATATAGTTATCATAACTTTCACCTGAAGATTCAAAATACCCTTTAAGCTCTTCTAGTTTAGCATCTACTTGCGCTTCTAATTCCTCCTCTGAAGGCACTATTCCAAGTTTCTCTGCTTGTAAAACCATAATCTTCTCTTGTACTAAAGAACTTAACATATCCTCCCTTTGATACAATATATAGGATTGCATTTGAGGATCTGAAAGGTAATTATCCCCATATTGTGTTTCCAAAGATGTATAAAATCCCTTTAAATTATCATTAACTTCTCCTAAAGTTATATCTTCATCATTTACAACTGCTACAACAGTTTTCTGTATTGCAGCATCTGTTTTTTCAACCATTGTCAGACATACTCCTCCAATTGCTGCAACTCCTGCAACTATAACTATCACTAATTTTTTCCAAGCTTTCATAATACCCCTCGCTTCGTCCCCTATTTTTTCATATTTTTGTAATGTTAACTATATAATAATATACCAATATTACAATTTTATTTCAATTATAAATTTTTATAGGAGATTAAATCATCTAAAATTTGTTTAAATTTCTGTAAAACACTTTCCTTCTTCATATCTTTGTACTTATATACAAAAGCTGGTTTATCACCAAACTTAAATAATATATTTTCTTTATTTTTCTCTAAAAGCCTTATAAATAACTCTTTATCTGTTCTTTCTCTACTTTCAAACTGAAATATTATTTCATTATTAATTTCTTTTATTTCCTCTATATTTAGTGCTTTTCCCTTACTCTTTATATAAGCTATATCCATAAGATTATAAATTTCTTTTGGTATAGTTGAAAATCTATCTCCAAGTTCCTCTTCAACATACTTATAATCTTCTTCATTTTGAATAGATGCAATTTTTTTATATATTTCAATCTTTTGTATCTCATCTTCTATATATGTTGATGGAATAAAGGCATCAACTTTTATATCTACAGTTGTTTCAACTGGTTCTTGGTCTATGTCTCCTTTAATTAGCTTTATAGTATCTTCTAACATTCTACAGTATAGGTCATATCCAACTGCCGCCATTTGACCATGTTGAGCTGAACTCATCATGTTTCCTGCTCCTCTTATTTCTAAGTCTCTCATAGCTATTTTAAATCCAGAACCTAGCTCTGTGAAATCTTTAAGAGCTTTAAGCCTTTTCTCAGCTACTTCTGTTAATATTTTATCCTTTTGATATGTGAAATAAGTATAAGCTACTCTATTACTTCTTCCAACTCTTCCCCTTAATTGATAAAGCTGAGATAGCCCCATTTTATCAGCATCGTAAACTACCATTGTATTAACATTTGGAATATCTATTCCCGTTTCTATTATTGATGTACAAACTAATATATTAAATTCTTTATTCATAAAAGCTATCATTTCTTTTTCTAATTGTCTCTCAGTCATCTGTCCATGTATAATTGTTACTTTCCCCTCTGGAACTAAATTTTGAATGTAACTTGCCATACTTTGAATACTTTCAACTCTATTATATACAAAATAAACTTGACCATCTCTTGCTATTTCTCTAAGTATTGCGTCTCTTATAAGTTGGTCATTTTGTTCTACAACATAGGTTTGTATTGGGTATCTATCCTCAGGTGGAGTTTCTATTACTGATATATCACGAACTCCTGTTAATGACATATGAAGAGTTCTTGGAATTGGTGTTGCACTTAAAGTTAGAACATCAACATTTTTTTTAACATTTTTTATTTTTTCTTTTTGAGCAACTCCAAATCTTTGTTCCTCATCTACTATTAAAAGACCTAAATCCTTAAATTCTATATCCTTAGAAACTAATCTATGAGTTCCTATTAAAATATCTACATTTCCTTCTTTTAATGCTTTTATAGTTTCTGTTTGTTGTTTCTTACTTCTAAATCTACTTATCATATCTATTTTTATAGGAAATCCTGAAAATCTTTTTATAAAATTATTATAATGTTGATCAGCTAATATAGTTGTAGGAACTAAAAATGCCACTTGTTTTCCATCCATAACAGCCTTAAACGCAGCTCTTATTGCAACTTCTGTTTTACCATAACCAACATCCCCACAAAGAAGTCTATCCATAGGTTTATCAGACTCCATATCCTTTTTAATTTCCTCTAAAGATGTTAATTGATCTGGTGTCTCCTCATGAGGAAACTCATCTTCAAATTGTTTTTGCCACTGAGTATCCTTTGAAAACTTATATCCTTTTAAAGCAGCTCTTGTGGCATAAAGATTTACTAAATCTTCAGCTATATCATTTATTGATTTTCTAGCTTTGGCCTTAGCCTTTTTCCATTCATTTCCTCCAAGTTTATTCACCTTAGGTGAAGTTCCTTCAGACCCTATATACTTTTGAACTAAATCTAACTGTTCAACAGGAACATAAAGCTTATCTCCCTTAGTGTACTCAATGTCTAAATAATCCCTCATATGACCTTGCACTTCTATTTGCTTTATTCCTTTATAAACACCAATACCACTGTTTACATGAACTACATAATCACCTGGTTTTAATTCTCCAAAGCTTGCTATTTTAGCTACACCCTTTTGTTTTACCTTCTTTTTAGATGTTTTTCTTTTGGCTTCTCCAAAAAATTCTCTATCTGAAATTAAACACAGTTTTAAATCTGGATACTCAAAACCTTTAAGTTGGCTTCCGTAGGTTATTACTACTTCCTTATCTTTAATTTCCTCTATGTTTTCTTTATATACACTTTCTATTCCATTGTCTCTTAATGTATCAACAAGCCTTTCTCCTCTTGGCTTAGTTCCTGCTAAAATAATTGTTTTAAATCCACTATCTTTTCTATCTTTAATGTCACTTATAAGGATATCTAATTGTCCTTGATAATTATTTAATGTGCTTTGATTAAATGTTACTTTATTATAAATTGAATAAAAGTCTTTACTTGCTTCAAAGGAATTTATAGCAACTATTTCTCTATCTCTAAAGGAACTAAAAACATCATCAATATCTAAAAGAAGCTTTCCTTGTGAAGGAAGTATACTTCCTCTTTCTAAAAATGATTCATAATTTTCTTTAAATTCAATAGTTGTGCTCTCAAGTTTTCCCTTACATCTTTTTGTATCATCTATAATAATTAAATAATTTTCTAAATAATCAAAAAGTGTTGATGGTTTATCAAAGAAAAATGGCAGGTAACTATCTATTGTCTCAAAAGTCCAATTTTCTCTTAAGTTTTCTATATTTCTGTTTACCATATCAGATATTCTATTTATAACATCCTCATCATGATTTTTATTTTCTCTAAAGGAATTAAGCTCAGAGCTTATATTTTCTACTGCATGATCTATTATTTCTTCGTTTAATACTATTTCTTTAGCTGGGAATATCTCTACTTCTTTTACTTTATCAATACTTCTTTGAGACTCTACATTAAACTTTCTTATAGATTCAATTTCATCACCAAAAAGTTCAATTCTAAAAGGAACAGAACTATTAGGCGGATATACATCTAATATTCCGCCTCTCAAAGAAAACTCTCCTTTTCCTTCAACAACTTCAACTCTTTCATATCCACATCCTAAAAGTTTTTTAGAAAGTTCTATTAAATTTAATTCCTTGTTTACCTTTAACTTAATAGTATTTTCTTTAAATAACTTAACTGGAGTATATGTTGTTGCAAATGCATCCATAGACACTATAACTATTTTCTTTTTTTTATTTAAAATTTCTCTTATAACAGATAATCTAGCCCATCTTAAATCACCTGATATAGCTGCAATATTATAAAATACTACTTCCTTAGCTGGTAAATAATAAATATCTTGAGTGTAAAAAGATAAATCCTCATACATGTTTCTAGCTTCTATATCACTATGGGTTACTATAACCATAGATTTATTTTGTTCCTCATAGATAGCGTTTATAACATAACTTTTTCCCGACTCAAAAAGTCCGCTTATTTCTAAATTCCTATTATTTTCTATAGCATCCTTAATACCTGTAAAAGTATCACTATTTAATAAAGGATTCATTAATCCTTGTAGTCTCAAACTAAACACCTCCTATTTTATTAATTAATTTTAAAACCATTATATATATTCATTGAATCTTTTACTGAATTTTTTATCATTTCACCTATTGCATTAGAACAAACTGGAATAATCTTATCTAAGACTTCGTTTTCCTCAGCTGAAAACTTTCCTAAAACATGATTTACTAACCCATAACTAGGTTGTCCTATACCTATTTTAACTCTTGGAAATTTCTCTGTTCCAATGTTTGCTATTATACTTTTTATTCCATTATGTCCACCAGCACTTCCCTTTTCCCTTATTCTAAGCTTTCCTACTGGTAAACTTATATCATCATATATAACTATTAGTTGATCTTCTGATATTTTATAAAAGTTCATAACCTCTCTTATACTTTCTCCACTTAGATTCATGTAAGTAGTAGGTTTTAATAAAATTACCTTCTTACCCTCTATAATTCCATCCCCATATATTCCCTTAAATTTTATCCTATTTATCTCAATATTATACTTTTCTGAAATATAATCTATAGCTTGAAATCCTATATTATGTCTAGTATTTTCGTATTCTTTTCCTATATTTCCAAGTCCAACTATTAAATACATTGAATTTTTCTCCTTTACTGTTATTATATTCTTAGATATATATGCAAAAACCTTACCCTTCACTAATTGCGAAGGGTAAGTGCATAATCTTAAATTGAGTTTATTTAAACTTTTTTAAAGTAAAACTAAATGTTACTCCATTATCATTATTATCAATCCAGATTTTTTCATTATGCTCAAGTATTATATTTCTAACTATAGGTAATCCTAAACCTGTACTTGTTTTGTTTGTTCTAGATTTATCAGCTTTATAAAATCTATCCCATATATACTTTACATCATCTTTATCTATGGATGGTCCATTATTATAAACTGATACAATAATTTTTTCATTTTTAATCTTTGTTGATACTAATATTTTTCCATTCCTATTGCAATATTTTATAGCATTATCTATAAGATTAGTCAATACTTGAATTATTTTATCATTATCAGCTAAAACATAAAGACTCTTTTCTTCTAGAGACACATCTATTTTAATATTTTTCTCTAAGGCCTTTTGTCCCATTTTAATTACAGTCATTCTTATAGCATTATTTATATCCATTTTAATTAACTTAAAAGTCATTTTACCAGCTTGCATTGCTGATAAATCTAAAAGATCATTTACAAGCCTTGTAAGACGCATTATTTCATCATTTGCTATCTTTAAATAATCTTTTTCTTTTTCTTTTGGTATAATACCATCTAAAATAGCTGTTATAAATCCCTTTATAGATGTTATTGGTGATCTTAATTCGTGTGATATATTGGATATAAACTCTCTTCTGTTGTTTTCTGCTTCTTCTATAGAATCTGCCATAACATTAAATGTTTTAGCTAAATCTCCTATTTCATCATTATTGCTTATATTAACTCTTTTATCAAAATGACCATTAGAAAAATCTTTAGCTATATCATTTATTGATTCTAAAGGCTTAATTATAAATTTTTTAGAAATAAAATAAAATATAATATTTAAAATAATAACAGCTATAACAACAGAAATCCATATTATTTTATACATATCATATATTGGTTTATTTATGTTACTTTGATAAATCACATAAGCTATAGCCCCAATAAACTCACCGCTACTATTATACATGCCTCTGCAATATATATAATTATCTCCACTTTTATACTCTAATATATTATCATTTTTCAAGGTATCTAAATCAAAATTTGTATATCTTTTACCATATAAATATGAATATTCCTTATTTGATACTCCATAAACATACCCTGAATTATTTACAAGAAGTATATCAGCTTCTAAATAACCTGATATCAAATGTAACATATCATATATATTTTCTCTATCTAAAGTTGTATCTCCTTGATACTTAACAGCAACTTCCTGTATGGTATTGGTTTCCATATCTAGTTTTTGTTCTTCAGTATTAAAATAATCCTGCTTAACAAAGTACGATAATATTATTCCTGTGGCAAAAAACACTATAAATATAGTTATACTTATAGTTGCTATAAGCTTAAACACTAAGCTTTTTCTCTTCATTATTTCACCTCAAATTTATATCCAACACCCCAAACAGTTTCTAATTGCCATTCGCTTTCATTATTTAATTTCTCTCTTAATCTTTTTATATGGACATCTACTGTCCTTGAATCACCTGGATAATCATATCCCCAAACTTCACATAATAACTGTTCTCTTGTAAAAACTTTATTTTTATTACTTGCTAAATAATATAAAAGTTCAAATTCTTTAGGTGGCATTTTTAGCTCTTCACCCTTATAAATTATCTTATAAGAACTTAAATCTATAATTAAATCTTTAAATTCTAATCTCTTTTCTAATGATTTGTCATCAACTGTATATCTTCTCATAACAGCTTTGACTCTAGCTATCAATTCCTTTGGTTCAAATGGTTTTACAACATAATCATCTGCTCCTAAATCAAGAGCTAAAACTTTATCAAAAGTTTCCCCTTTTGCAGTTAGCATTATAACTGGAACATTTCCTTCTTTTCTTATCCACTTTAAAAGATCTATACCATCTATATTAGGTAACATCATATCTAATATAACAAGATCTGGCTTATATCTCATAAAAGCCCCTTGAACCATTCCACCATCATGGATTGTCTTAACATCAAAATTTGCTGACTCTAAATATATTTTTATTATTTCACATATATTTTCATCATCATCAACTATTAAAATTTTCTCCTGTAAGCTTTCCATCTATATTCCTCCTACATATTATCTTTTGATATAACTATTAAAGTTTGTTTATTTAAAAGAAAAGTGCAGTAGATATCTACTATTCCTTTCTACTACACTTTCTTATATAAATTTATCCATTTAAGTCTTAAAATAAACTACTTAAAGGTTTATCATCATAAATTCTTTTGACAGCATCAGCTAATAGTGGTGCAACAGATAAAGATTTGAATTTGCTTAAGTTTTCTTTGCTCTCTCGAAGTGCTATAGTATTTAACATAACTAATTCCTCTATAGCAGATTCATTTATCCTTTCAAAGGCTGGGCCTGACAATACACCATGAGTACAACAAGCATATATATTTTTAGCCCCTAATTTTTTTAACGCATTAGCAGCATTTGTTATTGTTCCTGCTGTATCTATCATATCATCTACTAAGATACAAATTTTATTTTCAATATCACCTATTATATTCATTATTTCAGATACATTGGCTTTTGGTCTTCTTTTATCTATTATGGCTATTGGTGCTTGAAGTCTATCAGCAAATTTTCTAGCTCTTGTTACGGAACCTAAATCTGGTGAAACAACTACAACATCATCCCTATCTGCAAAACCTTTTTTTATAAAGTAATCTGCTAACATAGGAGCACCTAAAAGATGGTCTACAGGAATATCGAAATATCCTTGTATTTGAGCTGCATGTAAATCCATAGTTAAGACTCTATCAGCTCCTGCTGCTGTTATTAAATCAGCAACTAATTTAGCTGTAATAGGGTCTCTTGATTTTACTTTTCTATCCTGTCTTGCATAACCATAGTATGGAATAACAGCATTTATTCTTCCTGCTGAGGCTCTTTTAAAGGCATCAATCATTATAAGTAATTCCATTAAATTATCATTTACAGGATTACTAGTTGATTGAACTATAAACACATCACACCCTCTAACGGTTTCTGAGATATTTACCGATATTTCCCCATCGCTAAATCTTGAAACTGTAGCTTCACCTAAATTAACACCTAGAATATCAGCAACTTCTTTTGCAAGAGTTTCATTAGAATTTCCCGTAAATACCTTTATACTCTTTATGTGATTTTCCATGTAATGAAGACCTCCTTAAAATAATTAAACTTAACTTTTGTATTTAAAATTACTTTTTATTATTGTTTCTCTCTACCCAACCATCTATATTTTTTTGTCTTGCTCTTGCAACTGCTAAAGAACCCTCTGGAACTTCCTTAGTTATAGTAGAGCCTGCTGCTGTATATGAATTATCTTTAACTTCAACTGGTGCAACAAGATTAGTGTTACAACCTATGAATACATTATCACCTATTTTTGTTTTATGTTTTTTCTTTCCATCATAATTTACAACTACAGTTCCACAACCGAAGTTACAAGAGCTTCCAACTTCAGCATCTCCTATATATGTTAAATGAGATACCTTAGTATTATTTCCAATTGTAGATTTTTTAATTTCTACAAAATCCCCAATTCTTACGTGTTCTCCTATATTACTCTCAGGTCTTATATAAGCAAATGGACCTACTGTAGTGTTTTGTCCTATTTTACTATCTAAAATAACAGAACTTTGAATTTCTACAGCATTTTCTATAACACTGTTATTTATTCTTGAATTAGGGTAAATAACACAATCTTCACCAATCACTGTGTTTCCTTCTATAACATTCCCAGGATAAATTATAGTATCTTGACCAATTTTAACATCTACTCCTATATAAGTATTACTTGGATCTATTATAGTAACACCGTTATCTAAATGAGTTCTATTTATTCTCTTTCTTAATATGTTTTCAACTACAGCAAGTTCAACTCTTGAATTAACTCCTAAAGTCTCTTCAAAATCTGTAATCATTGCTCCTATCTTTTCTCCATTTGATTTAAATATTTCTATAACATCTGTTAGATAATATTCTCCTTGAGCATTATTATTTGACAACTTATCTAATGCTTCTAAAAGGTTTTTTATATCAAAACAATACATTCCTGCATTTATTTCATTTATGCTTAATTCATTACTATTGCAATCTTTATGCTCAACTATTTTTTCAACACCTTTATCACTTCTAACTATTCTTCCATAGCCTGTTGGATTTTCTATTATGGATGTTAAAAGTGTTGCACAGTTATTATTCTTTATATGTGTATCTATTAAGTTTTTAACTGTTGAAGCTTTTATTAATGGAGCATCTCCTGTAAATATGGCCACCACACCAGTTTTTCCTTCTAAGAAAGCCTTTGCACATTTAACTGCATGACCTGTACCTAATTGTTCTGACTGTAATGAGTATGTAACATTCCTTGAATTAGTCTTCTCTTTTACAAGTTCTGCACCTTTACCTATTATTACATTAACCTCATTAATATCAGCTTCTCTCATGGTGTCAATAACATGATTTACCATTTCTTTTCCACAGGCTTTGTGTAAAACCTTTGGAAGATTAGATTTTATTCTTTTTCCTTGTCCTGCTGCTAATATTATGGCATATCTGTCCATAACTCCACCTCTTTCTATTTAATTACTATATTTCAACTTTTTATGACAACTGAAATATTTTGTATAATATAATTCATATTTATCATTTTAATTATATTTTATTACCTATTTGTTTTCAATACTTATTATTTATACTATAAATATACATTTAAAAAGAAAAGTAAAAGGATATTTGTTCCTTTTACTTTTTATAAAACTATTCTTCTGTAGAAATCTCTTGTATTTCAGAGCTTCTCACTTTTTCGTATTCATCTAAAATAGCTTTTTGAATTTTTTCTCTTGTTGTACTATTTATTGGATGAGCAATGTCTTTAAACTCACCATCTGGTGTCTTTCTGCTTGGCATAGCAATAAATAACCCATTTTGTCCTTCAATAACTTTAATATCATGAATCACAAATTCTTCCTCAAAAGTTATAGAAACAATAGCTTTCATCTTTCCTTCTGTTGCAATTTTTCTTATTCTCACGTCTGTAATATTCATTATAATCCACCTCCAGTTGTTAGCACTAATATATTTCTATAAATTATATAAAATTCCTTCCTAAATTTAGTTTTTTTTAGATAATTTTATAAATAATATTTACTACTATCAATTAAAGGTACTATTAATCATTGAAAAATATTCCTTTATTATTAACCTCTTTATAAAATATAAAGCTATGTTAAATTAAATACTATCAAAGATAATTTTCTATAAAAATTTTCATTAAACTAAATGCCCTGAAGGAACCATTTGTATTCCATTTTCATCAATAGATAAAATATCAACTAAAGATATATAATCCTTTGATACCTTATTAGAAGACATTTTATTATCTATTAAAACTCCACTTCCAACAAGCTCTGAGTCAAACTCTTTTAAAAGATCAATTATACCGTTAGAAGTTCCACCACCTCTCATAAAATCATCTATAAAGATACACTTACTTCCTGATTTTAATGACTTTCTTGAAAGACACATTTGTTGAATTCTTTTTGATGTTCCTGAGACATAATTTATAGATACAGTTGACCCTTCTGTAACCTTGCTATCACGTCTTGCTGTAACCATTGGAACACCTAAACATTTAGCAACTTCATATGCTAATGGGATTCCTTTTGTTTCAACAGTTATAACATAGTCAGCTCCCTTTCCATAAAAATAAGTTGCTAGTATTATAGCAGCCTTTGATATTATACTAGGATTAAACATTATATCTGTAACATATAAAAATTCTCCAGCCATAACTCTACCATCTTCACTTGCTAGGACACAAAGTTCAGCTAAAAATTCTTTTATTTCTTTTTCACCCATAGCAGGAATAAACTTTATTCCACCAGCTGCTCCTGCTATTGTTTCAACTTTCCCCATTGAAAGCTTTTCTAAGGCCTCTCTTACAATAACTATATCTTCACTTATTGTAGATTTAGCTGCATTTAAAAGTTCTGAAAATCTATTTAATCCTATTATTTTATTAGGATTTTCAATTAAAATCTTTGTAATAATAGATACCCTACTATTCCTACTTAATTTCTCCAAAAAAACCACACTCCATTTTATTAATAAGTCAAATTTATATAAATATCTTTTTGTATAAGTATTGCCATTTTTTATTTTTATTAATTAATTTCACAAATTTATTATAACAAACTTTTAACTCTATGTTAATGTTTGTATTACGTTCATATACGAATTTTTTATCATTTTTTCATGTAAATAATTGGTTTTACAAATTTTTTAATATTACGTATCACTTTAAGTTTTTAGAATAAAATTATATAAAAGCATATTTTTGTTGTGTGTTTCATGGAAAAAGTGTATATAATTATATAGAGATTAATAAAGGAGTTGATTTTTGTTGTCTTTTGATTTAATAACAGATAAAAATAAAAAAGTTCATTTTATAGGTATTGGTGGAGTTAGTATGAGCGGACTTGCTGCTGTACTTTTAAATGCTGGTTATAAAGTTTCAGGTTCTGACTTTAAGGATTCTAATATATTAAATACATTAAAGTCTCATGGAGCAGAAATATACATAGGACATAGAGCAGATAACCTAAGAAATGTTGATTTAGTTGTATATACTGCTGCTATACCATCTGATAACCCTGAACTTGTAGAGGCTAGGGATAAGAATATAGACCTTATGGACAGAGCCGAATTTTTAGGACAAATTATGAAAGGACATAAATACAATGTAGCTGTTGCTGGAACTCATGGAAAAACAACAACTACATCTATGGTTTCTCATATTGCCTTAAGTGCTAATCTTGACCCAACAATTTTAGTTGGTGGAAATTTAGATGCAATAAATGGAAATTTTAAAGTTGGTAATAGCGAATATTTTATAACTGAAGCTTGTGAATATAAACAAAGCTTTTTAAGATTTTTCCCATACGTTGGAATAATTTTAAATATAGATGCCGACCATTTAGACTTTTATAGAGATTTAAATCATATAAAAGAAACTTTCAAAGAATTCATAAATATAATCCCTGAAGATGGACATGCTATAGTAAACATAGATGATAAAAACGTTAGAGATGTTTTGGACAACCCAAAATGCAATGTTGTAACTTATGGAATAAATGAGGGGGATGTTACAGCTAAAAATTTAGTTTGTGATGAAAAAGGTGCTTATACTTTTGATGCTTATAATAAAGATAAATGCCTTGGAACTATTTCTTTATCGGTTCCTGGTCTTCACAATGTTTCTAATGCTTTATCAGCAGTTGCCTTAGGAATAATATTTAATATACCTTTTGATAAAGTACAAGATGGATTATTAGCTTTCCATGGAGCACACAAAAGATTTGAATATAAAGGTGTTAAAAATGGCATTACTGTAATAGATGACTATGCTCATCACCCAGTTGAAATAAAAGCTACTTTGTCAACTGCTAAAAAAATAAAACATAACAAGATTTATTGTGTTTTCCAACCTCATACTTATACAAGAACTAAAACATTATTTGAGGATTTCACAACATGCTTTAATGATGCTGATGAACTTGTATTAATGGATATTTACGCTGCAAGAGAAAAAGATACAGGTCTTGTTTCATCTGATGAATTAGGTGATGCAATAAGAACACTTGGAGTTAAATGTACAAATGTTCACTCTCATGAAGAGGCATTAAACTATGTAAAATCTAAATTACAAGATGGTGATTTATTGCTTACAGTTGGTGCTGGAGATGTTGTAAAAGTGGGAGAAATGTTTTTAAAATAATTTACCCTTAAATTTATTTAGAATATAAGAAAATTAAATATTTTAACACAAATTTAAAGAAAAGATGCAATTATTTTGCATCTTCTTTTATTTTATATTATTATTGTGTTATATTAAATACATATTAATATCAATAGTTACTGTTAAAATAAATTTATCTGAAATCGATACAATACTAAAGTAAAACATTAACTTTAAGGTAATCAATTTATTATTAAATAATTTATAAGAGGTGATTTAAGTGAATTTATCCGAAAAAATAAAACTTTCCGCTGATTATATTAAATCTAAAACTAAATTTGAACCAAAGATAGGACTCATTTTAGGTTCTGGTCTTGGTGCTATTGCAGATAAAATAGAAAATGCTGAGTACTACAACTACAGTGATATTCCAAACTTCCCTGTTTCAACTGTTGAAGGTCATGCTGGAAGACTTGTAATTGGAAACTTTCAAGGTAAACAAGTAGTTGCTATGCAAGGCAGGTTCCACTATTATGAAGGATATACAATGCAAGAAGTTACTTGCCCTGTTAGAGTTATGAAACTTTTAGGTGTAGAAACTTTAATAGTTACAAACGCAGCAGGTGCAGTTAACAAAGATTTTAATCCTGGAGATTTAATGGTAATTTCAGATCATATAAACTTTTCAGGTGCAAACCCTCTAGTTGGTAAAAATTTAGAGGACTTTGGAACAAGATTCCCTGATATGTCTAATGGCTATGATAAAACTCTAAGAGAGAAAGCTAAAACTATTGCTAAAAGCTTAGAAATACCTGTTCAAGAAGGGGTTTATGCAATGTTTAGTGGGCCAAATTATGAAACTCCAGCTGAAATTAGAATGGCTAAAATAATAGGTGCTGATGCTGTTGGTATGTCTACTGTACCTGAAGTTTTAGTTGCAAATCATTGTGGTATGAAGGTTCTAGGGATTTCTTGTGCTACAAATATGGCAGCTGGAATTTTAGCTCAACCTCTAAATCATGTAGAAGTTATAGAAACTTCCGAAAAGGCTAAAGAAAAATTCATCAAGCTTATGACTAATATAATCAAAGAGATTTAGTTGTATTATTAAGTTAAACCTTAATTTAAGACATAGTTATTTAATAACTATGTCTTAAATATTATTAGTTTTAAAAAAGTCAAAAAATTGGATTAGTCTCATGAAAGTTTAAAATAAATAACTATTTAACTATTTGAAGTTCTTTTGATAGGCTATTTAATCTTTCATATCCATTTTCAGTTACTAAAACTAAGTCCTCTATTCTAACGCCCATATCCCCTGGCAAATATATTCCAGGTTCTACTGAAAATATCATTCCAGGTTCTAATTCACTTTCATTAACAGCACTTACATCACCAAAATCGTGAACTTCAATTCCTATTGAGTGACCTGTTCTATGAGTAAAATACTGTCCATACCCATACTTTTCAATAGTATTTCTTGCGGCATTATCTATATCACAAAATCTTACACCTGGTTTTACTTTTTCTATAGCATTTATATTGGCTTCTAAAACTATATTATATATTTCTTGTTGATGTTTTGTAGCTTCTTTAAAAAATACAGTTCTTGTCATATCTGAGCAGTAATGATTTTTTACACAACCTGTATCTATTAAAATTCCTTTACCTTTTTCTAAAACACATCTTCCTGTTTCGTAGTGAGGGTTAGCCCCATTTTCTCCAAAAGCAACTATAGGGTCAAAGGAAAAACCTTCTGCACCACTTTCCTCATATAATTCACCTAATCTATTTGAAATATACTTTTCAGAAATTCCACTTTTTATTTCCTTTATTATGTTTTCTACAACTAAATCATTGATTTTTGATGCTTCTCTCATAAGATTTATTTCTTCTAAATCTTTAATCATTCTAATTCTATCTATAATTGGTGAACCATTTATAAAAGATTTTGCTGCCTTTCTTTCCATTAATCCAATTAAAAAATGTGCTTTAAAGTCTTTATCAACTCCTAAAATCTCATTGTTATTTATAATTCCTTTTAATAGGTTTAATGGGCTTTTAGTATCATTGTAATAAAGAATTTCACATCCTAAATCACTATTTACAGGAAACAACTCATTTACTATAAATTTTTTATCTCCATTAGTATTTATATAAAGTGCCATAAGCCTTTCTCCTGAGTTTATCCAAGTACCTGTAAGGTAAAAAACAGAAGCTGTTTCTGTAACTATCATTTGAGATAAATTATTTTTAATCATCTCTTGTAAAACTCTCTTTAAGCGCTCTTCTTTCAAAATATCATCCCTTTCTAATTTAATTATGCTACACAACATAAGCTATTTTACTAATAGTAAAATTTGAAATTTTCCATATACACCTTTAATATTATCATCATAAAAAACATAATGGTTAGTGATATAATGAATATAAAAAATAATTATGTTGTCTTTATTTTATTCTTATAATAGCTAATAATACAATAGGGTTTACAATATTTTAAAGTATTAAAAGGAGGATTAAATTATGAAAATTGCTGTTATTTCAGATATTCATGGCAATATTTATGCTTTAGATGAAATTTTAAAAGATATAAAAAAACAAAAAGTTAATTTTACTATATGTTTAGGTGATTTAGTTGGTTATGGTTGTAATCCTAATGAAGTTATAGAACGAATACGAAATGAAAAAATTCTATGTATTAAAGGAAATTATGACGCCTCCGTAGTTGATAAAGATTATACTTTTATACGTGAAAATAAAATAAATTCCTTTAGCTTACCTTGGGCAGTTAAAACTGTAACTGATGAAAATAGAGAATTTTTAAAAGAGTTACCAAAAACCATTGTTTTAGAGTTTAATAATAAAAAAATCCAATTCGTTCATGGAAGTCCGAGGAAAATTAATGAATATTTAACTGAAGATTATGAAAAAATCAATGAAATTATAGATGACTTTAACTATGATGTTTTAGTTTGCGCTCATACTCATATACCTTATATAAAAAAGATTAGTACTAAACTCATAATAAATGACGGAAGTGTTGGAAAACCTAAGAATGGTACTCCTCATGGAACTTATGCAATACTTGATATTTCTCCTGAGGATTTTAATGCTCAAATCAATATAGTTCCTTATGATTATGAAAAGATTATGACTAAAATGAAGAAGTTAGATTTTCCTGAAAAACTTATACAATCTTATAAATTAGGTAAAGAATAGCTTAACTATATTTTAACGTGGTTATGTTTTAATTGAGGTTTGCTCTAAAACATAACCAAGTTTATTTAACACACTAAATTAATACCCCTACCTTTGGTAGTTTTTCTAATATCCCACAATCATCACCATGACAATTATTAAACATTTTCGTTACATCTGTTCCTCCAACTATTTGACAGTGGGGAGCATAATCTAGCTCAGGTGCATTGGTTAAATCATATATTATTCCATTTACTGCAACATATTTTTTGGTTCCATTATCCCCAGTATATTTTCTAAGCTCTTCTTTATTCATAACTAAGCTCCCATCTTGCTGTAACATCCTATTATATTTATTAATATGAATTAATTCCTTCTCTAATAAACTCTTATATTTATTATAATCTTCTTTGGTATTACTTGATGTCATAAGATCTTTTAAGTGATTTATTTTCTGAAATTTTTCTTCGTAAAAGTTCATGTAATCTCCTAAAATAGACTATTATCAATTATATTTATATGACTGAAAAATTTTACAAATACCTTTCACTTAAGAATATTTTTCTAAATGTTATTTACTATTAATATAAATGTATTTTTCTATAATTTGTGGTAAAAATAATTATCACAAAACTATTAAAATACATATATTGTATTTAAATTTCATATTTAACTTTAACCCACTTTATTATAGTTCATTTAAAAATCAGCTTCATACTCACTCTAAAAGAATTAAATATATTTTTAATTCCAAATATATTTAATACTATTTCAAATATGTTGCAAATATTATTATTTTATTGTAAAATCAATTTATCAATTTATCAAAGGTAAATATTATCTTTAAACAAGGAAATTTTTATTTAATACACAACTTACTATGACGAGAAGAGTATATTTAGATTTTAATGTTTAGCGAGCAGGTTATGGTGAAAGTCCTGTCATTAAAGCTTTATAGAAGAACATCTCTGAGTTTCTAACCGAAATCTTTTAAAAAGGATAGTAGGCTTAGACGGTTTTTCAGTCGTTAAATTTGAAAGAGCATTTATTGTTCTTTACTAAGATGGCTATTTTATAGCAATTTGGGTGGTACCGCGAATATGTCCATTCGTCCCATTGTGGATGAAGTGGGCTTTTTTTATTTTAAATCGCAAAATAATAATTACATGGAGGTTATAAAATGAATGATGTTACATTAGTTAAACAATTATACAGAAACACTAGTGATTTTGCTAATAAAGAAGTAAAAATCTCTGGTTGGATAAGAACTTTAAGGGCTTCAAATGCTTTTGGATTCATTGAAGTTAACGATGGTTCTTTCTTTAAAAACGTTCAAGTAGTATTTGATAGCTCAAAAGTTTCTAACTTTAAAGAGGTATCAAAATTACCTATTAGTTCATCAATTTCAGTTATTGGTACTTTAATTGAAACCCCTGATTCAAAACAACCTTTTGAAATTCAAGCAAGTGAAGTTGTTGTCGAAGGATTATCAGACGCTGATTATCCACTTCAAAAGAAAAGACATACTTTTGAATACTTAAGAACAATAGCACACTTAAGACCAAGAAGTAATGCTTTCTCAGCTGTATTTAGAGTTAGAAGTGTTGCAGCTTATGCAATCCATAAATTCTTCCAAGAACAAGGATTTGTTTACACTCATACCCCAATAATCACAGGTTCTGACTGTGAAGGTGCAGGAGAAATGTTTAGACTTACAACTTTAGATTTAAACAACGTTCCTAAAACTGAAGATGGAGAAGTTGACTTTAAAGAAGATTTCTTTGGAAAAGAAACAAATCTTACAGTTTCAGGTCAATTAAATGCTGAAAGTTATGCATTAGCTTTTAGAAATGTTTATACTTTTGGACCTACTTTTAGAGCTGAAAACTCAAACACTGCAAGACATGCAGCAGAGTTTTGGATGATAGAACCTGAAATAGCTTTTGCTGATCTTATAGATGATATGAACCTTGCTGAAGCTATGTTAAAATATGTTATAAATTACGTTATGAAAGAATGCCCTGAAGAACTTCAATTCTTTAATCAATTTGTCGATAAAGGACTATTAGATAGATTAAATCATGTAGTAACTTCTGATTTTGGAAGAGTAACATACACTGATGCTGTTAAAATGCTTCAAGATTCAGGAAAGAAATTTGAATATGATGTTGAATGGGGAATTGATCTTCAAACTGAACATGAAAGATATTTAACAGAAGAAATATTTAAAAAACCTGTATTTGTAACTGATTATCCAAAAGACATTAAAGCCTTCTACATGAGATTAAATGATGATGGGAAAACAGTTGCAGCAACTGACTGCCTAGTTCCTGGAATAGGAGAAATAATAGGTGGTAGCCAAAGAGAAGAAAGATTAGATGTATTAAAGGGTAGAATGAAAGAGCTTAATTTAAATGAAGAAGATTATTGGTGGTATTTAGAACTTAGAAAATATGGTGGAACTAAACACGCTGGATTTGGATTAGGTTTTGAAAGACTTATTATGTATATAACAGGAATGTCTAACATAAGAGATGTTATACCATTCCCAAGAACTACAGGAAGTTCTGAATTCTAATTATTAAACTAAAAAGGTAGAATGTAAGATATGCATTCTACCTTTTTCTTTAACAAATTATCCTTATTTAAATATAAGGTCCATTTTAAATAAGCAATAAAATCTACAACTTTTTAAAGAAAAGCCTATTAAGTTTAAATTTACTTAGCTTCACTTCTATTTTTAGCTAACTGATAAAGCGTTCTAACACCTGCACCTGTGCCTCCTTTTGGGCAATAATCCCAAGGAACTGTTATATATGCAGGTCCTGCAATATCTAAGTGAAGCCATGGTTTATTTTCAACAAATTCACCAACAAATAATCCTGCTGTTATAGTACCACCATATCTTCCGCCAGTATTTTTTAAATCTGCTATATCTGATTTTATAAGAGTTTTATAATCATCAAAATTAGGCAAGTTCCACATCTTTTCTCCTGTTGATGTAAATGCTTTTTCTAACTCTTTATAAAAAGTATTACTATTAGTTACAACAGCTGTTACATCATTTCCAAGGGCTACAAGAGCTGCTCCTGTAAGTGTTGCAACGTCAATGATTTCTGTTACATTTTCTTCTTTTATAGCATAAGTAACAGCGTCTATCATTGTTAATCTACCTTCTGCATCAGTATTTAATATCTCTATAGTTTTTCCAGCCATAGAGCTTATAATATCTCCTGGTTTATATGCTTCACTACCTATTACGTTTTCGCAAGCTGCAACTACTGCAACTATATTTATCTTTAATTTTCTTTTAGCAATGGCACTTATTGCTCCAATTACAGTAGCAGCACCTCCCATATCCGATTTCATATCAACCATAGAATTTGATGGTTTTAAAGAATATCCACCTGAATCATAAGTTAACCCTTTACCGATTAATCCAAGTTTTTTATCTTCATTATCCATATCCCCAAAGTATCTCATAACAATTAACTTTGGTTTATGTACTGATGCTTTTCCTACTGCTAGGAATGAATTCATTTGTAATTCTTCAATTTTTTCATGATTTATTACTTGTACTTCAAAACCATATTCTTTAGATAATCTCTCTGCTTCTTCAGCCAAAGTTTCTGGGTATATAACATTAGATGGTTCATTAACTAAATCCCTAGCATTAAATACAGATTCGACTAATATTTTACTCTCTTCTACAATATCTGTATAATCCTTATCTTCTAAATTAAATCCTCCAATTGTTATAGTTGTATCTATTTCATTTTTCTCCTTATCACTCTTATACTTATTAAACTTATAATCTGATAAAGATAACCCTTCAATTATTGCCTTTACATTATCATCTTCTGAAATGTTTTCGGCTCTAACAAATTCTATAAACACATTCTTACTTTTTAAAGATTCTATATATTTTTGAACTTTACCAAATACTCTTCTTACTCTTTCTTTATTTAAATCTTCATTTTCTCCAAGACCTAAAAATATAACATTTTGAATTTCTTCTTTAACTCCCGTTATATTTAAAATTTCACCAAAATCCCCATTAAATAATTCTCTTTTTTCTAATCTTTTTAATTTCTTGTTTATCTCTTCATCTCTAAATTCTAGCTTATCACCAAATAATGGAATTATAATTGTGTCTGCATTATTAATGTCTTCATTTTTAACCAAAAAGTTATACATTTTATGTCCTCCTTTTTTACCAATTTTTATAATTGTAATTATAACTATATTTTTATAATAGTTTATTAAAACTCTATTAACTTTATTTTATTATTTTTCAAAGTCTCTTTAACATCTATTATTCTTTGATTTTCAGAACCTTTAAATTTTAATCCATCCTTTTTTTTATTTATATCAAATTTTCCATCTACTAAAACATCTATATTATTTAAAAGCTCTTTCCATCCATGTCTCTTATCTAAATTTTTCATTATATATTCAAATTCATATCCAGTATAACACCAAATATTAAGCCCTAATTTCTTAACTTCTAGTGCAATATATGCAAATTTTTCTGCTTGCTCTAACGGATCTCCCCCACTAAATGTAATTCCCTTTAAGATAGGATTATCTTTTAAATCATTAATTAATAAATCCATATCCATTTCTTCTCCACCTAAAAAATCATGAGTTTCTTTGTTAAAACAGCCGTCACAATTATGCTTACATCCTTGCGAAAAAAACACTCGTCTCATTCCTGGTCCATTTACTAAACTCTCATATGCAATTCCTGAAAGTCTTATTTTATTTGCCATATTATCACCTCAATATTTATGATATCATAAACTGCTTAAAGGGTATCATTCTTAAAACATTTAATTTTCTAATTATCTTCTTGACACTTACTTACATTAAAAATTAACCTAAACCCTACAGTTTCCCTATATCATATGCCTTTGACTTATTATAAACCTTGGTCTATAATTTTTATCATATCATATGACTAAAAATAGTATAATATGGTTAATATTATATTATACCACATTGATAGGGGGATTTATAAATGGAAATCAAAAGTATAATTAGTGAGACTACAGGAGAATTTTTTTATAAATTAGAAAATCATTTATTATTTGATGAGAAACCATCAATATTTCTACAAGAAATATTATTTAATAATGACGATTATAATTCTTATGATAATTTAATAAAAGCTCTTTATGATTTAAAAGATGTTAAACAAAATCCAAAATTTCATCCTGAAGGAGATGCTTTAACCCACACATTATACGCAGTTGATGAAGCAGCCAAGTATAAAGATTTGGCACATAATAAAAAAGAATTTATGTTTGCAGCACTTCTTCATGATATTGGTAAATCTAAAACAACTATTTTAGATAATGATAATAATATAATTGATGATCACCATGATTTAGTAAGCGGAGAAATGGCTCGCAGGATTTTAAGAGATCATATAAATAACATAACTATAAGAGATAATATAGTTTCTCTAATAAAGCATCATATGACTCACTTCTATGTCTTAAATAAAATAAAAACTGGTGCAGTTTTAAATATGATAGAAACTACTGACATACATGATGTTGCTTTACTTTCTTTATGTGATAGACTTGGAAAAGGAAACCTTTCCAAAGATGCTAAAGAAGCAACACTTAATGATATAAATAAATTTTTAGACATAATGTCTTCTAAGACAGGAGTCACTTATGAAAAAATTTATATAACATTTTAACTAAATTAAAAATGCTTAATTGTTATATAAACTCTTAAATATAATATAAATATTTTAATTTTAGAATAAACCTAAATAAAATAGCTTTACCATATTAGTTGTTAAAGCTATTTTGCTTTTTATAAAATCTATTTATTATATTTTCTTTTAATAAAATTTTTAAACTATTTCTATAATTTACAATAAACATATTTATTATAAACAAACGAAAAACTACATGATATTACTCACGTAGTTTCAAGTTCAAATAAAGTATATTAACCTATACTTATGATTATTTTATCAATTTTAACTATATAAGAATTACATGTTATATGCTTTATGATTATTTCCAACATGTGAAACCCTATCTTCTCTTTCTGCATATTTACCAGGACCAAATCTCTCATCTAAACTTAAATATCCTGTAACTCTTGAAACGCCCTGTATATCAGTTGAACCACAATTGGTACATGAAGATTCATTATTATGAAGATAGGTTCCACAAATCTTACAATATCTTATATGAAAATTAATTCCTAAGTAGCTTATATTAGTTTTTTTATAAGCATAATTTAATATATCCATTATAGTTTCCGCATTTGGGCAATCATCTACTTCTAAATAACTTATATGACCAGCATTACATAACTTATGATATGGTGCTTCTATATCTATCTTATTTTTTATTGATATTGGATAATAAACTGGTACATGGAAACTATTTGTGTAATAATCCTTATCTGTTACACCCTTTATTATTCCAAAGGCTTTTTTATCTTGCTTTATAAATTTACCTGATAAGCCTTCAGCAGGAGTTGCATAACAGCTCCAATTTAACTGGGTTTCTTCAGTTACTCTATCAGTATATTGTCTTATATAAGAAATAACTTTAAGACCTAACTCTTTGGACTTTTCATCTTCCCCATGGTGCTTTCCTGTTAACGCAATTAAAGCCTCTGCAAGACCTATGAAACCTATCCCCCAAGTTCCTTGTTTTAGAATTGGTTCAATAGAATCATCTTGTCTTAATTCTTCTGAACCTTTCATAAGTCCTTGCCCTGCTACAAATGGTAAGTCTTTAACTCTTAAATTTTTTAACACATTATATCTATGCATTAAAGATTCTTTGCATGTTTCTAATCTATCATATAGGATACTAAAGAATCTTTTTTCATTTCCCTTAGATAAAATCCCTATCCTAGGTAAATTTATTGTAACTGGTGCAATATTTCCTCTACCTTCACAGCCAGGTTCTCCGTTTACATTACTCATTAAATAAGTTCTACATCCCATTGTGGCTGGTTTATATCCCTTATCATAATACACTTTATTAAAATCTGCATCTATATTCATAAATGTAGGATTCATTCTTTTTGCAGCAACCTTACAAGCAAGCTCATAAAGATAAAAATATGGGTCTTCTATCTCCCTATTTACTCCCTCTTTAACCCTAAATATAATATTAGGAAATATTGGTTGTTCTCCCTTTCCTAAACCTTTTTCATACTCCTTTAAAAATATCTCACATACTAAAGCAGCATCATGAGAATCTGGTAAACCTAAGTTTACTGAGCTAAATGGCACTTGTGACACTTTGTTATCGTAGTGGTTTTTTATCCTCTACTTCTTATCCTTTCGGTAAGTTCAGCATATATTTTCACCCATAATTATTCCGTAGGGTGACGGAGACTCTTGGGAAGATTTTTGCTAACAATCTGGCTCACTTCCTATGCGTTACAACCACTATTTGCTTATAGCAGTCTCGGTATTAACATATACTTTATAGTATTTTTTTCATTTCACCCATAATAATCACCTAAAATTATTACACTTTATAAATATAAAATACTTAGTCTTCACCGATTTTCCCCGTTGATTATTTAAAAGCTTTAAACGGACTAGCTTTTAAACGGCCCACATTTGACCCGCTCTTGAGTGCATTGTATTAAGGTTATATACTACCCCTTGCATTGCTTGATGTATTCTTTCTCTTAATTTTTTTTCTACAAGTTCTTCTAATTTATCTAATGGCACACCTAACTTCTCGTACTCTTTTCTAATTTCTTCTCTAGTTGGATTAACAAATATACTCATATCATTATCAAAGTCTGGGTGGGACTGACCTCCAAACATATCATTTTGAGTAGATTGTAACAAAATACATGATAATTCAGCAGCAGTTTCTATTCTTTTCGGAGGGCTTATAGTTCCATATCCTGTATTGAAACCTTTTTTCAACATTTGTTTTGTAGGTATATGGAGACAGTTTATCGTTAAATTATAACTATCTAAATCATGGTAATACACATCTCCATTTTCATGAGATTTAGCTAAATGCTTAGGCATTGTTGATAAGTTATACCACTTATTTGATTCTGAAGCTATTCTTAAAAGCTTAGATGAGAAATTATTTCCAACATTTGCATTATCTCTATCAGTTTCTACTCCAATCTTACTTATAGCTTTCATTAAATCAGATTTTATCTCTCTAACTCTTGTTCTTTCAGCTCTATAATTTGAATAAGCATTTGATATATCCTTAAGATCACTATCCTTTAAAGCCTTTTGTACTAAATTTTGAATTTCTTCTACAGAAACATGACTTTTACCTGACATTTCTATGTAATTTAGCACCTTCTGAATTATACCTAAAACTTGACTTTCTCTTATATTATAGTTTATTTCTTCGGCGGTTCTTTTTATTGCATTGCTTATTTTATCAGCATTAAACTTAACTTCTCTACCGTCTCTTTTCACAACATGTAGCATTATAATTCCTCCACTCTACTATATATAGTACCGAAAGTCTATTATACTCCACTACAATATAAGGTGCTAATTTTTAATTTTCCTTTTAAGCAAATCTTTATTATATAAGTCTTTATTTCTTCTATTTTTAACTTTTTCTAAAGATTCTCACCTGTTGACATCTAAACATTTATGTATTCAATTTCCAAATATTCATATAATTTAATTATTTAATAAGATATTTTTTAACATTATTAGTAAAAATTAATTATATAATATATGAATGTCAATACAAAAATAATAAAATTTTATTTTTTATGAATATTTTTCTATTAATTACAAATAAAATCGTTTTTTCTATTGATATATTTATTATTTATGATATATAATGGATTAAATTAGATTATATTCCAACAGATTTATAAATAAAACTTAGGAGGGTATTTATTTGCAAAAGATAGCTATACTTACAGACAGTTCATGCGATTTAAATAAAGAAGAACTTAAACAAGAAAATTTATTTTTGTTACCGCTTAAAATAATTTATTCTAATGAAGAGTTTAACGACAAGATAAATATAACCCCTAAAGAAGTCTATAATAGACTAAGCAGTGAAATACCAACCACTTCATTAGTTGGCGCTGATTATATAAATTCTGTTTTAGATGAGATTTCTTCTAAAGGTTATACTCATATAATTGGAATATTTATTTCTGAAGCATTATCTGGAACATTTAATGCAGTGAGACTAGCATTTGAAGAACGTACTGAGTTTACTTACTCTTTATTTAACAGTAAAATAATTGGTTACCCTTTAGGGTTAATAGTTAATAAAGCTTGTGCCCTAGCTTCATCTGGTGTTTCTTATGAAGAAATCCTAAACTTCCTTCCATATATAAGAGAAAATATTTCTGGATATTATACCGTTGAAACACTAGAATATTTAAAGCGTGGCGGAAGAATAAACAAATTAAAAGGGACTTTAGGAGAATTATTAAATTTAAAACCTATAATTGGTATGGATGCAGAAGGTCATTATTGCTCCATTGGAAAAGCTAGAGGTAGAAAGCAATCAATAAATAAAATTAAAGAGCTTATTTTGAAGGAATTAGACAAGAACAAATGTAACATTTGGATTGTAAATGGAATGGCAGAGAAAGAAGCTATTAATTTATTAGACTCAATAAAAAATCATCCTAATCTTTTAGATTGCGGTGTTGAGGAAATTGGAGCTGCTATGGGTGTTCATTCTGGTCCTGGCATGATAGGAGTTGCCATTGAAAAGCAGATGATTGATTTAGAAAATATAATTTCAAAAGAAGAACCTATAATTTGTAACCTTTAATATTGATTAATATTAAATTTAAATATATAATGTAGATGACTTATAAATTAAAAATATTTATGCTAGGGGTGCCTTTTGGCTGAGAGATGATTTTTCATTAACCCTCAAGAACCTGATCTGGATAGTGCCAGCGTAGGAAAGCGTTTTTTTGTAGTAGTATTTTAAGACGTATTTATCTTGCGATAAATATGTCTTTTTTATTTAATGTATAAACTTTTAAATACATTAATAATATAAAATTAGATTCTATCTTATTAAATACTATAATTAAATCTAATTTTTATATAATATACATTTTTTAAGGAGGATTTTTAAAATGATGTCTTTTCAAGAAATCCTAGATAAGTTTGCAAAGGGATTTTCGCAAATTTTTACAGGACTTCCTTCAAACATTGGAACTATTTTGGCAAGCCCTTTAACAATAGTTACTTTAATAGGCCTTGCAGTAATAATTATTGTATTATTAAAAGCTAGTAGAACTAAATTCGATGTAAGAATGATAACTACAATAGCTATAGCTTTAGCATTAAGTGTTGTCCTTAGTTTATTTAAAATTTACCAACTACCTCAAGGTGGAAGTGTAACCTTAGCTAGTATGGTTCCTATACTTTTAATAGCTTATATTTATGGCCCAGGAATTGGTATGCTTACAGGTTTCATCTACGGACTACTTACTTTACTTATAAACCCATACATACTTCAACCTGTACAAGTATTATTTGACTATCCACTTCCTTTCTTATGTTTAGGAATAGCAGGTTTTTTTCCTAGAAAAAGACTTCTTGGAGCAGTTATTGCAATTTTCTTTAGGTTTGTGTGCCATGTTATATCAGGAGTAGCTTTCTATGGAAGTTATGCACCAGCTGGTATGTCACCTTTAGTTTATTCAATAGTCTATAATGGTTCATTCCTTTTACCTGATACTATAATATGTTTAATTGTATTATATTTCCTACCAATAGATAGAATAATAAGAACTATTAATAGAGGAAATTCTAATAAAAAATCTGCATAAGAAAAGGGATATCTAAATTTATTTTAGATATCCCTTTTTATAGTTACTTTAAATTTTAGTATAAATCTTTAAATATTGATGTATATAAAGTATTTTCAGCTACGTATTCTTCTGCTTTTCCATTTTCTAAAGCTTCAGTAAAATCTAAATTTATAGGCAGTTCTCCTAAAAGCTTTAATCCTAAATATTTAGCATGTTCCTCAGATGATTTTTTGCTAAATACATTCATTCTTTCTCCACATTTTCCACACTCTATATATGCCATGTTTTCAATTACTCCACGTACTGGCACTGATAGTTTTCCAGCCATTGTAACTAATTTTTTAACTATCATAGATACCATATCTTGAGGTGTTGAAACTACTATTATCTCCTTTAAAGGGAAGCTTTGCATTACAGTTAAAGTTATATCACCAGTTCCAGGAGGCATATCGATTAAAAGATAATCTAAATCTTCCCAAACTGTATCTTGATACATTTGATTTAAAACTCCATTTATAACAGGCCCTCTCCATATAACAGGTTCATCTTCAACTTCTGTTATAAGATTTAAAGACATAACCTTTATGCCTAATCCTGTTACTACAGGAACAAATCTAACTCCTTCACCTTCTGGATATATCTCAGCTCTTTTTTTATTTATTCCAAAGAATCTTGGCATTGAAGGTCCAGTTATATCAGCATCTAAAACACCAACTTTGTATCCTTTTTTAGCTAATTGAGAAGCAAGCATCCCAGTTACTGTTGATTTACCAACTCCACCTTTTCCACTTATTACTCCTACAACATTTTTTATATTACCATATTTATTTTTTATTTTAGCAATTCCACTTCCACAGCCACCACCGGCTTTAGCTGAAGCACAGCTATCTTTACTTGAACATGATGAACAACTATTACTCATTTTATTCCTCCATTTCCCTATAATTAACTGTTTATAATATCCTATATCCAATTTATACAGAATTATTTTGTATTAGTTTTTTTATTTATACTTCCAAAATATTATAATAAAATGCAATTTATATGTACTTTTTAATTAATAATAAACGAAAAAAACCAACACTATTTTTTATCTATATTTTATATCTTAGCACTAGGATAAAGTTTGTCAAGTATACTGTTTTTTAATAAAAAATTCAGATATAACATAATATATATCTGAATTTATATTCACAATATTAAATTTTAATAAGCATATCTAATTTGTAGCAGTATTATTTGTGAATTTTCTTCTTATCTTACTAAAATTAAAAATAAATACACCTAATACTAGTATGAATATTGATATAAATTGTGAAGTTGAAAACACTCCTATACTTCCTCTAACATCATCTCTTAAAAATTCTATAAAAAACCTTCCAATGCTATAGCATATAAGATATAATCCAAATGTTTTTCCATTCTTTCTTTTCTTTCTGCTATATAAAATTAAAAATATTCCAAGGGCAAAATCAAAAATTGATGAATAAATTTGAGTTGGATGAAGATGAACATGAGGAACAGCTAAACTATTCTCTGGAAAAATCACATATAAAGCTCCTGTTGTTTCTGCACCATAACAACATCCGGCTAGAAAGCAACCTATTCTCCCAAATCCTTGTGCAATAGCAAGTCCAGGAACCACCAAATCAAATATTTCTAATGCGTTCCATCTTTTTAACTTACTATATAAAATTATAGCTAGCATTCCCCCAAGTATTGCTCCATAAATTACAAAACCATAACCAAAATCAGTTATAAAGCTTACTGGATTATTTATGAAATCACTTAAATTAGTTATAATAAATAATAGTTTTCCACCTAAAACTCCTGATAATATTGTAACTATTATCATATTAAAAATACTATTTTCGTTATAACCTCTTTTTTTTGCTCTAGAATTAAGAAGAATAACCGCTGTAATAATACCAATTCCTATCATTAAGCCATAACTATACACATTAAATCCAAATAAATTAAATAATATTAATCTCATTCTACCTCCATTACTTATCTATAATTCAAAGTAATACCTTAATTATCTTCAATTATAGTATTTATATGGATTTAAATCAAATTATTTTTATTAGCTGAAACTTTTTATAATTATGTTATATATAGCATCATTACCTTCTTGGAATTTTTCTTCTAAAGAACTAAATAAGACTTTTAAGATTCTATCATCATCTAACCTCTTATAGTAAAGCATATTCAAATATACTCTTCCCTCATCTCCCTTCTCTTTATAGACCACCTTGTATACATCTTCACCATCTATCTCTTCAATTTCCTTTGTATAAAATCCTGACTCATCAAAATTTATTTTTTCTTTATCTTTATCTATAAGTTCCTCTAAATCTTTTGAATAGTTTATTATCTGTATATACCCTATGATACTCATATCATCACTTACAAAATTATTATTATATATTATATAATTTCCAGGATACTGCTGCTCTTGTGCATCCCAAGTATCTGGAAGAGTGTAATTTATAACTCCTTCTAATGCTGAATAAGAACTAAGTTCTCCTATATTATTAGTAGTAAGTAACGCTCTTTCTATGTTTTCTTTAAATATATTTTTTCCTGTAAAAAGCAGCGTCATCAAAAATATCAACGTTAAAGTTATTGATAATTGCTTTTTATTCATCTTAACTTTCTCTCCTTTCCCTCATTTAGTCAATCTAATCTATACACTATATATATTCACTGCATTATAAAAGAATTACATTTTTTTATTCTGTATACCCTTTTCTATCGTTAAAATATATAAAAAAATAAGAGAGTTTACTTACTCTCTTAATCTAAATAGGCATTTAATTTATATAATTGGAATTAAGACTTTACTGTTTTGGAAATCATAAAACATTATCCAATAACCATTATCAGAGTTTTCAAATTCAGGACACCATGTAACAAATCCAGTTTTTCCACCATAAGGTTGATCATTTTTTTCCTTATATCCTGGAATAGCATAAGTTACATACTTTACAACTCCATTTTCATCATACTTAAATCCAAGCATAAAATAGCCTTTTTTACTTATATAAGGATAATAGTTTATCATTGGATAATATGCTACTGTATATCTATTGTAATTTGACATATTACATAAAACATCAAAGCTATCCACATCCACTTTATACCACTTACATTTCTTAATATCTTTTGCAAAGTCTTTTGTATACTTGAAATCATTAACCACTGAGGAAAAGAATTCAGCTGTGGAACCTGATAATTCAAATTCATCATCATTTTCCTTTACTTCTCTATACCCATCATTATTAAAACTTCTTCCTTGCCATGCTTTATATCCAGCATGCATAGTTCCAGTTATCTTTATCTGTCCTGCTCCCATTGTTCCTGTTGGATATCCTTGTCCTGTTACTGTTCCTTGGCTTTGTCCAGTTCCCATTGTTCCTGTTGGATATCCTTGTCCTGTTACTGTTCCTTGGCTTTGTCCGGTTCCCATTGTTCCTGTTGGATATCCTTGTCCTGTTACTGTTCCTTGACTTTGTCCGGTTCCCATTGCTCCTATTGGATATCCTTGTCCTGTTACTGTTCCTTGGCTTTGTCCGGTTCCCATTGTTCCTGTTGGATATCCTTGTCCTGTTGCTGTTCCTTGACTTTGTCCTCCTCCCATCTTCCCTATTAATTGTGTTGGAATCTGTAATTCTATTCTTTCAACTACTCTTTGAGTCTCTGATACTGAATAACCCTCATCGCTATCTCTTTCATAGTTTCCACCACTTATTCTAGCGTTAATACTTTCTTCATACTCATCAAATTTATTTTCAGTTTCTTCTACATCTTCTACATCTTCTACATCTTCACTTCTAACTTCTTCTACATCTATATTTAAATCTTCTTTTATATCTTTCCTTATTTGTTCTTCTATATCATCTTGTTCAATTTTTTCTATATTTTCATTGATTGAATCTTCTTTTAGAGCACTATTATTTACCTCTTCTACTTCAACCTTCTCAACCTCAATTTTTTCTTCAATAGATCTTTTTTTCTCTTCATTTTCTTTTTTAATTTTCTCTATTTCATTATTACTATGCTTTTTATGCTCTTCAATCTTTTTATTATTACTAGGATTTTGAGACTTTTTATCTGACCCATGTTTAGAAATTATATTATAGGTTTTCCAGTTATCCTTTGGTTGTTGTCCATTTAAAAAACCACACATTAAGAACACTAACTTATTATTAAATTCTTTATAGATAACTGCTCCTACTATTTTATCGTAACTTATATCTAAATTCCCTATGTTATTTGTATTGCATTCTAAAGATGCTTCAGCCTTACCTTGAGAGTTTATGTTCATTAATCCTAAATCTAAAATAAAATTTCCATCCTTTTTGTTACATACAAGGGCCATATGACATTTTTCATCTGCTGATTTTAAATTTTGAGCATAAAAAGCTATTTTACATTTCTCACCTTTTGCTTCAATCTTTGCATAGCCTGATAATGGTTTATCGTTTGATACTGAATGGCCTCTTTCATCTTCTTGAAGTATTATAAAGCTTCTATATAATTTATTACTTGCCAAATTAATATCCCTCCATATAAATTTATTCATTACATTTATATGAAGGGATATACTAAATAAGAATACTTTTTTAAATTTTAATTACTTATTTATATAACTGTATACAGCATCAGCTAAAGCTCCAAATTCCTCAAGACTTAAAGTTTCCCCACGTCTTTTAGGGTCAATACCTGCGTCACTATATGCCTTTTCCATTTGCTCTCTTGGAAGGCCTATATTTTTTGTAGCATTCCAAAGGGTCTTTCTTCTCATATTAAAAGCACTTCTTACAATATCAAAGAATAATTTTTTATCCTTAACATCTACTCTCGGTTTCTCCAATCTATCTAATTTTATAACTATAGACTCAACCTTAGGTCTTGGCATAAAGCAAGAAGGTGCTACTGTTCTAATTATTGAAGTATTACAATAATACTGAACAAGTATTGATAAAGCACCATACTCTTTACAGTTAGGCTCCGAATTTATTCTCTCTGCAACTTCCTTTTGTATCATTATTGTAAGAGATTTAAATTTATAACCTCCATTTAAAAGATTCGCTATTATTGGTGTTGTAACATAGTAAGGAAGATTTGCAACAAGTTTTACACTCTTTTCTTCTCCAATTATTTCATTAAAGTCTACCTTTAAAGCATCCTTATGTATAAGTTGGAATTTATGATTGTCTCCAATCTCCTCCATAAGTATTGGTATAAGATTGCTATCTAACTCTATAGCAACAACTCTCTTTGCCTTTTTTAAAAGTTGTGCAGTCAGTGTTCCAACCCCTGGTCCTATTTCTATTACTAAATCTTCATCACAAACCTTAGCACCTTCTATTATATCAGTTAAAACCGTATCATCTATTAAGAAGTTTTGTCCTAAACTTTTTGAAAACCTAAAATTATATTTTTCTACTAACTCTTTAGTTTTTATATCTTTTATATCCATTAAATTCTCCTATATTCTATATTCTGTCTTCTACCTTTTCTATAGCTTTAACAAACTCTTCTTTACTTATTCCATAGTTATTTAATCTTGATAGCATTTGATTTGCATTACCATAACCTATTCTAAGCTCTTTTCCTACAAGTTCACGTCTAACCTTAGCCTTTGGATCTCCTGATAATTTAAAGAAAACTAAATCTGAAATTGTAAACTCTTCTCTCTTTTCTTCTAAAGTTATCTTAGCTTCTTCTAAAGCTTTTATTATAGCCTCTGGTTCTGCATTTTCAACACCTATATTATCTCCCTTTGTTCCTTCTGCTCTACTTATATAAGCATGTTTTATGCCTGGAACTCTCTTTGATATTATGCTTCTTATTTTTTCTCCTGCAAAATCTGGGTCAGTTAAAACTATAACACCTTTTCTCTTTTGTGCTTCTTTAATTCTATCTATAACTTTTTTATTTATACCAAATCCACCTGTTGCTATCATTTCAGCATCTATTGCTCTTTTTACAGCAGTAATGTCATCTCTACCCTCTACAACTATTACTTCCTTTATCAAGGTTTACACACCCTTTCCTCTTTTTAGTATACATTAATTTAACTTTATCTTTTATTTTCTGTCAATGAGCTAACGTATTTTTTATCCTAACAATTAATAATGGCTAACCTAGTTTTAACCATTAGATTAACCATTTTATATTTACTATATTTCATCTATTTTATATCTTCTCTTTGTGTTCTCAAGAAGTATATCTTGTATTTCTTCTCTGCCTAACCCCTTTATTTCACATATCTTTTCTATTATATATTGTATATAATCTGATTGATTTCTTTTACCTCTGTTAGGAGTTGGAGCCATATAAGGACAATCTGTTTCAACTAACATTCTATCTAGTGGGATATCTTCACAAACTTCTACTAATTTCCTTGCATTTTTAAAAGTTAAAACTCCTGTAAATCCTATGTAATATCCAAGTGCTACACACTCCCTTGCAAATTCAACTGAGCCTGAGAAACAATGAATTGTTCCATTAACTTTTGGAAATTCTTTTAATATATCTAAAGTATCCTTATGTGCATCTCTATCATGAATCACAACAGGTAAGTTTAGCTCTTCTGCAAGTTTCATTTGCTTTCTAAATGCTTCCTTTTGAACTTCTCTTAGTGGGTTTTCCTCATAGTAATAATCAAGACCAATTTCACCAATTGCTTTTACCTTTTTATTTTTACTAAGCTCTCTAAGTTCCTCTATAACTTCATCTGTAACTTTATCAGCATAACTTGGATGTATACCAACTGATGCATAAAACATTTCATATTTATCAGCAAGTTTTACAGAATCTCTACACCCTTCTAATGAAGCCCCAGCATTTAAAACTCCAAGAACTCCATTTTCTTTTATTTCATTAATTACATTTTCTCTATCCTCATTAAAGGCTTCATCATCATAATGAGCATGAGTATCAAAAATCCTATACTTCATAAAATCTCCTTCTTATATGTTTAACTATATTTAAAGCTCATATTGATTTTAGATAAATTTATGATTAATGTACTATCATTTATTTTTATCTAAAATCAATGTTTATTCTAAGCCATATCTAAATATTATAATACCACTACTTTACTATAATATCTTATAAGTTTAATATTTTAATTCACTTGAAATTATTAAATCTCATTATTTTAGCTATAAAGTCTTGATAAAAGTGGAGATAATACTCCTAATACTGCCCCTAAAAGTGCTCCAAGCCAAGTTATTGCACCAAGTTCTTTTCGTGCTATTTTTACTATAAGCTTTTCTGCATAACTTACATCAAAGGAATTAATTTGTTTCTCTATTAATTTTGGAATATTTATTATATCCACAATATCTTTTGCATCTTTTTCAACAAAATTATTATAATAATTCTCAACTATTTTCCATATAAAATCAAAAGCCTTTTCTTTATCATTAAAAATATCTGTAACTCTTAGCTTTAACAAATATTCAGTTATAGTATTTGTTCCATTTTTTATTAAATTATTAAAATCATCGTTCTTTAAATATACAGATATATTTTCATCTAAATATGCTTTTAAATGTTTTTCATAATCCTTATCTATTTTCAAAATAATACTTTCATAAGAATCTATCTTTAATAGATAATTTTCAAGCTTTTCTATATAAGTTACTATATTTTCATCACTTAATAGCTTATCATTAACCAAATCTGATACTAATTGGCAAAGATTATTAAAATCATCCTCGGATATATTCCTTATTATATCCTCTATTTTTGTATCTTGTAAATTATTTAGCATTGAAACAATATAATTACAAAGTATTATCTTATTTTCCTCTACCAATAAATAATCTTTAACAGCACTAAATAATTTTTCATATAAACTATCAACACTCATAAACATTGATAACATATAAGGTAGAATTTCGCCTATTATTTCCTTTATTTTAGTTGAAAAACTATCATCTTCTAAAGCTTTTATAAGACTTTTTGATATTAAGTCTTTTTGACTATATACAAAACCTGAAATATTATCGTTGATATCATCAGGAATAATATCATTCAAACTTTTATTATCTTCTATAAACCTTAAAACTTTTTCACTTATAAAAGATTTTATTTCTCCATCTAAAATTTTATTTTCTTTTTGTCCTCTATTTATTTGTAATAAAAGCTCTTTAAACTTTTTACTTTTAATAACTTTTTTTATTATTAAAGGTTTCTCCTTCATTTTCTGTAATAATAGATTAAATATATTGCTAGAAAACTTTACAACATTTTCCTCATCGTTTATTAACAACATAACCTTATTATATACATTTTTTTGAAAATTATCTTTTATAAATTCACTATCTTTATCTATATTTTTTAGTATTTCCTCTATAGTATTATTAGTCTCAAATATATTATAAATCTTTTTATTAAGTATAACTTTTAAACTATTTAAAATTTCTTTATCCTTTAAAGATTCAGTCATAATCTCATTTGTAAGAATATGCTCCCCTACTGTGTCTCCTATACTTTTTGCAATTCTTTCCTTTTCCTTAGGTATTAACCCTGGTGTAAAAGGTACTTTCATGCCAAAAACTCTTTTTTCCTTATGTGGCTTAAAAAGCATTTTTATAGCTAACCAATTTGTTATATAACCTATAACTGCTCCAACTAAAGCTGATATTAAATATGCTTTCATCGACATTTTACCTCCTGTTACTACATTTTTCTTCTTATTAAAATAACTTTTTCTGTTTTTGTCACCAAATTGACACATAGTGTTAGTATTATAATAATTGTAACGTAGCTAAAACACTAATTTAATTTTACCCCTTAAATTAGCCCTTGAGGAATTTGTCCCCCTTACACAAATTTCAAGGGCTATTTGTTTTTTTATCTTTTCTTCATTTTAAGTTTTTCAAGTTCTGTTATTGCTACTTTTCTATCTATTCTTTCAAATAAAAACTCAACTCTTTTAACATTTATAATATTTTTTTCATTAAATCTCCAGCTAGGATTTTCTACTCCTATAAAATCTCTAATTTTTTCACATGAAAATGGAATTATAGAATCTAAAAGATTACTTAAAGTTATAACTATTTGACTACAAGTATATAGAACATTTCTGCATTTTTCTTTATCTTCATTAATTAAAATCCATGGTTTTTCTTTATCAAAATACTCATTTGCGATTTTAATTATTTTAAATATATAATTTAAACCATCTTTGAAGGAACCATTCTCAAACTTTTTTCCCACATAATCATAACTACTTTCTAAAACTGCTTTCCATTTTCCATCTATTTCACAATTTTCTAACTTGCCATTTAAGCTTTTATTAATAAACACTAAAGTCCTATTCACAAAATTTCCAAAGGAACCTAAGAGTTCATTATTA